>JBEKNT010000069.1:0-21077 GCA_049522565.1 Acetobacteraceae bacterium
CACGGCAGTCGCGACGCCTCCACCGTTTTCATCTCCGGTGGCGCATCGAGCCGGCCGGTTGGGCCGCAACGTGGACCAACCGGCGTCTCTCCCGCCGCAGGCGGGAGAGGTTCTGCTCGATCGTCAGTTCAGCGCCCAGAGACCAACCTCGTAGCCCGGCACGAAGTTGCGATTGCTCATGTCCGGGTTGCGGTTGATGAAGGTGCGGTTGAACATCGGGTGACGCATGCTGCGCGTCTCATGCTCGATGCGGAAGATCGGCTTGTTGGTGTCCACGTCGACGATGTCGAGGAAGCGGTACTGGTGCTGGTCGCTCTCCTCGGAGACCAGGCCGCGCTCGAGCAGTTTCTTGTGCGGACCGGAGAAGTCGGCCAGCGTGATCTGGATGTGGTGGCCGTCATAGTCCGGCAGCTTCTTCTTGGTCGGGCGATAGGTGACCTTGCTGTCGGCCGACGTGCTGGCCCAGGCATACGACCCGCGCTCGTCCTTCGCCACGCCGGCAATGCCGCCGAGGATTTCGCGATAGAACCGCGCGATCGCCTCGAGATCCGAACTGGCAGGCACGTCGAACTCGACATACGGCATACCGACGCGCATCGGTCCGAACTTCGCCGGCGTCGGCGCGTGCACGCGGATGCGATTGCCCCATGGGCAGGTGGTCTCCACCACGTCGCCCGACTCTTTGAAGCTGAACTTGGTGCCCGCCAGGAATTTCTTTGCGTAGGTCAGGCGCTTCAGCAGCGCTTCCAGATCGGGCAGCACCAATCCGGTGGTGCCGCGCACCACCTGCGCGTCGCGCGTCGGCAGATGGAACTGGCCGCGCCCGACATTCACCCACATGTTCTCGAGGCCCGCCATCAGGTACGGGTCGCGCGTCAGCCCAAGTCCCATCAGGTAGAAGGCGATCGCCTTGGACTGGTCGGGCACCGTCACGTTGACATGGCCAAGCTCGACAATGTTACCGAGGTCTTCCACGGTGCGGTCGAATTGAGGCGTCGCAACCATAGCATCGTTCATGACTGGGGTTCCCCTCTCTGCCGGAATCTCCTCCGATGGTGCATGATAGCGCTGTGGGGCGGGTCCGGTCCATGCCCGGCCACGGATGCAAGACGACGGACCGAAGCCTGGGGGAAACGTATCCATGCCGGCCTTGCCTGGCCGCGTCATCGCGGGTGCCGCAACGCATGCCGCGTAGACCTGGCCTGCGCGCGCTGTTCGCCGCGCCGCCTCCGGAATCCGCTGGCCAGGGGCGAAACTTCCTGCGCCTGTGGTCGATCGGCGGCTGCGTCAACGCCATGCGCTGGTTCGAGGTGCTGGCGGCAGCGCTGTTCACGCTGGACGCCACCGGCTCCGGCCTCGCCGTCGCGGTCGTCTCCGCCGCGCGCACCATGCCGATGCTGTTCCTCGGCGCCTTTGCCGGCGTGATGTCGGAGGCGGTGGATCGCAAGCGCGTGCTGGTGATCGGGCAACTGACCACCGCGGCCGCTTCCGCCACGGTGGCGATCCTCGGCGCGACGGGCAGCGCGCGGCCGTGGCATGTCGCGCTCGCCGCGCTGGTTGCCGGCACCGTCTGGTCCACCGAGATGTCCACGCGCCGCCGCATGGTCGGCGAGAGCGTGCCGCCGGCGCTGGTGCCGCGCGCGCTGGCGCTCGACACGCTGACCAACTCCGTTACCCGCATGATCGGCCCGATCATCGCCGGCACGCTGTACGAGTTCGCCGGCCTGGCGGGCGCCTTCGCGCTGTCCGCGCTGGTCTATCTGTTCGCCGCCTTGCTCGCTGCCGGGCTGCCGCATCAACAGGAAATCCGCAGGCTGGTACTGAGCCATGTGCCGCGCGACCTCGCCGAGGGATTTTCCTACGCGCGTGGCCACACCGTCATCGCCGGCGTGCTGCTGGTCACCATCGCGATGAACTTGCTCGGCTTCCCGTACGCCGCGCTGGTCGCACCGATCGGCCGGCAACACTTCATGGTGTCGCCCGCGCTGGTCGGCATGATGGCGGCGTCGGAATCTTTCGGCGCCTTCCTCGGCGGGCTGTGGCTGACCGGTGGCGATCCGCCGGGCAGCGGTCGGAAACTGATGGTCGGCGGCTCGCTGCTGTTCCTGGTCTGCGCGGCGCTGATGCCGCTGGCGCCGGTGTTCCCGCTGGCCTGCGCGCTGCTGGTCGCCGGCGGCTTCGGCTCGGCGGCGTTTGCCAATATGCAGACCTCGCTGATCATCACCCACGCGCCGCCGCATATCCGCTCGCGGCTGATGGGGCTGCTGACGGTGTGCATCGGCAGCGGTCCTGTGGGTATCCTGCTGGTCGGCGCGCTGGCCAGCCTGCTGGGGCCGCTGGGCGCGGTGGATGCGATCGAGTTGACGGGACTGGCGGCGGTCGCGGTCGCGGGGTTGGTCTGGCGACGCAGGGAAAATCGCCAGCCGCTGATCGTGGCACGCGAAGCATGGGGAGAAGAGCGATGAACCCGATTGTGGAGACGGCGAGCGGCAAGGTGCGTGGTGCGCTGATCGACGGCGTCGCGGCGTTCCGCGGCGTGCCCTACGGCGCTTCGACGGCAGGCGCCGCCAGGTTCATGCCGCCGCGTCCGCCCGCGTCATGGGCCGGCGTGCGCGATGCGCTGGACTACGCCGGCCAGGCGCCGCAATCGCGGATCGGGCCCGCACCGCGGGCGGAGATGGTGGATTTTTCCGGCCCACCGGACGCTTCGCCGGAGACCGAAGATTGCCTGACGCTGAACGTCTGGACGCCAACGGGGGAAAACGCGGCGCGGCGGCCGGTGATGGTGTGGTTGCACGGCGGGGCGTTTTCGTTCGGCTCGGCAAACAGCCTGCGGCTGCAAGGCATGCGGCTGTGCCGGCGCGGCGACGTGGTGCTGGTGACGGTGAACCAGCGGCTCAACATCTTCGGTCATCTTGACCTGTCGGCGATCGGCGGGGCGGAGTACGCGGCGTCGGGCAATGCCGGCACGCTCGACATGATCGCCGCGTTGCAGTGGGTGCGGGATAACATCGCCGGGTTCGGCGGCGATCCCGGGTGCGTGACGATCTTCGGCGAGTCCGGCGGCGGCGGAAAGGTCAGCACGCTGCTGGCGATGCCGTCGGCGCGCGGGCTGTTCCACCGCGCCATCGTGCAAAGCGGCGCCGCGGTGCGGCTGCGCACGCGGGATCGTGCGGCGACGCTGACCGAGGCGGTGTTGGGCGAGCTTGGCCTGACGCGGGCGTCGCTGGCGGAACTGCATGCGGTGCCGATGCGGCGGCTGCTGGCGGCCATCGGCCCGGCACAGCAGGCGATCGGGCCATCACCCTGGCCGCTGCTGGATCGCTATCCGTTCGGGCCGGTGGTCGATGGCACGCTGCTGCCGCGCCAGCCGTTCCATCCGGATGCGACGCCTGTGTCAGCCGACATTCCGCTGATCATCGGCGATTGCTCGCACGAGGCTTCGCTGTTCCTGGCGCATGACGACACGGTGTGGCACCAGACGCTGACCGAGCCGGAGTTGCAGACGCGGGTGGCAGCGGTGGCCGGCGCGCAGGCGGATCGCGTGGTGGCTCTGTATCGCCGGCTGATGCCCGATGCGAGTCCGGCGGAGCACCTGATCGCCACGCTCACCGACAGCAATTTCCGCATCCGCTCGCTGCTGATGGCGGAGCGCAGGGCGCGGCAGGGTGGCGCGCCGGTGTGGATGTACTCGTTCGCCTGGCAGACGCCGCTGTTCGACGGGCGGTTGGGCGCGCCGCACGCGATCGATGTGCCGTTCACCTTCGACACGCTGGACTTCACCAATGCGACGGACCGCAGCGCCGGAGCGCACGCGTTGGCGGCGAGGATGTCGGGCGCGTGGGCCGCGTTCGCGCGCAACGGCGTGCCGGAACATGCGTCGCTGCCGGCCTGGCCCGCCTACACTGTGGGGGAGCGCAGGACGATGGTGCTGGATGTCGATTGCCACGTGACGCACGATCCGGGGGCGGAGACGCGGGCGCTGTGGCAGGAGATCGTCGGATCCTAGCGCTTCTCATCTTGCACGGACGATGTCCGTACACTAGATAGCTGCTGCTAGGCCAATGACGGCCGGCGCGAGGTGATGCATGGCCGTGACGAAGCAGCGGGAAGCGAAGGTTGAACGGTTGGAAGTGCGCCTGGCACCTGCCACCAAGTCCCTGCTAAGCCATGCTGCCCAACTGCGGCATACCACACTGACCGATTTCCTGGTGTCCAGTGCGGTCAGAGCCGCCGAAGATGTCCTGGTGTCGCCGCGTCTATTCGAGATCGGCTCCGACGAAGGCTGGCGCACGCTCACGGAATTGCTCGATGAGCCCGCGGGCAACAAACCCGACTCTCAGCTTGTCTCACTGCTCAAGAAGCAGAAATGAAAGCCTAGGTTGTGTCTGAAGGTATTTCAGGCGAGTTCGAACCGCTACAGGCCCATCATGATGTTACGTCTTTTGCGTGCGGTCAGGCGGCATTGGACAATTGGCTTCGCACGCGAGCTCTGCGGAACCAGAATACCGGCGACTCTCGTACGTTTGTCCTGGCAGAGAACGGGCGAGTCATCGGCTTCTGTGCCCTGACCACCGCCTCGGCCGCGCGGGTCGGTCTTCCTGGCGCCTTGCGTCGCAACGCCCCCGATCCGGTTTCGCTCATGCTTCTCGGGCAATTGGCGGTTGCTACAAGTCATGGTGGCAAGGGCCTGGGTCGTCGGCTGCTGCAAGATGCGTTGATTCGCGCCGCTGCGGCTTCGCGCAATGTCGGCTTTCGTGCTCTCGCGACGCATCCGATCGATGATCGGGCCGCGGCGTTCTATAATCGTTTCGGCTTCACTGCCGTGCCGGACTCGCAGCCACGCCTCATGGTGCTGCCATTGCAGCGCCTGCTAAGTGCTCTGGACGCAGCACGGTAATAGGCGGGAACGCACTCCGCCGCGCGGCTACGCCGCCTTGGTGTTGCCGAACAATCCGCCAACCCGCGCCAGTGTTGCCAGATGCGCGTCGGCGTCGCCGAACAGCATGTCGATCATCGTCACGCGCTTGAAGTGGTGGCCGACCTTGTACTCCATCGTCATGCCGATGCCGCCATGAAGCTGGATCGCCTCCTGGCCGATATGCTTGCCCGACCGCCCGATCTGCACCTTTGCCGCGGCTATCGCGCGCCGGCGCTCCGTCGAGTCTTCTTCCCCCGCCATCACCGCCGCGAACATCGCCATGCTGCGTGCCTGTTCCAGCGCCACCAGCATGTCCACCGAGCGGTGCTGCAACACCTGGAACGAACCGATCGGCCGGCCGAACTGCTGGCGTGTCTTGAGGTATTCCAGCGTCGTCTCGTGCATCGCCTGCATCGTGCCGACCGCTTCGGCGCACAGTGCGGCGATCGCCTCGTCCACCACATGCTCGATCGCCGGCAGCGCGTTGTCGCTCAGCACCGCATCGGCAGCCACACGCACGCCGCTGAGGGCCAATTCCGCGGCGCGCAGGCCGTCCTGCGTCGGGTAGCCGCGCCGGGTCACGCCGGCGGCGTCCGCATCGACCAGGAACAGACCGATGCCGTCGCGGTCGCGCCGTCCGCCGGCCACGCGCGCGGTCACCAGCAGCTTGTCGGCACAGTCGCCGTGCAGCACGACGCTCTTTGCGCCATCCAGCACGTAGCCGTCGCCGTCCTTGCGCGCGGTGGTGGCGACGTCGGCGAGGTCGTAGCGCGACTGCCGCTCGATATGCGCGAAGGCGAGTTTCAGTTTGCCCGCAATGATCTGCGGCACCAGCGCGGCGCGCAGTGCGTCGCTGCCGGCACGACGCAGCAGGCCGCCACCGAGGATCACCGTGGCGAAATACGGTTCCAGCACCAGGCCGCGGCCAAACGCTTCCATGACGATCATGGTCTCGACCGCGCCGCCGCCGAAGCCGCCGAGCTTTTCCTCGAACGGCAGGCCGAGCAGACCGAGTTCGGCGTACTGGTTCCAGACCGAGGTGCTCCAGCCGGCGGGTTCGGCCATATATTTCTTGCGCTGTTCGAACGCGTAGTGGTCGGCGATCAGCCGGTCGACGCTGTCCTTCAGCAGGCGTTGGTCGTCGGTCAGGTCGAAGTCCATGTGTCCCCCGAATCACTCGTCACGGCAGGATAGCAGGGCAAAGTTGATGAGACTCCCCCTCCCCTTGTGGGAGGGGGAGTCTCATCAACTTTGCCCTGCACCCCACGTGTCGTTACAATCCTAGTATTGCCTTGGCGACGATGTTGCGCTGGATCTCGTTCGAACCGCCGTAGATCGACACCTTGCGGTAGTTGAAATACATCGGCGCCGCCTCCGTGGCGTAGTCGGGGCCGACCGTTTCCTCGTTGCGGCCGTCGAAGTCGCGCTGGTACGGCATGGCGTACGGCCCGACCACCTCCATCACCAGCTCGGTCAGTTGCTGCTGGATCTGCGAGCCTTTCAACTTCAGGATCGACGACGCCGGGTTCGGCCGGCCCTTCTCGCGATTGCGTTCGTCGGCGACGACGCGCAACTGCGTCATCTCCAGCGCCTTCAGCTCGACCTCCACCGCCGCCAGTTTTTCGCGGAAGCGCGGCGTTTCGATCAGCGGTGTGTCGCCGAGGCGTTCCATCGACGCGAGTTCCTTGATGCGCGCCACCTTGGCCTTGGATGCGCCGACCCGGGCGATGCCGGTGCGTTCGTTACCGAGCAGAAACTTCGCGTAGTCCCAGCCCTTGTTTTCCTGGCCGACCAGGTTCTCGGCCGAGACTTCGACATTGTCGAAGAACACCTCGTTCACCTCGCGGCCGCCGTCGATGGTGACGATCGGACGCACGGTGATGCCGGGCGTCTTCATATCGACCAGGATGAAGGAGATGCCCTCCTGCTTCTTCGCCGCCGGATCGGTGCGGCACAGGCAGAAGATCCAGTCGGCGTATTGCGCCAGCGTGGTCCAGGTCTTCTGGCCGTTGATGACGTATTTGTCGCCCTTGCGCTCCGCCTTGGTGCGGAGCGACGCGAGGTCGGAACCGGAGCCGGGTTCGGAAAAGCCCTGGCACCAGAAGATGTCGGCATTGGCGGTCTTCGGCAGGAAGTGCTGCTTCTGCGCATCGTTGCCGAACTGCGCGATCACCGGGCCGACCATGGTCACGTTGAAGCCGATCGGCGTCGGCACGTTGGCCTGCTGCATCTCGTCCTGGTAAAGATAGACCTGCACCGGCGACCACGCCTGGCCGCCCCACTGCACGGGCCAGTTCACCGTGGCCCAGCCGCGCGCATTCAGGATGCGCTGCGAGGTGATCATGTCGTCCCGGGTCAGGCCCTCGCCCTCGGCGACCTTGTCGCGGATCGATTGCGGGATCTCGGCACGGAAGAAACGGCGCGCCTCCTCGCGGAAGGCGCGTTCCTCGGCAGTGAAGTTCAGATCCATGGTGGTTCTCTCCCGGGACGGGGATGCGATCTACCGGTGAGTACCGGCGGCAGCGAGCCGCGTCAATCGGCGTCGCTTTCCTCGTCATGGCCGGGCTTGAGCCAGCGATCTGCCCCCGCTCCTGCGTGCGTCGGTGGCCGGGTTAAGCCCGGCCCTGACGGGAAGAACGAGCCACCCTACTCCGCCGCCGCCCGCTTCAGCCGATCGGTGAACTGCTTGCGGAACTTCGCCACCTTCGGCGCCACCACCACCTGGCAGTAGCCGCTCCACGGATTGCGCGCGAAGTAGTCGTGATGTTCCGGCTCGGCTTCGTAGAACGCCTGGAACGGCACGATCTCGGTGACCAACGGCGCGTGCCACAGCTTTGCGTCGGCGATTTCCTGCATCACCGCCTGCGCCGTCTGCCGCTGCTCTTCCGAGTGCGTGAAGATCGCCGAGCGATACTGCGTGCCGATATCGTTGCCCTGCCGGTTCAGCGTGGTCGGATCGTGGATCGCGAAGAACACGCGCAGCAGGTCGGCGTAGGATAGCTGCGCAGGGTCGAACTTGACCTGAACGACCTCGGCATGGCCGGTCGTGCCGGAGCACACCTGCTTATAGCTGGGATTGGCGTTCTGACCGCCCGAGTAGCCGGACATCACCCAATTCACGCCGCGCAGGTCCTTGAACACTGCTTCCAGACACCAGAAGCAGCCGCCGGCCAGGGTTGCGACCTCTTCGCTCATTTCCATGCTCTCCCTTCGCTGTGGGCCGGCATCCTACCGCGTGCCGTGGACGCTTGTCAGGCGGCGACTCGATTTCTTGGGCGCTCGCTATGACCGTACCAGCGGGCACCCGCCTTGATCCAGCGGCCGGAACGCATCCTTGCCCGGAATGACCTGCGCAACCTCCAGCAGGTCCCACTCGCCGTGTGACTGCGCCGGCTGCTTGGCGCGCAGCAGAAACATCTCGCGGATCACCCGCCCATCGATCCGCAGGCTGCCGTCCTTGGTCATGAAGTCGTTGATCGGAATGGCGCGCATCTTCTCCATGACCGCGCCCGCCTCGTCCGTGCCCGCCGCCTGCACCGACTTCAGGTAATGCGTCACCGCACCCCAGGTGCTCGCCTGGAACGCCGTCGGCGGCCGGTCATGATGGTTCGCCGCAAACCGTTTGGCGAACGCCCTGCTCGGATCGTCATGGTCCCAGTAATACGGCTGGCTGAAGATCATGCCCTTCGCGGTCGCCAGCCCCAGAGAATGGATATTGGTCAACGAGCAATTCAGCGCCGCCGGCACGATGCCGCGGCCGATCAGCCCGAACTCGCCCATCTGCTTGGCGATGTTGATGAAGTCGGCACCCCCCGCACAGATCCCGACGGCATCCGCGCCGGACGCTGCCGCGCGCACCAGATGCGCCGAGAAGTCGGTCTCACCCAGCGGTACGAGGCTGTTGCCGACCACCGCGCCGCCCAATCCCTTCAGGATGGCGCTCGCGTTCTCCTCCAGCGAGTGGCCGAACGCATAGTCCGACGTGATGAAGAACCACTTCTTCTTGCCCTGCGACACCAGCGCGGTGGCCGGCCCCTTGGCGGCGGAATAGTTGTCATAGGTCCAGTGCACGCCGAACGGCGAGCAAGCCTTGCCGGTCAGGTCGGTGGTGCCGGCGGCGATCACCACGTCGATCTTGCGCCGGTCCTTGCAGAGTTCCTGCACCGCCAGCGCCACCGCCGAGTTGCCCAGCCCGAAAATCGCGTCCACCTGCTGCTCGTCGAACCAGTGGCGCGCGATCGACAGCCCGACATCCGCCTTGTTCTGCAAATCCGCCTGGATCACCTCGATCGGCGCACCCAGCACCTTGCCGCCGAACTCCTCGGCCGCCATGCGCGCGGCGACGTAGTCGCCCATGCCTTGTTGATCGGCGAACACACCAGACATGTCGTCCAGCACGCCGATCTTCACCACGCCATCGGAGATCGCAGCGGCGGCGGGGGCGCGGCGCGGCCGCAACAGAGTGGCCGCCGGCAGTGCGGCAGCGCCGGCAAGCAGCGTTCTGCGGTGCATTTGGTTTCCTCCAAGGTTCGTTTTCGAGTCGATTCAGTGTGGAATGGCAGACCGCCCGAATACTCCCCCTCCCCCTGTGGGAGGGGGTTGGGGGGAGCCCCCTCCCTCAAGGGGAGGGGGAGAAGTGCGTGCGGCTACAGCGACAGCCCCGCCGCAGCCAGCGCCTTGAGAAAGTTCGGCTCGGGCTGTGGCAGCGGTGGCAGGTCCCAGCTTCCGGTGCCGATCGGGCGGATCTCGCGATCCACCGGAACTTCAACCAGGTACGGCTTGTTGGCGGCGATGGCGGCGGTCAGCACGTCCTCGACCTCGTCGGCGCGGGTGACGGTGTGCGACGCGACGCCGAAGCTCTTCGCCAGCATCGCGAAGTCCGGGCTGTAGAGTTTTCCCCCGCGGTCAAGCTGGAACCCGGTCGCCAGTTCGCGCCCGCCGAACATGCCGTGCTGGATGTCCCGGATCGAGCAGTAGCCGTAATTGTTCCACACCACCCAGACCACCGGAATGTCGTATTCAACCGCGGTGGCCAGCGCGTGCGGAGTCATCAGGAACGAACCGTCGCCCACCACGGCAACGCAGGGCCGGTCCGGGGCGGCCAGCTTGGCGCCGAGAATGCCGGATGTGGCGAACCCCATCGCGGCAAAGCCCCATGAGTGGATCAAATGGCGCGGGCGCAACGCCTCGAACAACTGGATGATCCAGTTGTGGTGCACGCCCACGTCGCTGGCGATGATGGCGTTGTCCGGCAACGCGCGGGACAGCGCACGCATCAGCCGCTCCGGCCGCAGCGGCACCTGATCCGAGGTGGCGAGCGTGCTTTGGTAGTCCCCCCAGACCTGCCGCCCCCGGCGCAGCCGATCCAACCACGCCCCGCTGCCGTCGCGCGCCCCCGCGATGCGCGAACGCGCCGTCGCCGTCAGCCACGCCAGGCTCGCCTTCGCATCGCCGAGAATGCCAAGCTCGGCGGGGTAGTTGCGGCCGATCTCGGCGGGATCGATGTCGATCTGGATCAGTCGGCTCGGCGGAATCGCCAGCGTATAGCCGTCGAGCCACGCGCTGGTCGCCCGATCGTCGAACGAGAACCCCAATGCGAGAATGACATCGGCATGCTTCGTCGCGTCGTTCGCCGCGTAGCTGCCGTTGCGGCCGATCGCGCCGAACGCCAGTGCGTGGCGGTCGTTGATCGAACCCTTGCCGTTCGGGCTGGTCACCACCGGAATGGCCAGCGTCTCGGCGAACGCCTGCAACTCCGGCGCGGCCTCGGCCAGCAGCACGCCCTGGCCGGCGATGATGACCGGCCGTTCCGCCGCGAGCAGCAGATCGAGCGCCGCGGACAGCGCGGCCGGATTGCCGGGCGCGCCGTTCACCACGCGGCGTGACGCAACGGGGGGGACCACCGTCGCCTCCTCCACGAACACGTTCAGCGGCACGTCGAGGTTCACCGGTCCAGGGCGGCCGGACAGCATCAGGTCCCAGGCCTGGCGCACCGCCAGCGGCACCATATCCACCCGCGTCGGCTGGTAGCTGCGCTTCACGTAGGGCCGGATGACGGACGGAAAATCGCCCTGGAAGTAGCGGCCGGTCTCCTGGAACGGTCCGCGGTTGAACTGGCTGGTCGGCACGTTGCCCGTGATAGCGAAGAATGCCGAGCTGTCCATCATCGCCGCGGCCAGCGCGACCACCAAATTGGCGGAACCCGGACCGCAGGAGGTGAACGTCGCCACCGGCTCGTTCCTCACCTTGAAATACGCGTCCGCCATGTGTCCGGCGGCTTGCTCGTGATGCACCGAGATCGTGCGGATGCGGTTCTGCGCCTTGAACGCGGCATCCAGGAAGCCGACATTGCCGTGCCCGCACAGGCCGAACAGGTAGGGCACGTGCTGCCGGATTAGAAAGTCGACGATGATATCGGCGCCGTTCATTGTGGCCGTCGTGCCGCCGTCCATGGCTGTGCCTTCCATTGTGTTTCAGGCCGCGCGGACCGCGGCATCGTGCGTGGCCGGGCTGCCCAGCATGCGCGAGATGCGCTTCGCCGTGGCCTGAACCAGCGGGATCAGCTCGTGGATGCGCGCCGGCTCCATCCGCGAGGCGGGCGCGGAGACCGCGACGCAGGCGCAAACCTGCCCAATGTGATCGGTGACCGGCGCGCCGAGGCAACGCAGTCCAAGCTCCATCTCCTCGTCGTCCAGCGCCCAGCCTTGCGCGCGCACGCGCTGCAACGTCTCGCGCAGCGCGGCGGGTTCGACGATGGTGTGCCGGGTGAAGCGTGCCAGGCCTTTGGTAGTGCGCAGGGCATCGATGTCGCCGTCCGGCCGGTGGGCGAGCAAGACCTTGCCCAGCGCGCTGGCGTGCGCCGGCGTGCGCTTGCCGACGAAGGCATGCATGCGCACCAGGCGGGTGCCGTCCACCGCCTGCACGCAGATCGCCTCGCCGTCGTAGAGGATGCCGACATGCACCGTCTCGCCGGTGTCCCGCGCGAGGTCCTGCAGCGGCGGCAGCGCCTGCCAGCGCAATTGCTCGTGGCGCACCGCGGCGGAGCCGAGCGTGTGGAAGCGCAGGCTCAGCATGTAGCGGCCGGTGGCTTGGTCCTTCGCCAGGTAGCCGAAGTCTTCCAGCGTGTGGAGGATGCGGAACACCGTGGGTTTGCTCTGCCGCAGCGCGGCGGTGAGTTCGGCGAGGCTCCAGGTTTCCTGGCGGGCGAAACAGTCGATGACCTCCAGCCCCTTGCGCAGGGAGCCGAGCATGTAGGGCTGGTGGGTCTTTTCCTCGGTGTTTCGCATGGTGTAACGGAGGTTTTTGCGTATGTGTCGCCACGACGTATATCGAAAGTTGCGTTAAGGCACAATCCCATGACGTTGGCGTTTCAGGATATGAAACGCTGGATAGTCATCGCGCTTGAGCGATCTCTTTGGCGGGGACAATCGCAGCACAATTGCTGGGAGGGCAGTGTCGTCACTTATAATGACGTGATGCCGGACTCGCAGGGCTGCCGGTCCGTCAACGAAAACAGATGGTTCAGGGTACGGTCGGCCTGACCGGGAAATCGCCGGTTGACGGCTAGCTTTCAGCGACGGTCGGCGAGGCGGATTTCTGAACTGGGGTGCATGGCCGTCATCGCGACGGCATTGGCGACCACCCTGACCATGCCTGCGCTCAGGGGCGTCAACCCGGTCGGGGTGATCATCTGCCCCCCAAGTGCATGACCGTTCCTTATCTCCGCCTATGCTAACCCCAGGTCACCGAGAGTAATATTCCCCCTATCGGTGACAGTGAAATCCTTACCCCATTCCAATCCGGCCAACGAACATGCACGCTCCAACCAGGCATTAGTCTCAGCGGCAGAGTTGTTGGTACCAAACCACCATCCATCAATTAGCTTCTCGGAATACTTTTCCGAAAGTTCGGTCTGGTCGAACAGGTTGGCTGGATCACGGGCAACGATTCGTTTCGTACGAGGCTTGACGCGGGACAGCTTATCGAGCGTGCCGTTCTGATAGCTTTCCAGCGTCCTCAGACCTTCGGCTAACAGGTGCTTCAAGGAGGTGCATTCGATAGTCTGGCCTCGAACGGCTAGTAGATATTTTCCACTCTGGCGGGACACCCGCCCTGATGTGGTGGGCCTTGCTGGAGCCGGTGACGGCGGTGGTGGCGGTTCGGCAGTCGCTTCACTTTCTCCTTGGAAAAGCGCACGAATCACTTCTTTTGAGAGGTCAATCACGCTGGTCGGATGAAGCGGATCAACCCCGAGCGCCAATTGGTTCGCCGTTAGCACCCTAACATGCATGTCGCGCCTTACGTTGGCGGCGGTGAGGAGTTCAACGAGCTTCGAGGCGGCGATGAACGAAACGTGGGCCACGAGGTCCTCCTGTGACGCGGGAGCCTTATAAGGGGCTTCCTTACAAGGATCAAGTCTTTCTTATAAGGTAAGAGACCGTCAGGCGCGGGGATATCTGGCAAAGGGGAGGCGGCCAGCCGGATAGGAGGAACGACGAGGCGCTATCGGAGCAGGTGGCTGGCCCGACCGGGGCTGCCCCGTTGCTGACAGCAAGCCCCGCGCGGCTGTAGAACGCGCCTGCGAAGGAAACGCAACCATGCCCCGCGCCCCTGACAAGCAGGAACTCCGCTGCCGCGAGCTGGCGATTGCCGCCGGCCTCGACCCGGACAGCCGCGTCGAGAAGCCGGGCAGCCCGCGCGGCATGCCGCTGTGGTGCACGTTCCGCGACGCCGCCCGGGCCGAACAGAACGCGCGGGAGCAAGCCGCGGCCGCGGCCGAAATCGTCAACCTGCGCCCGCAACAGCCGCAGTACCGGAACAGCCCGCTCACGGTGATCGGCGAACATGACCCCGCCACGATCGCCCAGATGCGCAACTGCATGGCGGTGGGCAACGTGGTTGCCGGCGTGCTTTGCGCGGATGGCCATCTCGGCTACGCCCAGCCGGTCGGCGGCGTGATCGCCTACGAGAAGCAGATCAGCATTTCCGGCGTTGGCTTCGACATCGGCTGCGGCAACATGGCGGTGCGGCTGGACACGCCGTACGCAGCCATCGCCGGCACGGCGCCGCTGATCCTCAAGGAGGTGCAGCGCGTCATTTCGTTTGGCCTTGGCCGCGCCAACAACGAACGCGTGGACCACCCGCTGTTCGATGACGCCGACGCATGGCGCGAGTCCGACATGGGCGCGTATCGCCAGAAGGCCATGGCTCAGCTTGGCACCGTCGGATCCGGCAATCACTACGTCGACCTGATGCGCGATGAAGCGGGCTTCGTCTGGATCGGCGTGCATTTCGGCTCGCGCGGCCTCGGCCACACCAGCGCCACGCGCTACCTCAAGGCCGCGGGTGGCCGGGACGGCATGAACGTGCCGCCCGCCGTGGTGGACGAGGACAGTGAGATCGGCCGCCGCTACATCGCCGCCATGCAGCTCGCCGGCCGCTACGCCTACGCCGGCCGCGAATGGGTGATCGAGCGGGTGCGACAGATCATCGGCGGCAGCGTCACCGACCTGGTGCACAACCACCACAACTACGCCTGGCGCGAGACGCATGACGGCCGCGACCTTTGGGTGGTGCGCAAGGGCGCGACGCCGGCCTTCCCTGGCCAGCGCGGCTTTGTCGGTGGCTCGATGGGCGATGACGCGGTGATCCTGGAAGGCGTGGACGGCCCGCAGGCGCGCGCGTCGCTGTACTCGACGGTGCACGGCGCGGGCCGCTTGTTCGGCCGCAAGGAGGCCAAGCGGCGCTTCACCAAGGCGCAGATGGACGCCTGGCTGCAACAGCGCGGCGTGCTGCTGCTGGGCGCCGATCTGGACGAAAGCCCGATGGCCTACCGGCGGTTGCCGGAGGTGCTGGCGCAGCACGCCGGGTCGGTGAAGCTGCTGCACACGCTGCGGCCGTTTGCCGTGGCGATGGCGGGGGCGGGAGAATTCGATCCGTTCCGGGATTGATCGGGAGGACTGCCGAGGCCGGGGACAAGCGGCATGCGGGCGGCACAGTCCGCCGCTCTGGTGTCGGTTCAGGTTCGGCTGACCAGCAACAACGCCGGCAATGCGAGCTGCGCGATCAGCTTCACCCGCGGCAGGTGGCTCTCGTCGTAGTACGCGGCGCGGTGGCACAGGTTCAGCGTGCCCATCGTCGCGCCCCGCCAGCGCACCGGCATGTTCAGGATGCTGTCGCAGCCGAGCGAATGGATCAACGCGTGGTCGAAGAAATGCGCCGCGATGTCCGCGCGCGAGCGGCCGATATACGGCTCGCCGCCGAAGATCACCCGCTGCATCCAGGGTGAGTCGGTCACCGGCTTGCGGCCGCCGATTGGATAGGCGTTTGGCTGGTTGCTGTAGAACCGCTCCGACTGCTGCAGCGCCGGATGGTGCACCAGAACGGTGAACAGGATGTGGCCCGGCGCCTCGGCCAGCGCCGCGTCGATCGCACGGAACGTCGCGCCCGGCTGGTCCGGATCGGCATGCGCGGCGCAGATACGGTGAGGCATGCGATCCTCCGGACGGGACAAGCGTCGGTGCGATATGCGACCGCGGAGATTACCCGCCATTCGCTCCCCTGAATACCGGGTTCGCCAGCACGGTTCTCCCGGCCGGAAGACATGGTCGTGAGACCGGCATGGCATCCGTCAGCGACGTCGCGCTGCGGCTGCCTCCGTCATCGATGGAGGACGTGATGGCGCTCGCCGCACGAGATCGGCTGACTACTTCCGGGTGCCCAGCATCATGCATTGTCCGGTAGTACGCGCGAAGCGGCGCGAGGTGATCCACCACCAACGCGGTGCGGACGGGGCGGTGGTGACCCACACGCATGTGTCCGGCTTGATCCGACTTGATCCGCCTGGGATCGATTTGGCAGTCGCGGCGATCTACGGGCGTTAGGGACCGTGCTACCCGTGATCGTGCCCCGCCGTTCAGGCCATGGCGTATGGTGCGATCCGGAGCGCCTCCGGTGGCATCTCCGCCCGGGCCCGCTTCACGTCGTGTATCGCCTGAAGGTTCATCCAATACTGCGGCGTGGTGCCGAACGCCTGGCCGAGCCGGATCGCCATTTGCGCGTGATCGAACGCTCGCCGTTCATGATTCCCGTGACGGCGTTGTGCGGCACGTGACTATGCTCGGCGAATTTCCGAGCCCTCAGGCCGAGAGCTTCGAGTTCGTCCCGGAGGAAACCGCCCGAGTGGATCGGGGGAAGGTTATCAGCCGGATCGGCCATGATCAGGTGTCCCTTGAGCAAATCGGATCAGTCGTAGTCGGTCTTTCGGCGCTAGGCTTCTCAGCGCGACTTTCCGCAATTTTCGACGGTAGGCAGCCAGTCTCCACCGATGGTTTTGCAATCGCGCAGGAATAAGCCGCCGTCCGATCATGACCGGGACATCCAACAAATCGGTCGGCGCCAAACCGGGGCGCGGGTCCGAAGTTACGGACCGATCACGGCGCGGTCAGCGCAGTCCCGACGCACCGGCCGCGCCGACTGCGGTTCGCGAAAATCGCAAGGTTTCAGCACGGAGAAAGCGCGGAGGGCACGGTGAACACGGAGCTTGCGTGCTGCCCCGACAGTCGGGGAGGCAGGTGGCCTCCGTGTTCACCGTGCCCGCCGCGCTTGCTCCGTGCCAAGAATCTTGCTGCATTGAGGAGGCACAAGCGCCGTCGTCACCCCTGGTCTCCACGACCCCACGAAATTGCCGAAAGTCGAGCTTAGGTAATCGCACGCTGGCTCAGCGCCGCTTATCGGCGGCAGGCTGGATGGCCGCACTGCCTACTGCTGTGCCGTAGCTCGTGCAAGACGATGCATTCGAGGGGGACGACCCAAGGCGGTTGAGAACCTTGCCAAACACGGCGTCGGCTTTGCAACCGCGCGATTGGTGTTCCGCGATCCTTTCGCCATCGAACGGCTGGACGACCGACGCAACTATGGAGAAGGCCGGTTGGTCACGACAGGCATGGTCGATGGCCGCCTGCTGTCTGTCGCCTACACCATGCGAGGCGACATCGTCCGCATCATCTCGGCACGAGGAGCCGAACCGTATGAACGACGCCAATACCACGAGGAAAACTGCTGATCCGGCGGGGCAGGATTGGAGCCGCTTCAATGCCATGACCGAGGCGGAGCGGCATGCCGCGGCGCTCAGCGATCCGGACGCACAGCCGTGCGGCGTAGGCCGACTTTACGACACCGGATTGTAGACCCCGGCGCGACAGTCGCATAATCTGGATACCAGTCTCAACTATCGTATGGCGAAGCATATACATGTAGATATTTGCTTCGTAAGGCTTCAATTCGGGAAGCAGCAAGTCTACAATATCGCGAATGATGTCGGGCAGCTCCAGGCCAGTTACCAGCGCGCGTTCCGCTATGGCTGCGCCTTTGGCTTCTTGCTCAAGCTAACCCAGCAGCGTCAGTATCTTGTTGATCGTCTCGCGCATTGCGCCACCTTGTTTCCCGCGGGGTCAGCTTTCCGTTACCCCAAACAACTCCTCCACATCCCCCTCCGTCAGCCGCAGCGCGCCCCCGTGCTCCGCCTCCAGCACGGATGCCACGATCGCGCGCTTCTTCTCCTTCAGCACCTCCATCTTCTCCTCGATCGTTCCCAGCGTGACCAGCCGGTGCACGAACACCTTCTTGTCCTGCCCGATCCGGTGCGCGCGGTCGGTCGCCTGGTCCTCCACCGCCGGATTCCACCACGGATCGTAGTGGATCACCGTGTCCGCCGCGGTCAGGTTCAGCCCCACCCCGCCGGCCTTCAGGCTGATCAGGAACAGCGGCACCTCGCCGGCCTGGAACCGCCGCACCACGCTGCCGCGGTCCTTCGTGTCCCCGGTCAGCGTCACGTACGCCAGCCCGGCGTCTGCCAGCCGCTCCTCGATCAGCGCCAGCATCGAGGTGAACTGCGAGAACAGCAGCACCCGCCGCCCCTCCGCCAGCAGCACCGTCAG
Source organism: Acetobacteraceae bacterium (assembly GCA_049522565.1). Classification (GTDB taxonomy): domain Bacteria; phylum Pseudomonadota; class Alphaproteobacteria; order Acetobacterales; family Acetobacteraceae; genus JASHVB01. The sequence continues at coordinate 17,860 of JBEKNT010000069.1, forward strand.
CAGCTCCATCAGCCGCTCCAGCTTGGCCGAACCCGCCTTGGTCTTCTCCACCACCTTCAGCTTCAGCAGCCGCGGATCGCAGCACGCCTGACGCAGCTTCAGCAGCGCATCCAGGATGATGATGCCGGACCGCGCCAGTCCCTTCTCGGCGATCGCCTGCCGCACCTTGGCGTGCATCGACAGCCGCACGCCCTCGTAGATCGCGCGCTGCGCCGCCTCCATCTCCACCGGCTCGGTGATCTCGGTCTTCGGCGGCAGCTCCAGCGCCACCTCTTCCTTGGTCCGCCGCAGCAGGAACGGTCGCACCCGCTTCGTCAGCATCTCCCCCCGCGCCGTATCGCCGTGCTTTTCGATCGGCGTGCGGAACCGGGTACGGAACGACCGCGCGCTGCCCAGAAACCCGGGGGCGAGGAAATCGAACAGCGACCACAGCTCACCCAGGTGGTTCTGCAGCGGCGTGCCCGACAGCGCCAGCCGCTGCCGCGCCCGCAACCGCAGCGCCGCCCGCGTGGTCTCAGCATTCGGGTTCTTGATCATCTGCGCTTCGTCGAGCACCACCACGTGCCACTCGTGCTTGGTCAGCACAGCGTGGTCGCGCGTCAGCAGCGGGTAGGTGGAGATCACCAGGTCGTGCCGATCGATCTCGCCGAACCGCTCCTTGCGCGTCGGCCCGTGCAAGGTCAGCAGCCGCAGCGACGGAGCGAACCGCGCGGCCTCCATCGTCCAGTTCGGCACCACGCTGGTCGGGCACACGATCAGCGACGGCCGGTCCAGCCGCCCCTCCGCCTGTTCGATCGCCAGGTGCGCAAGGGTCTGCACCGTCTTGCCCAGGCCCATGTCGTCGGCCAGCACGCCGCCCAGCTCGGCGCCACGCAGGAATTGCAGCCAGTCCACGCCCTGCGCCTGATACGGCCGCAGCGTCCCAAGGAAGCTGGCGGGCACCGTGGCAGTCGGGATGGCACCGCCGGCCTCGCGCAACTGCCGGCCCAGCGCACGCAGCGACTCGCCGCCTTGCCAGACGACGCCGGTGGCCTCCTCCAACGCCGCAACATCCGCCGCATCCAGCCGCGTGAAGCGGATCTGACCCCCGCCCTCCGGATCGACCCCGCCGCGCGCGAACAGTTCGGTCAGCGCCAGCAGGATGGGGCGAATGCGCGGCAGGGGGAGGGGAAGGAAACGGCCGTCCTGCAGCGGCACCAGGAACGGCTCGTCGTCGGCGGCCTCGTTCAGCCTGTCCGGCAGGCCGTAGCCGAGCGCTTCCGAGGTGGCGATCATCGCCACCAGCGAGGGCACTAGGTCCACCCGCTTGCCGTCCACCATCACGCCGAGATGCAGTTCCAGCCAGTCGATGCCGGAGCCTTCCTCCAGCGCGGCGGACAGATCGCCCTCCGGTTCGGCGAGACGGATCGGGAAGTCGTCGGCGACCTCGATCGTCCAGCCTTCGGCGCGCAGCACCGGCAGGTCGTGCAGCAGCACGCGCAGCCAGGCGGAGCCGTCCGAATCGCCCGGCAGCATCAGGTCGTCGGCCCAGGGGTTGGCGTACCAACTCGGCGCCACCCGGCTGACCCGCTCGAATCCAATCGCGCCCAGCCGTTGCACGAGCCGCTCCTCGGCGTCGCGCTGGCGCACCAGCCGGTACAGCCTGCCGCCGCGCGCCATTGTGGTGCGGCGTTCCGCCGCGGCGATGACGAACGGGCCATAGCCGAAACTCAGCCGGGCCAGCGGGATGGCGGGCGCGCCGCCATAACGCGGCATGGCGTGCGGCAGCGGCGGGTTGCCGGTGAGCAACAGCAGATGCGCGCGCGGCTTTTCATTCAGCAGCTCCGGCGGGGGCAGTTCGTCGGGCGCCGGCACCGTCAGGCTGGGCATCCGCCGCCCCAGTTCCCTGCGCACCCGCGCGGCTTGCTCGGGCGGGATTGCCGGGGCGGATAGCAGCCGCCGTGCCAGCGGGGCCGGCAGGTCCAGGGCGATCGGGCCGAGCACGCCGGTGGCCGGCTCGGCGTACCACGGTTCCGGCACGCGCAGCAGCATGCCCCCCGGCGCGTCGAGTGTAACCTCCGGGTGCTGCGAGCCGTCCTCGTTGAGCACCCAGGCGATGCGGCCGGGCCGCGGCGGGCCCTCGGTCACCACCGGCCCCGTCATGCCGCCCCAGCGGGCGCGACCGGTGGCGATGATGCGGCGCACCGTGTCCTGCGGGTCCTCGTCTTCGTCGTTGCCGTGGCGGCGGCGCCCCAGCCGGCGCAGGATGATCCGGTCGGAGGGGCGCAGGAACCGCGCCGGCTGCTGCGCATTCACGCTCTCAGGCGGGAAATTCCGCTGCACCGCGGAGAACTCGCCGGTCTTGCGCAATTGCACCGACACCGGCTGCACCGACAGCGCGGGAATGCCGCGCGCCTGCGGTGCCCTGTCCAGCACGTAAAACAGCCGCTGGCGGATGCTCGGCGGGTAGTCTTCCTCGTCGGCCTGCTGCGCGGATTCCAGCTCGGCGAGCCAGTTCGCGAGCGGGTAAGGCAAGGGGTCCTCACGCGGCGGCGGTGGCGGAGCGGGGCGTGCCGGTGCGGCCGCGGGTTGCTGCGAGGCGGCGGGTTGCTGCGACGCGGCGGCCAGCGCAGCCGGCGGCGCCAGCTTGTGCCGGCCGCGCGCGACGATGAGCACCGCCGCAACGTGCTTGCAGTTGGTGCGCACCGCGCAGGAGCACAGGCCGACGATCCGCAGGTGCCCCTGCGGGTCGCGCCGCAGGACGATCGTCTCGGCGTACGGCGTGCGGCGGCTGCCTTGCGTCTCCGCCTCGATCCGGCTGCCGTCTTCCGACACCTTGATGCGGAGCACGCGGCCGGCCTGGGCATAGGCGCGGCCGGCGGCGATCGCGTTGCCGGGGATGAAGCGGGCCAACTCGGTGTCGGAGGGCACCTCGTCGGCCTTGTGCTGCGGCGTCGGGAACAGCATGAGGTTCATGGTGAGGGAGTATAGGCCAGTTTCCGAGTCGGGACGACCGCCGGCGGCGGCCTTTCCGCGCTGGTGGCGTTGCGCCGGCCGCGATCTATGCAATTATTGTCCGCAGACTTGGGGGGAATCGCAGACGATCGCATGATGGCTCTCTGCGGTTCTAGTTCGACCGCGGGCTGAAGCCGGCGGTCGATGCCCATCCGGATAGAGTTTTTCCGTTGGCCGTAGCGGTCCTGACCGACCAGGACGGCGTCGAGGTGCGGAAGCGGACA
>JBEKNT010000070.1:0-21044 GCA_049522565.1 Acetobacteraceae bacterium
AGCATTTGGGCGGTGCCCCCGGCTTGCCCGCCTCCATCGAAGGTGCGATCAGGCTCGGCCAGTCCGCCGCGAAGGTGTTGCCATCCGCCAGACCTTGCATGCCTGACACCCCGATCACCCAGCCTCCGACCGACGACGCTCTGGCCCGAACGGTGCGCCGCGCCGCCGATGCCCTGGCGCGCCGCCAGCACCCGGACGGCCACTGGCTGTTCGAGCTGGAGGCCGACGCCACCATCCCGGCCGAATACGTCCTCCTGGAGCATTTCCTCGACCGCATCGACGCCCCGCTGCAAGCCAAGATCGGCGTCTACCTGCGCTCGATCCAGGGAGAGCATGGCGGCTGGCCGCTGTTCCACGACGGCGCCTTCAACCTGTCGGCCAGCGTCAAGGCGTATTACGCGCTGAAGGCGATCGGCGACGCCCCGGATGCGCCGCACATGGCCCGCGCCCGCGCGGCGATCCTGGACGCCGGCGGAGCGGAGCGCAGCAACGTCTTTACCCGCGCCCAGCTCGCGTTGTTCGGCCAGGTGCCGTGGCGCGCGGTGCCGGTGATGCCGCTGGAGATCATGCACCTGCCGCTGTGGTTCCCGTTCCACCTGTCCAAGATCTCCTACTGGTCGCGCACGGTGATCGTGCCGCTGCTGGTGCTGATGGCGTTGCGGCCGACCGCGCGCAATCCACGCGGCGTGCAGGTGCGAGAGCTGTTCCGCACGCCGCCGGACCAGGTGCGCGACTGGATCCGCGGGCCGTACCGCTCCGGCTGGGGGCGGTTCTTCAAGGGCGTCGATTCCCTCCTGCGCGTCGCCCAACCGTGGTTTCCCCGCCGCGGCCGCGACACGGCCATCCGCAAGGCCGTGGCCTTCGTCACCGAACGGCTGAACGGCGACGACGGGCTCGGCGGCATCTATCCGGCGATCGCCAACAGCGTGATGATGTTCGACACATTGGGCTACCCCGCCGATCACTCCGACGCCGCCACCGCGTGGCGCGCCGTGCGCAAGCTGCTGGTGGAGGAACCGGACCGGGCGTACTGCCAGCCATGCCTGTCGCCGGTGTGGGACACCAGCCTGGCCGGCCACGCCATGGCGGAAGCCGGCGATCCCACCGATGCCGCCTGCGCGTGGCTGGGGGCGCGCCAGGTGCTCGACGTGGTGGGCGACTGGTCGGTGCGCCGTGCGGGGCTGCGTCCCGGCGGCTGGGCCTTCCAATACGCCAACCCGCATTACCCCGACGTGGACGACACCGCCGTGGTCGGCATGCTGCTGCATCGCAACGGCGATCCGGCCTTCGCTCCCGCGATCGACCGCGCCCGCGAGTGGATCATCGGGATGCAGTCCTCCGATGGCGGCTGGGGCGCCTTCGAGCCGGAGAACACCCACCTCTACCTCAACCACATCCCGTTCGCCGACCACGGCGCCCTGCTGGATCCCCCGACATCCGACGTGACCGCGCGCTGCGTCGCCTTCCTGGCGCAGATCGGCATGGCGTCGGAGCATGACGTGCTGTCCCGCGCACTCGGCTTCCTGCGGCGCGAACAGGAGCCGGAGGGAAGCTGGTTCGGGCGGTGGGGCACGAATTACATCTACGGGACCTGGTCGGTGCTGTGCGCGCTGAACGCCGCGGGGGTGTCGCAAGACGATCCGATGGTGGTCCGCGCGGTGGCCTGGCTGGCCTCGGTGCAGCGCGACGACGGCGGCTGGGGCGAGGACGAGGAGAGCTACGGCGACGCCCCGCACGGCCGCTACAAGGCAAGCACGCCGAGCCAGACCGCCTGGGCTGTGCTCGGCCTGATGGCCGCCGGCGCGGTGGACCATCCGGCGGTGGCGCGCGGGGTGGCGTACCTGGCGCAGACCCAGCGCGGCGACGGGGAGTGGACGGAACTGCCCTATACCGCGGTGGGTTTCCCGCGCGTGTTCTATCTGCGCTACCACGGCTATCGGCAGTATTTTCCGCTGCTCGCCCTGGCGCGATATCGCAACCTGCGCCGCGGCAACGACCGGCGAGTGACAGTCGGGTTTTGAAATAACAAAACCTCTCCCGCGGGAGCGGGAGAGGTCGAGACGCGTCAGCGTCGAGGGTGAGGGCGATCGGGTCGCCTCGCTCTACCTGCTACGTGCCGGCCCGATCACCCTCACCCTCACCCTCGGTGCTCGCGCACCTCGACCTCTCCCGCTCCCGCGGGAGAGGTTATTTGGTGCTCACCGGCCTGACGCGGCTGCCGTCGCCCACGTCGTCGGGCAGGTTCAACGCGATCCGAGCCCCCACCGTCGCGCCATCCGCCAAGCTGGCGCGGATGCCGTCGGTGCTGGCGACCTTCACCGGCCGCAGATGCACCAGGCTGTCGGTATCGACATCCGCCACGAAGGTGTTGCTGCCGCGCACGACAAGTCCGGCGACCGGCACCTCCGGATAGCTCTGTAGCGGCACGTGCAGCGTCACGTAGGCGAAGCTGCCCGGAATCATCTGGTGGTCGCGGTTGTCGAGATCGAGTTCCACCGCCAGCGTGCGGGTGCGCTGGTCGAGCACCTCGGCGGTCCGCGCGATGCGCGCCTGCATCTTGCGGTCGGGCGCGGCGGCGTCGGTCACGTCCGCCGTATCGCCGACATGAACGAACGGCACGTCGCGCTGCGCGACATAGATATCCACGCGCAGCCGGCTTTCGTCGGCAATGGTCAGCACCGGCTGGTTGCTGGTCTGGTTCGTCGTGGAGTTTTGCACCAGCGCGCCCGGATCGACGAAGCGCGCCGTCACCGTGCCGTCGAACGGTGCGCGCAGTTCCTCATACGACTTCATCACCGCAAGCTGCGCGACGTTCTGCACCGCCATGCGGAAGTCGGCGTCGGCCTGGTCGGACGCCTGGATCGACCCTGCGCCGTGCGCCATCAGGTCGCGCGCGCGCTGGTCGTTCTTCTGCTTGTTCGCCAGATCGGCCAGCGCGCTGTCGTATTGCCGGTCGGTCTCCGGCGACTGCACCTCGACCACCACCTGGCCGGCCGTCACGTGATCGCCGCGATCGACCGGTATCGACTTCACATAGCCGGCAACCTTGCCGAACAGCGTCGTGGTCTGCCACGGACGCGTGTCGCCGAGCAGGGTGATGAGCCGCTCCTTGGGGCTGGCGGTGACGGGCACGACCTGCACGCTCGGCCCGCGCGCGATTTCGACCGCCAGCGCCTCGCGCGTGGCGCTGAGCTGCGCGTCCTTCTGGTGCCAGATTTGGAATACCGCGGCGCCGGCGATCGCCACCACGACGATGGCGACGAGATAACCGAAGATGGCGCGGAAACGACCGCCCTTAGCCATGGTGACCTGGTTCTCCCGTTGTTTGGGCGCCTGCCGCCTCCGCCGCGAAGCGCGCGTCCAGGCTGTGCAGACTGGGCGGCTTGCGGCGCAGCAGCGTGTAGCCGATCGGCACGATGAACAAGGTGGCGAGCGTCGCGATCATCAGCCCGCCGATCACCGCCCGCCCCAGCGGCGCATTCTGCTCTCCGGCCTCGCCGAGGCCCAGCGCCATCGGCACCATGCCGATGATCATCGCCAACGCGGTCATCATGATCGGCCGCAGCCGGATGCGGCCGGCCTCGATCACCGCGGCGAGCGGCCCGATTTCCTCGCGCGCTCGCAAATCGTTGGCGAAGCTCACCACCAGGATCGAGTTCGACACCGAAATGCCGATCGACATGATCGCACCCATCAGCGATTCGACGTTGATGGTCGTACCGGTCAGCGCCAGCATCCAGATGATCCCGATCAGCGCGCCGGGCACCGCCATCATGATGATGAACGGATCGACCCAGGACTGGAACAGCACCACCAGCAGCGCATAGACCAACAGCACGGCGAGAATCATGCCGAGCGCCAGGCTGCGGAACGAGCTCTGCATCACCTCGTTCTGGCCGAGGATCTTGATATGCGTGGTGATCGGCAGGTCCTTGCTGATCGCGGCGATCGCCTGCTGGATGTCGGCCGCGGTGGACCCCAGGTCACGGCCGTCGACGTTGGCGGCGATGTCGATCTCGCGCTGTACCGTGTAGTGGTTCACCGATTCCAGGCTGGTGCGCGGATAGATGTTGGCGATGTCGGCCAGCCGCATCACCGGCGCGCCGGGCAGCGCGGTGTTCACCGCCGCGAGCGATGCATCCGGCCGGCTCACCGGCGTATCCAACAGATCGCCGATCGTGTTGATCTGTTCGGTCGGCGTCTGCACCGAGACGAAGTAGTTCACGTTGTTCTGCGGATTGAGGAAGAAGTTCGGCGACACCAGAGAACTGGAGGACAGCGAGATCAGCATATTGCTCGCGACGTCGCGCTGCGCGATGCCCATCTTGATGGCGCGCAGCCGGTCCACGTCCACTTGCAGCGCCGGGTAGTTCAGCACCTGCACCAGATGTGCGTCGGCCACGCCCGGGATCACGTGCATCCGGCGCAGCAGTTCCTGCGCAAGCACCTGCGCGCGGTCGAAGTTTACATCCTGGATCTGCACGTCGATCGGCGCCGAGAGGCCGAAGTTCAGTACCTGGCTGACGATGTCGGCGGTCTGGAAGTAGAACACGCTGCCGGGAAACTCGTCCGGCAGTTTGGCGCGGATGGCGCGAATGTAGCCGATCGTCGGGTGGTGCTCCGGCTTCAGCGAGATCAGGATCTCGGCGTCCATCGAGCCGACATTGTCGCTCGGCACGAACGCCAGGTTGAACGACGAGGGGATGCCGATATTGTCGTTGATGGTATCGAGTTCGTCCGCCGGGATGATCTGGCGGATGCGATCCTCCGTCTGCAACACGAGCTTTTCGGTTTCCTCGATCCGCGTGCCCGGCGGGGCGCGGAAGTGCAGCTTGATCAGCCCGACATCGGCGGCCGGGAAGAAGTCGAGGCCGATGCGGGTGGCCAGCGCCCCGGTGATCACCAGCAGCACGCCGGCGCAGACCAGCACCAGGGCGCGACGGTTCAGCGCCCCGACGAGGGCGCGGCCGTAGCCGTCGCGAAGCCGGCCGAAGCCGCGCTCGAACAGGCCGAAGAAGCCGCGCTGCGGCGCATGGTGCCGGGTGCCGGCCGGCAGCAACAGGCGGGCGAAGGTCGGCACCAGGGTGAACGACAGCACGTAGCTCGCCAGCATGCACAGCACGACGGTGACGGCGAGCGGGATGAACAGGTAGCGCGACACGCCGAACAGCAGCACCACCGGGAAGAACACGATGCAGATCGCCAGCGTGGCCACGGTCAGCGGCTGGATCACCTCGGCGGCACCGTCGATGATCGCCACCGTCAGGGGTTTGCCGAGCGACTGGTTGCGGTGGATGTTCTCGATGGTGACCGTCGCATTGTCCACCAGCAGGCCGATCGCCAGCGCCAGCCCGCCCAGGGTCATCAGGTTGATCGTGTTGCCGGTGAGGAACAGCCCGACGATTCCGGCGAAGATCGACAGCGGGATGGAAGTCGAGACGATCACCGTGTTGCGCCAGCTTCCCAGGAACACCAGGATCAACACCGACACCAGGATCGACGAGATGATCGCCTCGCGGATCACGTTCACCACGGCGCCGCGCACGAACACCGACTGGTCGAAGTCGAGCTTCAGCTCCAGCCCGTTCGGGGCGGCGGCCTGGATCTCCGGCAGCGCCGCGCGGGCGGCGTCCACCACCGCCAGGGTCGAGGCGTCGGCGTGCTTGAGGATGGCGAGATAGACCGCGCGCTTGCCGTTGACGTGCACGATATTGCCCTGCACCGCAAAGCTGTCGGACACTTTTGCCACGTCGCCCAGGGTGACGATGCTGCCGTTATACACGCCGACCGGCAGGCCATTGAACCGGTCCACCAGCGAGGGGCTGGAGTTCATCACCACGTTGTACTCGCGGTCGCCGATGCGCGCGGTGCCGGCTGGCACGATCACGTTCGAGGCTTGCAGCGTGTTCACCACGTCGGTGGGCGAGAACCCCTTGGCGGCCAGCCGCGCCATGTCGAGGTCCACGTTGATCTGCCGCGATTTCCCGCCGAACGGCCCCGGCGTGGACAGGCCCGGAATCGTGAACAGCTTCACCCGGATGAAGTTGAGGCTGTAATCGTAGATCTGTTGTTCCGTCAGCGTCTTGCTCGACAGCGTCATCTGCACGACGGGCACGTTCGACGCGTTGAACTGGATCACCGCCGGCGGCGTCATGCCGGGCGGCGCGATGCGCAGGATGGAGCTGTTGACCGCGGAAATCTGTGCGATGGCGCCGCCGATATCGCTGCCCGGCTGGAAATACACTTTCAGGATGCCGGTGCCGGGGATCGACTGCGATTCGATGCGGGAGATGCCGTTCACCGTGGTGGAATAGGCGCGCTCGGTGATGAAGACGACACGTCGTTCCATGTCTTCCGTGGTCAGGCCGGGGTAGTTCCACACCACCAGCACGACGGGAATGTCGATCACCGGGAAGATATCGACGATCATCCGGGTGATCGACAGCGCGCCCATCAGCCCGATGAGCAGTGCGGCAATCGCCGAGGTATACGGTCTGCGCAGGGCGATGCGCACGAGACCGATCATTCCAAACTCCCCCGAAACGGACGTCTTTGCTGTCGTTGCATGGAATTTTGCCAGCCTGGCAGGACCCTGCCAAGCCAGGGACTTTGCCGACACCGGCGGCTCGTGCAACGCTGCGGCCCAACTTGCGGGAGGAAACCAGGATGGACAAGCAGCAGAGCGCACAGGCGGCGGCGCTGTTGGTGCAGGCGCGACGCTCGATGCAGCCGATCGCCGGCCTGCCGGAAGCGTGCCGCCCGGCCAGCGTGACCGACGCGCATGAAATCCAGGACGCGACGACGGCGGCGCTGGGCAAGGCGGTGGGTGCCTTCAAGGCCATGACGCCGGCCAATGAGGAGCCAAATCGCGGCGTGATCTACGCCGGCACGATCCTGCCGACCCCGGCGCGCATGCCGGCGGCGGAGGTGCCCGCCTGCGGCGTGGAGGGCGAGGTGGCGTTCATCTTCCGTCGCGACCTGCCGCCGCGGGAGCGACCCTATACGCGTGACGAGGTCTCGGCGGCGGTGGATGCGCTGGCGGCGATCGAAGTGGTGCACAGCCGCTACGCCGACCGCAACGCGGTGTCGAACCTGGAGAACCTTGCCGATTCCATCAGCAATGGCGGGTTCGTTCACGCGCCGCCGCCGGCCGATTGGCGCGGCCTGAAGCTGGGCGCGCTGCACGTGCGGCTGACGGTGAATGGCGAGACGGTGGTGGATAAGGACGGCGGGCATCCGACCGGCGATCCGCTCGGCGTCGCGGTGGCGCTGGTGAACATGATGCGAGAGCAGACTGGGGTGCGCGCCGGCCAGTTCGTGACGTGCGGGTCGTGGACGGGGCTGCGCTTCCTCAAGCCCGGCGATACGTGCGGCGTGCGGTTCGAGGGGTTGGGCGAGGCGGAGGTCACCTTCACCGGCTGAGCGCGGGGGAGCATGGCGGAACATACGTTTTTCGCGGCAACAGCTATCGCGACCACGCGGCGCTGAAGCGCCGGATCAGGCGGACCGCAGTCCTGCGACGACGCGGCGTGCTGGAACGCGTTCCAGCGGCTGTCGGCCGGGGCCTCGACGGCGGAGAAGACGGCGCTGTTCAGCGGCAGCGCGGCGCGGGTTTATCGGGTGGAGATGTGAGCGGGGGTTGACAAGGCAAGAGGGCGGGACCATTTGGACCTTCACAGAGGTCCATATGGAACGACATCTCCCGGAGGAGGATTTCGAAATCCCCGACTACGCCGGCCTCCTGGGTCTCGCCGAGACCCAGGCGGCTTGGCCGATCGAGGAGGCCATCGCCCGGGGGCTGCCGCGGGATGCCTTGCAGCGCGTGGCGCGGGCGATCTCCCCCGATCCCGCCGCGGCGAACAAGCTGGTCCATGCGGTGGTGCCGAAGTCCAGCCTGAGCCGGCGCGGCACGCTGACCCCGGCCCAGGGCGAGCAAACGGAACGGCTGGCGCGGCTGTTCGCTTATGCCCAGCGCGTGTTCGGCGATGCCGATGATGCACGCGCCTTCATGCACAATCCGCACCCGGAGTTGCAGGGGCGGCGTCCGGTCGATGCCGCGCTGACGGAACTCGGGGGACGGGCGGTGGAACGGGTGCTCGACGCGCTGGCTTACGGCCTGCCGGTCTGAATGCGCGTGTTCTGAATGCGACTATGGCGGATCGGCAGTGCGCTGCATCCGGTGTGCAGTGGCGAAGGCGCGAGACTGAAGGGCGGACGCTGGAACCAGCCGGGCACGTCGGCGATCTATGCCGCGACGTCGTATGCAGCGGCCGTGCTGGAGATCCTGGTGCACGGCAATATCGGCCGCGTGCCGCGAGGCTTTCGCTACGTGACGATCGACATCCCGGACGATGCGCGGATCGACCGCGTCGCACCCGATGCGGTGGCCGGCTGGGACGCGATGCCGCCGCGCGCGTCATGCGCGTTCGGCGAGGCATGGCTGCGCGGGCGGGAGGCGTTGGTGCTGCTGGTGCCGTCGGTGGTGACGAACGGGCTGGACCTGAAGGCGTTGGTCAATCCGCTGCACCCGGACTTTGCGCGGATTGTGATCGGCGAGGAACAGCCGGTGCAGTGGGATGCGCGGCTGCTGCCGGCGCGCGCGGGCAGGTGACGGACATCGTTGGCGACGAGCCGCGAGACACCCCATTGTCATTGCGAGGAGCGCAGCGACGCGGCAATCCCCCGCGTGCGGACCCGCTGCTCGTCACGCGCGGGATTGCTTCGTCGCTACGCTCCTCGCGATGACAAGCCCGCCAGTGCCGTCGTGCGAATGTCAGCCAATCGACCGCGCGGTCTCACGAATTGACCAGCACGTTCTCCGGTCGGGGGGAAAGTTCGCCGCGCTCCACCCGCAGTACCTGGCGGGTGATCATTGCGTTGGTGGGCGCCGGCACGCCGACCCGCGCGCCTTCGTCGGCGATGAAGCCGTTCATCAGCTCGATCTCGGTGCGCCGGCCCTTGGCCATGTCCTGCGCCATCGACGGGCGCTGATACGCTGCCCGTCCGCCGCCCTCGGCTGCCGAGAGCATCTGCGATTCGATTTCGTCCAATGCGGCACGGTTGTGTTCAGCGGCGAGCGCAAGCTTCTCCGGGTCGAGGACGCCGACCATGCCCAGCTTGTAGCCGAGCGCCTGGCCGACCCGCACCGTTTCACCGCCCAGCCGAATGCAAACGCGGCGCACCGCGTCGTGCCGATCGCGCTCATTGCCACCCATGCCGGTGGCGGCCGACACACCGTTGCGCATGGCATTCACGCACAGCTTGGTCCAGCGCTCGCCCCACAAATTGTCGGTGGCCTTGGCGTTGTCCACGTCGTGCATGATGGCGGCGAGTTCCTGCGACCGCCTGGTGATGCGCCCGCTGGGTTCGCCGACATAGAACGCGGTGGCGTCCGGCCGCCGGGCATAGCCGCGGCGGATGTGGCCCGGCTCATACAGATCGACGCCGACGCCGCCGCCGACGATGATGCCCAGCGTGCGGCCCCAGCCCATCACCGAGGCGAGACGCTCCTCGTTGATGCAGTTCTGCATCGACGCGGCATAGCCGTTCGCCGCGAGATACTGCCGGATCATCATCGCCGCCCAGATCGTGTCGTACGACTTCACCGAGATCAGCGCGATGTCGATCGGGCGTTGCCTGGCCAGGTTCTGCACCTCGGTCAGGTGCATCGTATTGACCTTGACGGTGTGGCGCTCGGCATCGGTCATGCCGTACAGGTTCATGCCGTTGGCACGAATCGCTTCGACATGCTCTGGCCACGGGTCGATCAGCGTCACGTCGTGCCCGGCATGCGCCAGGCTGGCACCGACATAGCCCCCCACCGCGCCGGCGCCGACGACGGCGATGCGTTTGGTCATTCCTTGGTCTCCCGTTCCGCTGTCATTGCGAGGCCCGCAACGCCGAAGCAATCTCCTGCACGATGAGCCGGCGGCTCGTCAGGCGGGAGATTGCTTCGTCGCTGCGCTTCTCGCAATGACAGGTGGGCGCATGACAGGTGGGCACATGACAGGTGGGCACATGACAGGTGGGCACCGCATCGTCACTGCGCTTGCCGCAACGACAGGGCGCGTCACTCCGCCGCCATCTGCAATTCCGTCGCCGCAGCGCGCAGCCACACGGCGGTGTCGTGGAACACCGCACCGCCGAGTGGCGGGCCGGGGTCATCGCTGGTCAGCGCATTGATGCCGATGCCGCCTTCGAACGCCTCGCTCGGCCAGATGCTTTCCGACACCAGGACGCCGGGCTGCATGCCCTCCACGATGCGCGCGTGCAGCACCACCTCGCCGCGCGCGTTGCCGAGCAGGACCTTTGCGCCATCGGCGATCCCCAGCCGCGCCGCGTCGTCCGGATGCAGCATGACCGTGGGACGGCCCTCGCGCTTCTTGCCTGACGGCATCTCGGTGAAGCTGGTGTTGAGGTAGCTGCGTGCCGGCGAGGTCATCAGGCGGAACGGCCGGTCAGGGCCCGTCGGGTCGATCGTCGGCATGTGGTCGGGCAGGTGCGGCATGACGCCCTGCGTATCGCCCATCGCCTTCCAGTCGGGGGCGAATGCGAACTTTCCCCCGGCGCGCGGAAAGCCAGTGAGGAAGTGGGCCTGGTCGAACGGCAACGCGGCGTCGATCCAGCGTTCGCGCAGCACGGTCGCGGCGTCCGGCCAGCCGGAGGCGCGCAACGTGGCGTCGATGATCTGCATCGCGGTCATCTCGAAGCCGGGATGCCGCGCGCCCAGCCGCGACGCCAGGCCTTGCAGCACCTCATGGTTGGAACGGCACTCGCCCGGCGGCGCGATCAGCTTCGGGCCGATCTGGATGTGGGTGTGGCCGCCGGCCTGATACAGGTCGTCGTGCTCCATGAACATCGTCGCCGGCAGCACCACATCGGCCCAACGGGCCGTTTCGGTCATGAACTGTTCGTGCACGCAGACGAACAGGTCATCGCGGGAAAAGCCGCGGCGGACGCGGTTGCTGTCGGGGCAGACCGTCAGCGGATTCTGGTTCTGGATCAGCAGCGCATGCACCTGCGGCCCGTCCCCCAGCTCCGTCCGGTCGCCGGTCAGCACGCTGCCGATTCTGCTCATGTCGAGCTGACGGATGCTGGTGTCACGGACGTCCAACCCTTCGATCAGCGTTTTGTCGATGTGATACATGCCGCGGTTCGACCACAGCGCGCCGCCGCCTTCGTGCTGCCAGGCGCCGGTGACGGTCGGCAGGCAGCTCACCGCATGCATGTTCGCCGCCCCGTTGCGGCTGCGCGCGAAGCCGTAGCCGCAACGGATGTAGCTGCGCCGGGTGCGGCCGTACAGCGCGGCGAATTCTTCCACCTGCCGCACCGGCAGGCCGGTGATCGCCGCCGCCCATTCCGGACCGCGCGATTGCAGATGGGCTTCGAGCGCGGCAGCGTCGTCGGCGTAGCGCGCCATGTAGGCGCGGTCGGCGTAGCCGTCGCGGAATGCCACGTGCATCACGGCGCAGGCCAGCGCGCCGTCGGTGCCGGGGCGCGGCGCCAGATGCAGGTCCGCCGCCGCCGCGGTCGGTGAGCGATACGGATCGACCACCACCAGCTTCGCCCCGCGTTCCTTCCGCGCGCGGGTGATGTGCGTCATGACATTGACCTGGGTGGAGACGGGATTGCCGCCCCACACCACGATCAAATCGGACACCGCCATCTCGCGTGGATCGACGCCGCGGCTCTGGCCGATGCCGGCGTGCCAGCCGGCCTCCGGCAGCGAGGTGCAGATTGTGAGGTTCTGCCGCGAGTAGCGCATCACGTGGCGCAACCGGTTGATGCCGTCGCGCTGCACCAGGCCCATCGTGCCGGCGTAGTAGAACGGCCACACCGCCGCCGGGCCGTGCTGCGCGGCGACGTCGGTGAAGGCGCCGGCGACGCGGTCCAATGCCTCGTCCCAACCGATGCGGCGGAACTGGCCGGAGCCTTTCGGGCCGGTGCGCAGCAGCGGATGCGTCAGCCGGTCCGGGTGGTGGATGCGCTCGGCGTAGCGCGCGACTTTCGTGCAGATGACGCCGGCGGTGTAGCTGTTGTCCGCCGCGCCATGCACGGCGCCGATGCGGGTGCCGTCGCGCACCTCCACCTCGAGCGCGCAGGTGGACGGGCAGTCGTGCGGGCAGACGGAGTTGCGGATTTCGCTGGATGCTTGCATGGGTGCGAAGGCTAGCCTGCGCAACGGCGCGTTGGCAAAGCCTGGGCGCGGCGGCGCCGGGCTGGGGGGCTGGCGGCTCGCACAGTCATGGCGGTGATTGCCCCGGCCGCACCATCCCGGGCAAAGTCTCCCGGCCACGCTAAACCGCAAGGGGGCCGCTCGATGACCGACGATTGGCAAGGCACGCATGATTGGGGCGCGCTGACCCGCGCACAGATCGCCGCCGCGCGCGATGCCGGCGCACTGCCGGTGCTGACCGTCGGTTCGGTAGAGCAACATGCCGACCATCTGCCGGTGGATACCGATACGCTGTCGGCCTACCGCATGGCGCTGGCGGCGGCGCAGCGTTGCCCCGCGCCGCATGTGCTGGTGTTGCCGCCGCCCTCGTTCGGCTTTTCGCCACATCACCGCGCCTGGGCCGGCACCATCACGCTGTCGCTGGAGACCTTCGTCGGGCTGGTGACGGACGTCGCCGAGAGCCTGCAGCGCACCGGCTTCAAGCGCTTGCTCATCGTCAACGGCCATGGCGGCAACCAGGGGCCGTTGAATGCGGCCTGTACCACACTTGCGAGTCGCGGGCTGGAGGTGGGCTACGTGAACTACATGGCGCCGGGGCAGCGGCAGTGGCTGGAGGTGCTGCCCGGCGCGCTGCGCGGCGTCGGCCACGCCTGCGCCTATGAGACCGCGTTGCAGCTCGCGCTGCGCCCGCCGGAACTGGCCGAACGTATTGCGTCGCGCATCGGCAGCCTGCCCCCGCGGCTGTCGCCGTCCTACGTGGCGGGCAACGCGCCGGACGTGCTGCGTCCCGCAGGGGCGTACTGGGCGGCGATCTTCGCCGCGGGCGACATCGGCTATGTCGGCGACCCGGCCGCCGCGACAAAGGAATCCGGCGACGCCCTGATCGAGGCGACCGTTGCCGCGCTGGCGCAGTTTTACGCGGACTTCGCGGGCGCGCGGTTGCGGGTGGGGGCGTAGGCGCCGGCCGCCGGGCGCGGTGACATGGCGTAAACCGCGTTCCAGGCGACACCGGCATGATCCGCCACTGCGGCAGATGTCGATGGAATGTTCCGCTGCCGACAAACAACCGTGCGTGTCAGTTTCGATGCGGGACGACGACAGGCAACCCCGGCTTGATACCGTATCCTTCGTTCTACGTCACTTTCTAAAGCAAGCCGGGAATGCGTTGGCGTGTGAGGTAGCGCTCCTCAAAGCCAGCCAGCGTCGACAGCGACGCAAGGTCATGAATGACGACCCGCTGCCCCTCGACCGTTGCCAACCCCTCGTCGCGCAGACACCGGATCATGCGGTTGATATGCGGCACGCTCAATCCAAGGACATCGGCCATCAACTCCTGCGTCAGCGGCAGGGTATAGGACAGGTCGTCGCCCAGGCCGGCGGCGCGCAGTCGCACCAGCAGCTCCAGGATCAGGTGAGCCAGCCGTTCATACGCGGAACGACGCCCGAGATCGACGAGGTGCTCGCCGTCGATCGCCGCCTCGCAGGCCGCCGACCAGAAGAGTGCCGTCCCGATCCGCGGAAAGCGGGCGAACAGGCTGAACAGCTTCACAAAGGGAACCGGGGCAAGCACCACGTCGGTCAGCGCGGACACCGAATTCACCGCAACGTCGAACAAACAGGACGGCAGGCCGATGAAGTCCCCCGGCAGCCCCAGATTCAACACCTGCCGCTTGCCGTCCTGTAGCACCTTGTAGCGGGACACGACGCCACTACAGAGGATGAAAATGTGGTCGTAACGACGTCCCGCGACGATAACCTCGCGATGCCGGCCAAGCTTGCGTCTCGGCTCATGCAGATCGCCAAGGAATTCAACTTCGGCCTCTGACAGGGCCAGGTACGATGCGAGCTTGTCCACCAGTGGCAACGTCGTTGCGGCAACCGCCGGCGACGCAACCAGCACTGCGCCTTGAGCCATAGCCGCACCTCCGGCATCGGCGGTCCGCAGCGCCGCCGGTCGCAAGAACGGGTTGAACGAGCGCGTGACGTCCGCGTCACCTAATCCGGAATGGAGGGCAAAGCAAGATGGCTTATTAATCTAAATCAATGCCGCAGATTGTGGCCCGGTTCGCCAGCCTAACGGACTATCGCTGCACGTGCGTCGCGTGTTCGAGGCAGGCCTCGCCTGCGGTCGGTCATTTGGTCGCGCGAGCCTGCCGGCTGCATGTCCCGTCCGGCCTGCACTTGCATCGCACCAGCGGTTTGCGTGGAGCCATCCGGGGAACGACGAAGCGAAACGACATCGACCGGGCACGCGCAGCGAGCGACCGGTGCCAGCCGATCGCTGACGAACGATGCCTGGCGGAGAGGGGCGAATGAGCCTGAGAGATATTGTCGTCTTCCTCGACTCGAGTTCCGCCAGCGAAGAACGCCTGCGGCTGGCGATCCGCATCGCCCGCGAACACGGGGCCGGTCTGAGCGCCGTCTTCGCGCATCATGACCAGGCAGTTGAATACGCGCCCAGCCCTGCCATGCGGCGCGGACTGCTAACCCAGCTCGTAGCAAGTGCGGCCGGCGCGCGGCGCAACACACCGTTCAATGACGGCACCGAGCAACGGTTGCGCGAATGCCTCCGCTGGTTCGGCGGCGACGCTACCTGGTACGACCTGGACCAGATCGGTTCGGCCGGACTGATCGCCTTCACGCGAACCGCCGACCTCATCATTCTCGGCCAGATCTGCCCCGATGTCCGACGGGTGGCCGCGTGGCGGCCGGACGATATCGTCGTCGATAGTGGACGCCCGGTATTGCTGGTGCCTTATGTCGGGACGTTCACCGAACTCGGTCGCCGCGTTCTGGTTGCCTGGGATGGCTCGCGCGAGGCGGCGCGCGCGCTCAACGATGCGTTGCCGGTGATCCGCACCGCGACCGCTGTCACCGTGATGACCGTCCGCACCCGCGATGGAGATTTGCAGCGCGATCGCGAGGCGACGCAGCGCGTCGTCCGTCACCTGGCGCGGCACGACATTCGCGCGCGCGCGGACCATCCGCTGCGCAGCGGCCACGCCATATCGGATGTGCTGCTGTCAGCGGTAACCGACATCTGCGCCGACCTGATCGTTGCCGGTGCCTACCACCATTCGCCGCTGCGTGAGGCGCTGATCGGCGGGGTCAGTCGAGAGCTGCTTCAACACATGACGGTCCCGATGCTGATGTCGCACTAGGTGTCGGCAATCCCGGCGCGGACCGCGCCGCTGCCGAATAAAGCCACAAAACGGAGGGAGGACCATGACAACCAACAACCATCGCCCGAGCGCCCTGTCGGCCGACGAGCACCGCGCTCAGTTGCGGCGTGCCGTCATCGCCAGCACCGTCGGCACAACCATCGAGTGGTACGATTTTCTGCTGTATGGCACGATGGCGGCGCTGGTCTTTGGCAAGTTGTTCTTTCCTAGATCGTCGCCGATCATCGGCATACTCGAATCGTTCGGCGTATTCTTCGTCGGGTTTGTCGGGCGGCCGATCGGCGCCGCGATCTTTGGCCATTGGGGGGACCGGATCGGGCGCAAGGCGACCCTGATCGTCACGCTGCTGGTGACCGGCATCGCAACCGCTGCCATCGGGCTGGTGCCAACCTACGACAGCATCGGCATCTGGGGCGCGGTTCTGCTGACGCTCATCCGCCTCATCCAGGGCATCGGCGTCGGGGGCGAGTGGGGCGGCTCGGTCCTGCTGGCGATGGAATGGGCCCGCACCGACAAGAACCGCGGCTTCCTTTCGGCGTGGCCGCAATTCGGAGCGCCCGCCGGGCTGTTCCTGGCCAACGTGGCGGTGCTGGCGTTCAGTTGGTTGTCGGGCGACCAGTTCCAGACCTGGGGCTGGCGTGTCCCGTTCCTCCTCAGCGTGATCATGGTCGGCATCGGATTGTGGATCCGGCTCGGGATTCTCGAAACCCCCGTCTTCCAAAAGGTGCTGGAGGAGCACCGCGTGGAACGCGTACCGGTGTGGGAGGTGCTGAAGCGCCAGCCGAAGCAGGTCGCGCTGACGGCCCTCCTGCGCATGCCCGAGCAAGCGCCAGGCTATATCGTCGGCGCGTTCATCTTCAGCTACGGCACGGCAGTGCTCGGGATGCCGCGCAACTTCCTGCTCATTGCGGTCATCAGCCAAACCGTCCTCGGCTTCCTCTGGGTCGTTGTCGCCGGGCATTTGTCGGACCGCATCGGCCGCAAGAACATGTACATGCTCGGCGCTCTGTTCATGGGGATCTTCGGCTTCATCTACTTCGCCATGCTCAATACGGGAAACCCGGTGATAATCTTCATCGCCATCGCGCTCTCGTTGCTGCCGGTGATGACGCAGTACGGGCCCGAGGCAGCGCTGATCGCGGAAAGCTTCACGCCACGGCTGCGCTACAGCGGTTCGTCGCTCGGCTACCAGCTGGCCTCGATCATCGCCGGCGGCCCATCGCCATTCATCGCGACATGGCTGTTCGCCACCTACCATTCGAGCCTGCCGATCGCAATCTACATCGCGATCTGTGCGGTCATCGGCATCGTCTCCACGGCATTGCTGACCGACTACACCAGCAAGGACATTTCGACCGAATACGCCGGGGTTTGAAAGATGCTCCTCCCCTCCTCCTCGAGGGAGGGGAGGAGCATTCTCCGCCAGCCCCCTCCATGAATCTTCACCACGCCTCCATCCGCGGATACACCTCGCGAGCGAACATGCGGATGCCCGCCACCGTCGCATCGCGTTCCAGGAAGCCGGCCTGGCGCATGATCAGCAGATGGCCGAAGCCGCCGCCATGGTCGTACACCGTGCGAATCTGCGCTTCCACCTGTGCCGGCGTGTCCGCCATCATGATGCCGGCCGCGATCGCCGGTTCCCCACTGGCACTTTTGGCAAACGCGCTCAGCGGATGTTCCGCGCCGCGCAGCATGCGGACGCCCGTATCGACCGGCAGGTAGCCAAGCGGCACCGCGAAGTGCGGCGGCGCCTTGTTCGACGTGGGGGATGAAATCTGGTCGTTGGGTGATTACCCGCCAGTCACATCGTGAGCTGATTGGCCTCGTATCAGATGCAACAATGCGACCCTTAGCGGCGTACGTGCTTCTCAAGCCAATGGGACAGGACATAAATGGCGGTCTCGTCGGTAGGCAGCGCCGCGTGCTGCAAGTCGGCCAGATGCTGCCGCACCACGGCCGCGACAGATCGCCCGTCCCGCCGCGCAGCGACGAGCAATGGCAGAACCCTATGCGACGCCAGCCATACGGAGTACTCGTCTTCCCTCATGCCCAGAAACTCCGACAGCGGGCGCTGCTCGCTGTCATCCGACTCGTGCCACGCATCGATGAAGTCATCGATCTGCTCCGCGGTGACCTTCCCACCGCTATAGAGATCGAGAAAGGACAAGCTCTTCGGTTGCACGTCAGACACGAATGCGCCTCCCCTTCCGAGCAGGTTTGATCCGATCGCCGGTCATCGGATCGGCAACGCCCAGATGGCGTCCACGCAGGTTGCAAACCTCGATCTCACCGTGCAACTCGTCCCGTGTGTAAAGGACAGCGGCGCTTCGGTCCCACCAGCGCCGTTTACCATGACTGTATTCAAGAGACTCGCATGTGTCCAAGAAGCCCGGTCTCGGAATCGGCTTGCGGCCCACGCCGGGCTCCCCATCCAATCGTGCCGTTCCGTTCCGTTCCGTGCCGTGCTTGGCCGAGGCCAATGAACAATTCGCTAACCAGAGTGCTGTCGCGCGCGAGGCGATAGCGGGCACGGCGGCCGGCCATGACAGCAATCCCGCGGCCTCCGGGCCTGACGCGTCCGCTGGTCCGGCAATCTGTCCTTCGCCTGCCGCCCTGCACACCCCATAATCTCCGGGCGGGGGATTGCTTCGGCGCTGCGCGCCTCGCAATGACACCTGGCCGGGGATTGCCGCGGCGCCTGGTGCCCGCGATGACGCCCGGCAGTGCTGAGGAGCCTGGGGAATGCTGAGTCTGTCCGTGCTCGACCAATCCACCGTGGTGACCGGCCGTTCGCCGGACACCTCCATCCGCGAAAGCCTCGCGCTGGCGAAGCATTGCGAGGCGCTCGGCTACCACCGCTACTGGTGCGCCGAGCACCACAACAGCGAAAGCCAGGCGGGAACCGCGCCGGAGATCCTGATCAGCGCCATCGCCGCGACCACCAGCCGCATCCGTGTCGGCACCGCCGGCGTGATGCTGCCGCATTACTCGTCGCTGAAGGTCGCGGAGCAATTCCGCGTGCTGGAGGCGATCGCGCCGGGGCGCATCGACCTGGGGCTGGGGCGGGCGCCGGGCTCGGATGGGCGCACCGCCTACGCGCTCAATCCGCGGGCCGACACCGCGGCGGACCAATTCCCGGCGCAGGTGCGCGACCTGCTGCACTGGCTCGCGGGGCAGCCCCTGGTCGAGGGCCACCCGTTCCGCGACATCCGTGCCCAGCCGGGCGGGCCGACGGTGCCGGAGGTGTGGATCCTCGGCAGTTCGGACTACGGCGCGCAGGTGGCGGCGTATTTCGGCCTGCCGTTCTGCTTCGCGCATTTCATCACCGACGGGCGTGGCGTGGAGCAGGCGCTGGCGATCTACCGGGAGGGCTATCGGCCGAGCGAACGGCATCCCGCCCCGCATGCCGCGATCTGCGTCTGGGCGATGGCGGCGGAGACGCAGGAAGAAGCGGCGCGGCTGTTCAGCTCGCGCGAGATGTGGCGGCTGGGGCGCGATCGTGGGGTGTATGCGGCGCTGCCCTCGCCGGAGGAGGCGGCGGCGTATGTGTATTCGGGCGGCGACCTCGCGCGGGTCGAGCGGCTGCGCGCACGGGCGCTGTATGGCACGCCGGACGTGGTGGGGGCGAAGCTGCGGGACCTGGCGGCGGCGTGCGGTGTTGAGGAGATCGCCATCCTGACCACGCTGCACGACCCGGAGGCGCGCCGGCGGTCCTATACGCTGCTGGCGAGGGAGTGCGGGCTAGCGGCGCCAGACGTCCCGCTGGCCGCTGACTGAGCTGCGCGCGCGCCAGAGCTGGAAGCGGAACGCCAGCCAGGCGATCACCGCCGCCAGCAGCGCCACCGGCACCAGGATCAGCGCGATCCACAGCGCGAAGGCGGCGAGCGCCAGACCTCCCGCGAGGACCGCGATCACTGCCGCCCAGATGAAGATCCGGGTCAGGATCGGCGGGCGCGGCGGCAGGCGGAAGCTGCCGTCGGTGCGCATGTCCAGTTCGGGTGGGACTCGGTCGCTCATGCGGGCAACGTGGCGTGTGCAAGGCGAAGGATCAAGGTTGCTCGGCGGTCCTCGCCCACGAAGTGGGAGAGGGTGGGGCGAGGGTATTGCGTGCGGTCGGCAACACCCTCACCCTTCCTCTCCCGCAAGCGGGAGAGGGGATCATGGCTGGCGTTCCGCCGCTCGAATTCGGCAACCGCGCCTTCTATGGCCGGACCACCGGCGATGGGAACGTCGTGGTGATCGACTCGCCCTCGCTGGTCGCGCAGTCGGCGGTGCCGATCGACGCGCCGCGCGACGTGCTGGTGCACGCCGCCTACCTCGCCGCGCCGCCGACGGTTGGGTTGCTCAACCGCGGACTGCGCGGGGTGATCGCGGTGGATGCCGGCATCGGCCGCAACGATTCCGGCATCGGCGGCTTGGCGGTGGCGGACAGCGTCCATGTGCCGGCCGCCGCGATCAGCGTCTATAGCGCCGAGATGTGCGTGGGGCGCTCGGTGTGGGACGAGGGCGTGGTCAGCCGGGTCAACGCCACCGCTGCGGCGCTGGGGGTGCAGCCGGGACTGTCGACCGAGGCAGCCGCGACGCTGATGCTGCGCGCGCCGCGCGGCATGCCGCGGCATCTCGCCAATCCTCAGGGTGACAGCGACTTCCTGTTGGCCGCGGGCGACGACGGCGGTGTCTACGGCTGCTGGAGCATGGGCCTGCCGCGCGGCGACCGGGCGCGGGACGTGTTCTGTGTCGGCACGCCGGTGGACACCACGATGACGGTGCACATGTACAACCACGGCATTCTGCCGCGCGGCGTGATCGGCAGCGACGGCGGGTTCGGGCGCGGGCAGATGGCGATCGCGGGGCTGCCTATTTTGCAGGACATGGGGATCGCCTGCGCCGGCGTGTCGCATCTGACTGCCGAACTGGGCGACGCGCGCAGCATCTACCACGACGGCATCGTCAGCGTCATGAACGCGCTCGCGGAGGGATTGGGAATCCGCGTCGGGATGGCGGCGCGCGATGCAGCGAAGCTGATGCTTTCCTCTCCCGCTCCCGCGGGAGAGATCGCCGCGGAGCGCCGGGTGAGGGTGATCGGGTCGGCACGTAGCCGGTAGAGCGAGGCGACCCGATCACCCTCACCCTCGACGCTTCGCGTCTCGACCTCTCCCGCTCCCGCGGGCGAGGTTATCCCGCGCGTAGCGCGGGAGAGGTTTACATAATCTCCCCCAGCCGCCGGATCGACCCGAGCACCTTGTCCTGCGCAAGTCCCGGCCACTGCACGCGCATGATGAAGTGATTGACGCCGAGCAATTCCTGCCAGCGGGCGATCTCCTCCTTCACCGCGACCTTGTCGCCGATGATGAAGCGGTCGCGCGCCATCTCCTCGAACGTCATGCCAGCGGTGGGACTTTCCATGCCCCACGCCGCATAGGAGCTATATTTGTATTCCAGCGCCGCGCGGCATTCCTCGACCGCGGTCTTGTGGTTCGCCCCGACATAGCACTCGCGCGCGATCGGGAATTCCGTCACCTGCTTGCCAAGCTGTTGCAGGGTCTCGCGATAGATCCGCATCAGCGGCTCGGTCGCGCCGAGCGTCGTCGCGTTGGCGACCAGCCAGGCGTCGCCGATGCGCGCGGCGCGTTTTACCGCGGCCTCGACCAGCCCGGCGACCCAGACCGGCGGGCCGCCGGGGC
>JBEKNT010000071.1:0-20718 GCA_049522565.1 Acetobacteraceae bacterium
TAGTACGAGAGGACCGGGATGGACATACCTCTGGTGCACCGGTTGTCACGCCAGTGGCACGGCCGGGTAGCTAAGTATGGACGGGATAACCGCTGAAAGCATCTAAGCGGGAAACCCACCTCGAAACTAGGTCTCCCCGAGGGCCGTGAAAGACCATCACGTCGATAGGCCGGGTGTGAACATGCGGTAACGCATGGAGCTGACCGGTACTAATCGCCCGATAGGCTCGAAATCACCACCATGCATGGAAATCATCCCCAGACCCCCGGGACATCCCCGCGGGCAGGGTGTTCAGCACACAACGCAAATCCAGAACCGAACCCTGAAACCAACCAGGGTGGATTGGACGACCTGGTGGCTTTGGCGGGGGGCCCGCACCCGATCCCATCCCGAACTCGGCCGTGAAAACCCCCAGCGCCCATGGTACTGTGTCTCAAGGCACGGGAGAGTAGGTCGCCGCCAGGTCTTCCAATCCACCCTGTTCCCCTCTGGTCAACCACCGCGGTCATACGCGGTGGCTATGGTCCCGAGGGACTGTACAAGTCCACACCTACCGTTTGACGCGGGGTGGAGCAGCCCGGTAGCTCGTCAGGCTCATAACCTGAAGGCCGCAGGTTCAAATCCTGCCCCCGCAACCAACGATGTCATCATTCGACCAGAACCGCCGTTCCCGTTGACGAGAACGGCGGTTTTTGCGTTTGCGGGGCGCTGGATCGACGCTGAAGGACCATCGTCGCCTCCCAGGCGCAGAAAACGCTGCCAGGTCGCCGCGCAGCTCCAGGCGCACCGCACCGCGCAGGTCGCCAGGATACACCACGATCGCGTCGATCAGTGATCGCAGCGCCTCGACGGCGACCGCCGATGCCATGGGATCCTGCAGCGCCTGCTCCAGGCGCTCGACCTTCCGGCGGTAGACCTGGGCGAGATTGCGGTGCGGCATGGGGAGCGGCTCCGGCTCGCCCGCCGCGGCGATCTCCTCCCTCAGGCTATCCTGGCCTCGCTCGATCTGGCGGAGTTCATCCACTCAAGGCGCGGCTACCGCCGGTGTCGGCGATGGTCTGCACCAGGGTTCTGATCTGCCTGTCGATGCGCGCGAGATCGGTTTCAAGCAGCGATTGCCGGGCCGTTGCCTCCCGATTCGCCAGATTCACCTCGGCGATGTAGTCGAGGACGAAAGCCTCGACGAGCTCGGGCGTGAGCAGACGGTGCTTCAGCCCCGTGAGTACCCTCTCCAGGACATGGTCACGCAGCACTGTGCGCCGGTTAGTGCACGTGTCCCGCTCGCGGTGATTGGCACAGGCGACGCGGCGATGCTCGCCTGCAACGGTCATGGTCCCGCCGCAGATGCCGCAGCGGACCAATCCTGACAGCAACCATGGTGCTCGGCGGGCGGCCACAAGTCTGGCTCTACGGCTCGCATTGGCGCCTGGCCCACTGTCCTCAGTGTTGGAGCCGGAGCGCGCGTCCGTCACGACCGCACGCGCCATCTCAAGCCGGCGCGGGACGGCGCTCCAAAGCGCCGGTTCAACGATCCGCAGCGCTGGCACTGGCTCGATAATCCAGGCGGCTCGAGGATTCGGTCGGGCGACGCGTTTGCCGCTGGCAGGATCCTGGATGAAGTGTTGACGGTTCCACACGAGTTCTCCGGCGTACGGTCGGTTACCGAGGATTCCCGTCTGCCGGAGTGCGTTTCCCAACCGAAGGGAGGCCGTCCATCGACCACCGCGTGGACCTGGAACCGTGGCATTGTTGAGTGCACGCGCGATGATCCGGGGCGAGAGGCCGCCAGCGCAATCGAAAAAATGCTGCCGTGCGATTGATGGCGGATGGCATGCCCCGGGACCTCACGATGGGGGTGGTGATGCGTGCAGATCATAGCTTCAGGCATACCGTAATAGACTGTTTTTCGAATACGCGCCTGGCACAGTTTGCGTACGCAGAAATCCGCCAGCGGAGCGGCTGGAATTCAGGCGGGTTTTCGGTCTAGGGGCCGGTTCACGAGTCTCGTCCGTGCCGACGGCACTGGCTCGCCGAGCGGCATCCCCGGCCCCACGCCACGCGACGGGTCGCTCGACGGCCCTGCCTCGTGGGCAATTGACGGGTTGCGCCAATCGAATATAACACCACACGTGCAGAAAAAGCCGTTCACCATTGCGGAACGCCCTCTCTCCGGCGTCGCCCATGCTCTCGCCGCGCTGGAACTGCTCGCAGCGGCGGGGAGCGACGTGCCCCTCGCCTCGATCGCGGGCTCGCTCGACATGTCCAGGCCCGGCGCGCATCGCCTCCTGGCGACCCTCGTCGCGCATGGCTATGCCGAACACCGTGCCGGCGGCCGATACCGTCTCGGGCTGCGCGCCTGGGAACTGGGCCGCGCCGTGCCGGAACTCAGCATCGTCGCCATCGCCGCACCGATCATGCAGGACCTCACGCGCGAGACCAATGAGAGTACCATCCTCGGCGTGCTGTCGGCCTGCGAAACGATCTACCTACATCGCATCGATGCCGGACAGGCGGTGCGTGTGCACACCGACGTCGGCTCCCGGCTGCCGGCGCACTGCACATCCACCGGCCTCGCGTTGCTTGCGGCACTGCCGGATTTTGATCTCGCCGCCATCCTGCCCGCGAAGCTCGAGGCCATAAGCGCCGATAGCATCGTGTCGCATGAGGCGCTGCACCACGAACTCGCACGGACCCGCGCCCGTGGCTATGCAATGAACTTCGGCGGGTGGCGCATCGACGTCGCGGGTGTCGCGGCGACGTTCGTGGATCGCGCCGGCCATGCCGCCGGTGCGCTTTGCATCGCGGTGCCGCGTTACCGTGCGACGCAAGCCAGGCTGCACACGCTCGGCCGCCAGGTGCGCGCGGCAGCCGGGACGATCACCGCAGCATTGGCGGGCGAAGGTGCCCCCAGGCAGGTCAGCGACACGCGATGACCGAAGCCGGCACGCAGTTTCGCATCGGCGTCGATATCGGCGGCACGTTCACCGATCTTGTCCTGGCGACCTCCGCCGGCGCTGTGACGGTGTTCAAGGTCGCATCGGTCCCGTCGGATCCCGCTGCCGGCGTCATGCGTGCGGTGGATGCCGCCGCGTCCGCCAACAGAATGACCGCGCCCGAGCTGCTGGCGCGCTGCAGCCAGTTCGTGCACGGCTCCACGATCGCGACCAACACCTTGCTCGAGCGCAAGGGCGCTCGCGTCGGCTGCCTGGTCACCAGCGGATTTCGCGACAGCCTGGAAATTCGCCGCGGCCTGCGCCCGGACCCGTGGGACCATCGCACGCCCTACCAGCCGGTCCTTGTCCCGCGTTACCTGCGAGTCCCTGTGCGCGGCCGCATCGATCCGCGCGGCCGCGAAGAGACGGCGCTGTCCGACGACGACGTCACCACGGCCGCCGCGACCTTCGCGCGCGACAGCGTGCAGTCGGTCGCCGTCTGCCTGTTCAACAGCTTCCTCAACGACGCGCATGAACGCCGCGCCGCCGCGCTGCTGCGCCGCGACGCACCCGACCTGCACGTCTCTGTCTCCAGTGAGGTCTCACCCACCATGGGGGAGTACGAGCGCAGTTCGACCACCGTGCTCAACGCCTATGTCGGGCCGCGTTCGCTGGCGTATTTGCGCGACCTTGACCAGCAACTGGGCGCGCTGGGCTTGCCCAACCGATTGCTGTTGATCCAGAACAACAGCGGCGCGGTGTCGGTGGATGAAATCGCCAGCCGGCCCGTGGCGCTGTTGCTGTCGGGCCCCGCGGCGGGCGTTGGCGCCATGCGCTATTACAGCCGCGCTCTCGGCTCCGACCATCTGATCTCGATGGAGATCGGCGGCACAAGCTGCGACGTGATGCTGATGAGTCACGGCGCCATCGCGCAGACCGATCGGCTTGAAGTCGATGGCTACGATGTCGTATCGCCGTCGATCGATATCCAGACGATCGGCGCCGGTGGCGGAACGATCGCCGGCGTTGACGGTGCCGGCCTGTTGTTCGTCGGGCCGCAAGGCGCGGGCGCAAGACCTGGCCCGGCCTGCTACGGCCTGGGTGGGACGGCGCCGACCGTGACCGACGCGCAGGTCGTGCTCGGGCGCCTGGCGCCGGCAACCTATGCCGCCGGTGCCATCGCCATCGACGCCAGCCTGGCGCACCGGGCCGTGCAGGCCGTCGTGGGCAAGCCGCTTGGCCTCAGCACCGAAGCCGCTGCGATCGGCATCGTCCGATTGCTCGAGCAAAAGCTGCTGCACGCGGTGCAGCGCATCAGCATCGAGCGTGGCCACGATCCGCGCCGCTTCACGCTGGTGGCCGGCGGCGGCGCCGGTGCGCTGCATGGCGCCAGCGTGGCCCGCGCGCTGGGCTGCCGGCGGGTCTACGTGCCGCGCCTCGCCGGAGCGTTCTGCGCGCTCGGCATGCTGAACTCCGACGTGCGCCACGACGTCCTGCGCGTGCATTTCGGCGAGCTCGATCGCCCGGATCAGGCGGCGATCGCCCGAGACTTCCGGCGGCTGGAAACCACCGCCATGGAGACGCTGGCGCGCGAGGGTTTTGCTTCGGATGGCGTGGCGCTGCGGCGTTCGATCGATCTGCGCTATGTCGGCCAGCAATGGGACGTCACCGTCGGCCTGGCGGCGGGGCCGATCGATCCCGCCACCGTGCGGCACGACTTCGAGGCCGAGCATCAACGCCTGTTCGGCCATATCCAACCAGGCGGTCTGATCGAAATGACCAAGCTGCGGATTGCCGGCATCGGCCACTTGCCGCCCCTGGCCGCCGCCGCGCCCCAATGCGCCGATCGGCCGGCGGTGCCCGCGGAACATCGCCGCGTCTGGGTGGACGCGCGACGCGGCTGGGCGGATGTGCCGGTCTACCGCGGCGACACGCTGGCACCCGGTCACGGTTTCGCCGGTCCCGCCATCATCGAAGAGCAAACCACCACCGTCCTGGTTGGCGCAGACGACCGCTGCATGGTGGATGATGCCGGCAACTTCGTTATCGATCTGGCGCGGGAGGATTGACGGCAATGCCCGGCGCAACGGCTTCGCATGGCGTCGATCCGGTCACCCTCGCCCTGGTGCAAAACCGCCTGGACCATATCGCGCGGCAGATGGGCTGGGTGATGGTGCGCACCTCGCGCAGCCCGATCTTCAACCAGTCACACGACTTCAGTTGCTTCATCACCGACCGCAACGGCACCCTGGTTTCGCAGGCCGACGGTATTCCGATCCATACCGGAGGTGGCGGCTTCGCCATCCGTGCGGTGCTGAAGAACTTCGCCGGCAACATCGCCGACGGCGACGTGTTCTTGCTCAACGACCCGTATGTCGCCGGCGGCAACCATCTGCCGGACTGGGTGATTGCCAGGCCGGTCTTCGCCGGCGGCGAACTGACCGCCTTCGCCTGCAATCGGGCGCACCAGTCGGATATCGGCGGCGGCGCGGCCGGCACCTACAACCCCGAGGCGACCGAGATCTTCCACGAAGGCATCCGCCTGCCGGTGCTGAAGCTGATCGAGCATGGCGTGACGCGCGACGATCTTTGGCAGCTTCTGCTGCTGAACACGCGCTGCCCGGATTTGCTCGACGGCGACCTGCGGGCGATGCTCGGCTCGACACAGATTGGCGCCGAACAGGTCGCCGATCTCGTGGCAGAGCAAATCGAGGACCTGGGCAGCGATGCCGCCGTGCGGTGTTTCACCGCGATCCTGGATCACGCCGAGCAGCGGTTGCGGATTGCGCTGGCGGCGTTGCCGCATGGGACGTATCGCGCCGAGGAAAGCTACGACACTGACTGCTTCGCACCGGTCGACATTCGCATCCGGGTCGCCGTGACGCTGGACGCCGATGGCGCCACCGTGGATTTCACCGGCACCGATCCGCAGATTCGCGGCTTCAAGAATTCCTCGCTCGCCAACACGCATTCGGCGGTCTACGCCGCCTTCGCCGCGTTCTTCGAGACCGGCATTCCGCGCAATGAGGGCACATTTCGGGCGATCCGCATCATCGCCCCGGAGGGCAGCCTGGTGAACGCGCGGCCGCCGGCGCCGCTGACCATGTGCACGGTGTTCCCGGCGCACGAGATCATGCATATCTGCTGGTGGGCGCTCGGCCAGGCCGATCCGGCACGCAACATCGCCGGTTGGGGCAAGAACGCCTTTCCCGTGTCATCGGGGATCCGGTCATCGGGCGCGACATGGGTGCTGTATCACTGGGGCGGCGGCTCCGGCGCGGGCGCGGTCGCCGGGCGCGACGGATTCAACCAGATGGGGCCGATGATCACGCTCGGCGGCCTGGTCATTCCGAACGCTGAAACCTACGAGCAACTCTATCCGGTGCGCGTGCATCGGCAGGAATTTCGCTGCGACGCGGCGGGGCCGGGCACGTGGCGCGGTGGCACCGGCGTGGAGTACGAAGCCGAGATCGACACCGAGGCGGTCTATTCGTTTCGTGGCGAGGGCGTCGGCCGCGCTACCGGCAAGGGCGTGGAGCATGGGGGTGACGGCGCCGGCGGCACCCTTGCGGTGCACCGCCGCGACGGGTCCGTGTTGATGCCGCCGCAATACGCACTGCTGCGCCTGGGCGCGTCGCGACTTGTCATGCAATCGCCCGGCGGCGGCGGTTTCGGCGATCCGCTGGATCGCGACCCGGACCTGGTTGCCCGCGACGTGCGCGACGGCGTGGTCAGCGATGCCGCGGCACTAGCGATCTATGCCGTGAAGCTCGCGGCGGACGGCACGGCCGATCCGGCCGCGACAGAACAGCTGCGCCGGGCGCGGCGCGCGTCTGGCTGACGCTAAGAAAACATCGGCGGGGCACAGGAGAATAAAATGGGGAAGCGGGGTTTCGGCGGGACGTGGAAGATGCTTCGGACGATCGCCCTCACGCTGGTGCTGGCGGTCACGGCAGGCGCATTCGGCACCGCGGCACGCGCCGACGACCTGCCGGTGACCAGCGACATCCCCCCGGCGGGCACCAAGATCCGTGTCATGGTCTATAACGGCGCCTATACGTCCCTGCCGGTGTTCGTCGCCAAGGACATGGGCTTCTACGCGAAATACCACCTCGACCCGGAGCAAACCGTGGTTGCCTCCGGTCCGGCCGGCGTTGCCGCCTTGCTCGGCGGCAGCCTCGACTTCATCGAGCCGCCGACCGACCAGATCATCGAGAACCAGGTGCACGGCTCCGACCTGCGCATCGTCGTCGGCAACGAAATTCGTAATTTCTTCGACCTTGTCGCCAGCAGCAAACTCAAGCTACCGCACGAAGCCGCCGGCTATCCCGTCATCATGCAGGACCTGAAGGGGCTGCGGATCGGCGTCAATGCGTTGGGTGCATCGACGCATCTGATGATGAATGCCTTGCTCAAGGGCGCCGGCATGACGCCGGACGACGTCACCTACGTCGCGGATGGCTCGTCGAACACCGCGCTCGCTGCCTGGCAGGCCGACCGGATCGATGCGCAGTTGGCCTTTACGCCGTTCCCGGAAATCATCCAGGCGCTGGGCAGCGGCAGATCGATCATCAACCTCAGCGCCGGCCAGGGCCCGGAGCTGCTGCAAAAACTCGGCGGCGCGTTCGAGGACTGGTCCTGCAAGGCGTCGTACATCCGTGCGCATCCGGACGTCGTCAACGCGTTCATCAAGGCGCATGTCGATGCGATCGCCTGGATCAAGGATCCGGCCAACCGCCCGAAGCTGACTGACCTGATCGGCAAATACGTCAACACATCGATCATTCCGGAAGACAAGCGCGCCCAGACGGTTGCGCTGATGATCGACAATTACAACCACTATTTTGGAACCAGCGTCGATCGTGGCGCGATCGACGCATGGAACCAGTACTTGCTCGACAACAAGCTGATCCCGCATGCGGTTTCAGCCGCCGACGTGATCTACGCGGGCGCCCCGAAGCCATAGGCCGCAGCTTATGACCGCAAGCCCCGGGCATGGCGGCGACATCGTGCTGGACGGCGTCGTGCATGCGTTCCGGCGGCATGCCCACACGCTGCGCGTGCTGGATGGCCTGTCGCTGGCGATCGGCAAGGGCGAGTTCGTGTCGCTGGTCGGTCCGAGCGGCTGCGGCAAGACCACCGTGCTCGACCTCATGAGCGGCCTGCTGCCGCTGCAACGCGGCACACTGCTCGTCGCCGATCAACCGCCGGCTGCCGGAAGGCGCGACACCGCCCGCATGTTCGCCCGCGATGCGCTGCTGCCGTGGCGCACCGCGTACGGCAACATCGACTTCGCCGTCGCCACGCGGCAGCCGGACGCGCAGCGGCGCGACGTCCTGATCCGTTCACTGCTGGCCGATGTCGGGTTGGCGGGCTTTGAGCATGCCTACCCGCGCCAACTCTCGCAGGGCATGCGCCAGCGCGTCGCCCTGGCGCGCACCTTCTCGCTCGAAAGCGCGCATATCTTCCTGGATGAGCCGTTCGGCGCACTCGACGCGCAGACCAAGCTGCTGTTGCAGGACCAGCTTCTGAAGCTGTGGGAGCGCGTGCACAGCACCGTCGTCCTGGTCAGCCACGATCTTGCCGAGGCGGTGGCGCTGTCCGATCGCGTCATCGTCATGTCGGCGCGCCCCGGCCGGATCATCGCCGACGTGCCGATCGCGCTGCCGCGACCGCGGTCCGCCAGCAAGATGCAGGCGATGCGCGAATTTCACGAACTGTGCGCCCAGCTCTGGCGCGAATTGGAGCGCGCGGTGGAACCGGCAGCATGACGCCACTGCTGGATGCGCCAGAGGATGCGCCGGACCTGTCCGACACCGATACCGACGCGGAACGCGAGGCAGCGCGCCGCCATCGTTCCGTGGTCCTCGCCGGACGCGTGCTGCTGTTGTGTGTGACCGCGGGCACATGGGAAGCGATGGCAAGGCTGGACCTGATCCCCGCGGCCTTCATCGGCCAGCCTTCGGAGTTCCTGCCGTTGATGGTGCAGGAATTGCTCGGCGGCAGCATCCTGCACGCCATCGCCGACACGCTGTCGGCCACATTGGCGGCCTTCGTGCTGGGCGGCGTCCTGGCGTTGCTGACCGCGCTGGTGCTGCACGCGTGGCCGCTGCTGAAGGCGGTGGTGGATCCCTATCTCAACGCGCTGAACGCCTTGCCGCGCGTCGCGCTGGTGCCGCTGTTCATCATCTGGTTCGGTCTCGGCGCCCTCTCCAAGATCGTCTCCGGCATTTCCCTGATGTATTTCATTCTGCTCTACAACACGATGGCCGGCGCCCAATCCGTCGATCCCGACCACATATTGCTCGCGCGCAGCCTCGGCGTGACACAGCGCCACATCTTCCTGCACATCGTCGTGCCGACCGCGGCGCCGGCGATCTTCGCCGGCCTGCGCCTGGGCCTGGTTTACACATTGCTCGGCGTCGTCACCGCGGAACTGATCGCCGGCGGCAAGGGTTTGGGCAGCCTGATCAGCTACTATTCGAACACCTTCAACGCCAATGGCGTGTTCGCCGTGCTGCTGGTGCTGGTGATCCTGGCCGATCTGCTATTCGGGGTGATGACCCGCATCGAGCGCTATCTCACCCGCTGGAAAGGATGACGCCATGACGGCGACCGTCAACGCCGACCGCGTGTTCCATCGTGAGATCGACCGCGACTATCCCATGGTCGATCGCGGCGAGGGCATCTACGTCTTCGATTCCACCGGCCGGCGCTACATCGACGGCGCGGGCGGCGTGTTCGTTGTGAATATCGGCCACAGTTCTCCGGCGGTGGAACAGGCGATCGCGACGCAGATGCGCCGTATCGCGTTCGCCCATACCGGGAACTTCACCAGCGAGGCGGAGCAGCGGTTCTCCGCCCAGCTATTGGCCCTGGCGCCGGCGGGCTTCTCCAAGGTCTGGATGTCCACCTCGGGGTCGGCGGCGAACGAGACGGCACTGAAGCTGGCGCGCCACTATCATCTGCTGGCCGGCAAGCCGGAGAAGACCAAGGTCATTTCGCGCTGGAACAGCTATCACGGCAGTTCGCTCGGCGCCTTGTCGATGACCGGGCAGACCAGGCGGCGCGAGCCATACGAACCTTACCTGCTGAACTTCCCGCATATCGAACCGCCGTATTGCTATCGCTGTCCGTTCGGCAAGACGCCGGACTCCTGCGCCATCGACTGTGCGGAGGAACTGGATCGGATGATCCGCCGCATCGGCGCGCAGTATGTCTCGGCGTTCATTGTCGAGCCGGTCTCCGGCGGTCCACTTGGCGCATTGGCCGCGCCGGACGGGTATTTTGCCCGCGTTCGCGAAATCTGCGACCGGCATGACGTGCTGCTGATCGTCGATGAGGTGGTCACCGGCCCCGGCCGCACCGGCCGCAACCTGGGGATCGACCATTGGGGCGTGGTGCCCGATCTCATCACCATGGCGAAAGGCATCGGCGGCGGCTACGTGCCGATCGGTGCGACGCTGGTGCATGAGCGCGTGTATGCCGCATTTGAAACCAGCGGCACGTCGTTCCGGCATGGCGAAACCTTCGCCGGGCATACGCTGACCGCGGCGATCGGCAGCGCCGTGCTGGATGAAATCGATCGGCTGGACCTCGTCGCGCGCGCGGCCCGGATGGGCGAGATGCTCGCGGCGCAACTCGAAGCGCTGCGCGACCTGCCGATCGTCGGCGATGTGCGTGGCAAGGGCCTGCTGCGTGGCATCGAGCTGGTGCGCGACAAGGCCACCAAGGCGCCGTTCGACCGGCAGCGCCACGTGTCAGAGCAGGTGGCGGATGAGGCGATGGCGCAAGGGTTGCTGGTGATCGCGGGCGGCGGGTGCGTCGATGGCGTTGATGGCGACACGATCGCGTTGGCGCCGCCCTACATCGTCGAGCCCGCCGAAATCCAGGCGATCGTCGACATCCTGCGCTCCGCGATCACAGCAGTCGCCATACGCGAACTGGCAGCCTGAGGAGAACCGAGCCATGCCGGAATTGCCGCGCAAGGGCATCAGCCCCGAGGTGTTGGAAGCGCAGATGGAGGCCGCACGCGCCCGCGACGTCGATTGGCGGAACGGCCGCATCGGCGTCTATATCCATTATGCGGGCGAGGACGTTCTGGCGGTCGCCAAGCAGGCGTATCTGAAATTCTTTTCCGAAAACGGACTTGGCCCGAAGGCGTTTCCCAGCCTGGCGCGCTTCGAAGCGGACGTCGTCGCGATGACACTCGGGCTGCTGCATGGCGGTCCGGACGCGCGCGGCGCGATGACCACCGGCGGCACCGAGAGCATCTTCCTGGCGGTGAAGGCCGCGCGCGATCGCGCCCGGGCCGAGCGTCCGCACATCGCGCGCCCCACCATTGTTGCGCCGCAGACCGCGCATCCCGCCTTCAACAAGGCGGCACACTTCATGGGGCTGGAGGTCATCCGAATTCCGATCGATGCCGACTTCCGCGCCGATGTCGGCGCCATGGCGGCGGCGTGCGGGCCGGACACCATGATGCTGGTCGGATCTGCTCCCGCTTATCCGCACGGCGTGGTCGACCCGATTCCGCAACTGGGGGAAGTCGCCGCCCGGCGCGGCCTGTGGCTGCATGTCGATGCCTGCGTCGGCGGGTTCATCGCGCCGTTCGCCAAATCGCTCGGCGTCGCCATTCCCGATTTCGACTTCGCCGTTCCCGGCGTCACCTCGATCAGCGCCGACCTGCACAAATACGGCTACACGGCGAAAGGTGCGTCAACCGTGCTGTACTGTGACGAGGCCGCGTTCAACTACCAGAAATACGAATTCGCCGACTGGCCGCGCGGCCTCTATGCGACGCAAACCCTGGTCGGCACGCGGGCCGGCGGCGCGATCGCGGCTGCCTGGGCGGTGATGAACTATCTGGGTCACCAGGGCTATAGCGACCGCACCAGCCGCATTCTGGCGGTGCGCGCGCGGCTGGAGGATGGCGTTCGGCAACTCGGTCTGGAAGTCTGGGGCCGCCCGCAGTTGAGCATTCTCAGCTACGGTTCACGCAAGCTGGACATCTTCGCCGTTGCGGAACGCATGACGGAGCGGGGCTGGTTCGTTGGCCGGCTGGTCGATCCACCCGGCATTCATCTGATGTTGAACCTGACGCACGAACCTGCCGTTGATGCCTATCTCGCCGATCTCGCCTGGGCGGTCGATGTCGTGGTGCGCTCGCGAGAGGTCGCGACTGCTCAGCCCGCAACGTACTGAATGTTGCGCAAGCGTCCGCCGAATGACCGCCGGTCCGCAGGAACACGAGCAATGCGGATCGAGGGGTTGACGCTGACCGGACACTCGGGTCACTCCATCGCGCGACGTTGCATCGCGCCAACCCGAGGAACCCCCGGCATGTTGCCCTGCACCAAAGCGCGATGACCGCGACCGCGCAACCGCGTGCTCGCCTGGGGGTCGATATCGGCGGCACCTTCACCGATATCGCGCTCGATCTCGGCGATCGCATCGTCACCGCGAAGGTGCTGACCACGCCGCAGGCGCCGGCCGAAGGCGTCATGTCGGGCATTCGCGCAGCGCTCGATGACGCCGCAATCCGGCCGGACGCCGTCGGCCTGATCATTCACGGCACCACGCTCGCCACGAACGCGCTGATCGAGCGCAAGGGCGCACGCACGGCGGTGATCGCGACCGAAGGCCATCGCGATACGCTGGAGCTGGGCTACGAGGACCGGTTCGCGGAATACGACATCTTCATCGAAAAATCGCCGCCGCTGGTGCCACGCGACCTGCGCTTCTCCGTGCCGGAGCGCTGCGACGTGAACGGCCAGGTCCTGCGCATGCTCGATACGCAGGCGGTCGAGCACCTGGTGCCGCAGTTGCGCGCGCGCCGGATCGAAAGCGTCGCCGTGTGCTTCATCCACAGCTACGCCAATCCGGCGCACGAGCAAGCGGTGCGCGAGATCCTCGCGGCCGCGTTGCCGGATGTTGCCGTCAGCCTCTCCTCGGATGTGTGCCCGGAGATCCGTGAATACGACCGTGTCTCCACCACGGTCTGCAATGCCTATGTCCAGCCATTGATGGCCAGCTACCTGCATCACCTGGCCGCCATGCTGGCGGATGCAGGCTTCGACTGCCCCTTGCTGCTGATGCTGTCCGGTGGCGGCCTCGCCACGCTGGAGACAGCCATCCAGTTTCCCATCCGCCTGGTCGAATCAGGACCGGCGGGCGGCGCCATCATCGCGGGACAGATCGCGGCGGAGTGCGGCCTGCCGCAAGTACTGTCGTTCGACATGGGCGGCACCACCGCGAAGATCTGCCTGATCGACGATTTCCGCCCACCGGCCTCGCGCAACTTCGAGGTCGATCGGGCCTATCGTTTTCTCAAAGGCAGCGGGCTGCCGGTGCGCGTGCCGGTGATCGAGATGGTGGAGATCGGCGCCGGCGGCGGATCGATCGCCGGCATCGACCGGATGCAGCGGCTCCAGGTTGGGCCGCATAGCGCGGGCGCCGCGCCGGGTCCGGCCTGCTACGGCCAGGGCGGCACCGAACCGACCGTCACCGATGCCGACCTAATGCTCGGACGCATCGATGCCACGCGCTTTGCCGGCGGACGCCTGCATCTGGTGCGCGATGCCGCGCGGCAGGCGATCGCCTCGCGCATCGCCGCGCCCCTGCACCTGGATGAGACGCCGGCGGCGCACGGCATCAGCGAGATCGTGGACGAAACGATGGCCAATGCCGCCCGCGTGCACGCGATCGAGCGTGGCAAGGCGCTTGCCACCCGCACGCTGATCGCGTTCGGCGGCGCGGCACCGTTGCATGCCGCGCGGTTGGCGGAGAAGCTCGGCATCGCCCGAATCATCGTGCCCGCGGCGGCAGGGGTTGCCTCGGCGGTCGGCTTCCTGCGCGCGCCCTTCGCCTACGACGTGGCGCGCAGCCGGCACATGCGGCTGGCCGCGTTCGATCCTCACGTTCTCAATCGGCTGTTCCAGGAGATGCAGGCCCAGGCGCAGGAGATCGTCGCGCGCGGCGCGCCCGGCCAGGCGCTGTCCGAAACGCGCGTCATAGAAATGCGCTTCATCGGCCAGGGACACGAGACCTCGCTGCCCGTGCCGGTGCGCGCGTTGGAAGCGGCCGATGCCGCCATGCTCCAGCAGGCATTCCACGCGGCCTACGCGGCGCAATACGGCCGCTCGGTCGCCGGCGTCGAATTGGAGATTCTAACGATCGCCCTGCGGATCGAGGTCGCAGGACCGCCGCCGCGGTCCTGGCCACCGGCGCCACCGCGTCCCGCGCCGGAGCCGATCGAATGCCGTCCGGTGTTCGATGCGTCGGTTGGCCGGCTGGCCGAAACGCCGGTCTATTGGCGCCCAGACCTGCCGCCCGGAACAGCCCTGCGCGGCCCTGCGGTGATCGCGGAGCCGCAGACATCCACGCTGGTTCCCGGCCGCTTCGACGCGCAGATCGATCCGGCCGGCAACATCGTGCTGCTGCGTCGAACCGCCGACGCTGCCATCGCGAAGGAAGCGCCGGCATGACGACCGCGACCACGCTGTCCCCGATCGACGTCCAGGTCATGTGGAACCGCCTGGTGGCGATCGTTGAAGAGCAAGCGCAGACGCTGATCCACATCGCGTTCAGCACCGCGGTGCGGGAGGCCGGCGATCTGTCCGCCGGCGTGTTCGACACGGACGGAAAAATGATTGCCCAGGCCGTCACCGGAACTCCGGGCCACGTCAATTCGATGGCGATGTCGGTCGGCCACTTCCTGCTCCGCCATCCCGTCGAAACAATGCAGCCGGGCGACGTGTTCCTGACCAACGATCCCTGGCTCGCCACCGGTCATCTGTTCGACTTCACGGTGGTCAGCCCGGCGTTTCGCCACGGCCGCCTGGTGGCGCTGTTCGCCTGCACCGCGCATGTGGTGGACGTCGGCGGCATCGGCTTCGGAGCTGACGGCCGCCAGGTGTTCGAGGAAGGCATCTGCATCCCCATCATGCCCCTGGCGCGCGCTGGTGTGCTCAACCAGGCGGTGTTCGATATCCTGGAGGCGAATGTCCGCGAGCCGCTACAGGTGCGCGGCGACCTGCACTCGCTGGCCGCCTGCAACGAAATGGGCTGTCGCCGCCTGGTCGAGATGATGGACGAGTTCGCGCTGGACGACCTGGCGGAGCTTGCCGCGATCATCCTGGCCAACTCACACGCGGCGATGCTGGCGGAGATCGCCCGGCTGCCGCCCGGGGACTATCGCCACAGCATGGTGGTGGACGGGTTCGAGCGTCCGATCACGCTGCACGCCAGTATGCGTGTGCGGCACGACGGCATCCACGTCGATTACAGCGGCACCTCGCCTTGCTCTGCGCGCGGCATCAATGTGCCGCTGGCCTATACCACGGCGTATACCGCGTTCGGCATTCGTTGCATGGTCGGCGCGGGCATCCTGAACAATGCCGGCTCGCTGGCGCCCATCACCGTTCACGCACCGGAGGGCTGTATCCTGAATGCGCCGCGGCCGCACGCGGTGTCGGCACGCCAGGTGGTTGGCCAGATGCTGCCGGACCTGCTGTTCGGCTGCCTGCACCAGGTGGTCGCGGGCGGTGCGCCGGCCGAGGGCGCGGCGTCGCTGTGGAGCGTGCCGCTGTTTGGCGGCCCCGGCATCGGCGCCGACGCCGACGACGCGACACCGGGAACCCGCTTCACCGTGATGGGCATCGTTGCCGGCGGCACCGGCGCACGGCCGCGCCAGGACGGGCTGTCCGCCACCGCCTTCCCAAGCCGGGTGCGCGGGATTCCGATCGAGATCCTGGAAACGCTGGCGCCCGTGGTGTTCTGGACCAAGGAGCTGCGCCCGGATTCAGGCGGGGCGGGAGAGTTCCGTGGCGGCCTGGGTCAGACCCTCGAAATCGGCTGCCTGGAGGATGCATCGTTCGCGATGTCGCCCGGCACCTGCGACCGCATCCTGCACCCGGCGCGCGGCCGCGAAGGCGGCCAGCCGGGTGCCTGCGGCTGGATCGGCCTGGCCTCGGGCCGGCGTTTCGAAGACAAGTTCCGGCACATGATTCCGCCCGGCGAGCGGCTCGTGATGAAGCTGCCCGGCGGTGGCGGGTTCGGTCCGCCGGAACAACGCGCACCGGAGGCGATGGCGCGTGACGTGGCCTATGGCTTTGTTTCGCCAGAAGCCGCATTGCGTGATTATGGCAGCGTAGCGGAAAACCCTGCCGGCGCGAACAATAAGGAGACGTCGTCATGAAGCGTTTGCTGATCGCCGCATTGGCCGCTTGCTTGCTTGCCACCGCCGCGGCGGCACAGCCGGCACCGATCCATATCGGCTCCACGCTGCCGCTGACCGGTAATCTGGCGTTTTTCGGCCAGCATTCCCGCTGGGGCACCGAACTGGCAGTGGCGGAGGCGAACGCCGCCGGCGGGGTGCTCGGCCGCCAGATCGTCGTGGATTACCAGGACAACCAGTGCAATCCGGCCGTCGGGGTCAGCAGCGTCACCCGCATGTTAAGCGACAAGACCGAGGTTGCCTTGCTCGATGGCGTGTGCAGCTCGGTCATCCTGGCCATCATGCCGGTGGTGCAGCGGGCCGGCGTGCCGCTGGTGGTGGCCAACGGCTCGGCGACGGCGATCGCGGATGCCTCCGGGGCCGGCGGCAACATCTGGACCTTCAAGGTCAACCCAAGCGATGCGTCGCTGATGGAGGCCCTGGTCGGCTGGCTGCAACAGAACGGCAAGGCCGACGGCATCGGCTTCCTGGGCGAGGACACCGATTACGGCCGCGCCGGCGTGCAGGCGTTCGAACAGGCCTTGGGCAAGCGCGGCCTGAAGCTGGCGTCGGTGGACTACTACCAGCAGGGCACGGCTGACTTCACCACGGTGCTGACCAAGGTGCGGCGGGCCGACCCGAAGTCGCTCGCGCTGTATTCGGTCGGCGCCGATTTCCAGAACCTGATCCGGCAGTATTTCGGCATGGGCCTGACGATTCCGCTGACCGGCCGGCTGCTGACCGACCAGATTCCGCCGGAGATCCTGACCAGCGGCCGGCTGAACGGCGGCACGGCGGTGCAGCCCTACACGGCGGAGATCGACCTGCCCGCCAACCACGCCTTCGTCGCCGCCTTCCAGAAGATGCACGACGCCCCACCGAACCTGCTGAGCTACGAGGCGTACGAGACGACACGCGTGCTGCTGGACGCCATCAAGCGGTCTGGCACAGCCGAGCCGGCGGCGATCCGCGACGCGCTGACGAAGACCAGGCTGCAATCCGTCCTTGGGGCGGAGATCGCATTCGACGACCATAACCTGGCGCACAACAACGCCGTCATCGTCATGATCAAGGATGGCAAGGTGCAGGTGGTCGGGCTCAGCAAGACCTAGGCCACGGCGCCGGCTGCGATGGATGCCATTTATCTTCTGCAGTTGCTGTTGAACGGCCTGGTGATCGGCGTGATCTACGCGCTGATCGCCATGGGCCTGTCGCTGATCTTCGGCTTGCTCGGCATTGTGAACTTCGCGCATGGTGAGTTCTACATGCTGGGTGCCATGCTGAGCTTCTTTGCCGTAACCGACCTGCATTTTGGCTATTGGACGACAATCCTGGCGGTCACGCTGGTGGCCTGCGCGGTTGGGCTGCTGTTCTACCACCTGTTCCTGGCATCGCTGCGTCCCGCCGATTTCGAACGCAGCATCCTGCTGACATTGGGCATCTCGATGGTGTTGCAGAACGGCGGCATCTTCCTGTGGACGGTGACGCCACGCATGGTGCCGACGCCCTGGTCGTACACCGCCGTCACGCTCGGCGACCTGCAGCTTCCGCTGCTGCGGCTGTTCACGCTGGGCATCGCGACGGCGGCGTTCCTGGCGCTGTATGTGCTGCTGAGCCACACGCTGGTCGGCAAGGCGATGCGTGGCCTGTCGCAGAGCAGGGATGCCGCGGCGATGGTGGGAATCGATCATCGCAGGGTGGCGCGGCTGGCGGTCATCATCGGCATCGGCCTGTCCGGCCTGGCGGGAGCGACCCTGGCACCGGTCTATTCGGTGCAGCCCACCATGGGGGCGGCGTTCGTCTTCAAGGCGTTCGCCATCGTCATCATCGGCGGACTGGGCAACATCATGGGGGCCGCGATCGCCGCGGTCATGCTGGGCGTCCTGGAAAGCCTGATCGGCGGCTTCTTCCCCCTGACCCTGGCGGATTCCGCCGGCTTCATCGCCATGATCCTGGTGCTGCTGTTCAAGCCGGAAGGCCTGTTCGGACGAGGTGTCCGGGTTTGACGCAGCCTCGGTCATTACGTGTCCCCCTTGGCGGTGCCGGAATCGTGGTGGTCTGGCTGGTGCTGCTGTGCGTGCCCTGGCTGACCAGCAACGAGTACTGGCTCGACACCGGGATCGCCATCGCGACGTTCGCGGTCCTGAGCACCGGTCTGAACCTGATCTATGGCTATGGCGGTCTGCTGTCGTTCGCGCAGGTCGCCTTCTTCGGCCTCGGCGGCTATGGCGCGGCGCTGCTGGTGACGCGTCTGGGCTGTTCGTTCTGGCTGGCGCTGCCGGCCGCCGCCGTGATCGCGATGTTGGCGGGCTTGTTGATCGGCTATTCTTCGCTGCGCCTGTCACGCCATGCCTTCGCGATCGTGTCGCTCAGTTTCGCGCTGCTGTGTGGCATCGTGGCGCGCGACTGGGTGTCGCTGACCCGCGGGTCCATGGGCATTCCCGGCCTGAGCCTGCCAGGCTTCGACGCACCGGCGCAGATGTACCGCCTGACCGTCACCGCGGCGCTGATCCTGCTGGCCGGATTCCATGTGCTGCTGTCATCGCGGTTGGGGCGAGCCTTGCAGGCAATCAAGCTGAACGAGCCGCTGGCGCAAAGCCAGGGGATCGACCCATTGCGCTACAAGCTGCTGGCGATCGGCGCATCGGCGGCGGCGAGCGGCGTAATGGGTGCGCTGTTCGTGTTCCACCTGTCCATCGTCGATCCCTCGGTGTTCGATTTCTACTACACCGAAACGATGCTGATCATGGTGATCCTCGGCGGTGCCGGCAGCTTCTGGGGGGTGATCGGCGCCAGTGTGGTGTTCTCGATCGTGCCCGACCTGCTGCGGTTCAGTCCCGATCTGCGCCTGATGCTGTATGGGCTCGTGCTGGTCGCTGCCATGATGCTGTTCCCGGGCGGTTTCGCCGGCTTGCTGCGACAGCGCAGCCTGGTGCGCTGGAGGACACGGCGGTGAGCCTGCTGACCGTCACCGGGCTGACGAAAAGCTACGCCGGCGTGCAGGCGGTGCGCGATCTGTCCTATGACGTTCCCGCTGGTTCGATCAGCGGCCTGATCGGGCCGAACGGTTCCGGCAAGAGCACCAGCATTGACTGCATCAGCGGCTTCCTGCGGCCTGACGAGGGGCGCTGGTCACTGGCCGGACTCGACCTGACCGGCATGTCCGCTCATGCCATGGCGTTGGCCGGACTGACGCGAACGTTCCAGACGGTGCGTGCCTACGGCGAACTGTCCCTGATGGAAAACCTCTGTGTCGCAGCGCAGGAACACGACGGCATAGGCTGGTGGCAGTCGCTCCGCCGCAACGCCATGTGTCGCGCGGCCGATGCCGCCGCGCGCACTCGTGCGGAAGAACTGTTGGGGCAAATCAACCTGGCCGCCTACCGCGATGCACCGGCACAGGTGCTGTCTTACGGGCAGAGCAAGCTGCTGGCGATCGCCGCGGCGATGATGGCGCGGCCACGCCTGGTCATCCTGGACGAGCCGGTAGCTGGCGTTAATCCGACCATGATACGGCAGATCGAAGCGATCATCCGCGCGCTGAACCGG
Organism: Acetobacteraceae bacterium; assembly: GCA_049522565.1. Taxonomy (GTDB): domain Bacteria; phylum Pseudomonadota; class Alphaproteobacteria; order Acetobacterales; family Acetobacteraceae; genus JASHVB01. The sequence goes on from JBEKNT010000071.1 coordinate 19,699, forward strand.
CAGGGCGTCAGCTTCCTGATCGTTGAGCACAACATGGACTTCATCATGTCGCTGTGCGGCCAGGTGATCGTGCTGGATGCCGGACAGAAGATCGCCGATGGGCCGGCCGCCGAGATCCGCCGCGATCCACGCGTGATCGAAGCGTATCTCGGTGTCGCCGAGGCATGAGCGACGCCGCACCATTGCTGGAATTGACTGGGGTCTCCGCCGGCTATGCCGACGAGCCGATCGTGCACGACATCGCCCTGCGCGTGGCCGAGGGCAGCATTACGACGCTGGTCGGACCGAACGGCGCCGGGAAGTCGACCCTGCTGCGGACCATCTACGGCCTGACCCGGCTGTTCGCCGGCCGTGTCATGTTCGCCGGCGTTGATCTGGCGCGCGCCAGTCCCGCCGAGCATTTGCAGCGCGGCATCGGGCTTGTGCCACAGGGACGTTGCAATTTCTCGCACCTGTCCGTTGCCGACAATTTGGCGCTGGGGGCCTGGAGCCTACCCAAGGCGGCGCGCGCAGCGGCGCGAGAGCATGTGCTGGAGCGATTCCCCATGTTGCGGACGCGGCTGGGCGTGCTCGCCGGCAACCTGAGCGGTGGGGAGCAGCAGATCCTTGAGATGGCGATGGTGCTGGAAGCGCAGCCGCGGTTGCTGTTGCTGGATGAGCCGTCGCTGGGCCTGTCGCCACGCAACCAGGAAAGCGTGTTTCAGACCGTGCTGGCGATCCGGGACTCCGGCATTACCTTGGTGATCGTGGAGCAGAATACGAAGCGTGCGCTGGCGATTTCCGATCGGGCGGTGGTGCTGGAACTTGGTCGCATAATCGTCGAAGGACCTGCACGGGACGTCGTTGGCGATCCGCGCGTAAGGGCAGCGTATCTCGGCGAGCGGCAATTCAGCTAAGGGACCGTCCGGGAACCAGTGCTCCAAGTGATCGCGCTGCAACCTCCGCGTCATGGCCGGCGAAGGCCGGTCACCCACGTCTTTCCTTTGTCCCAAACAGCAAAGTCGTGGGTGGCCGGCCTTC
>JBEKNT010000072.1:0-20636 GCA_049522565.1 Acetobacteraceae bacterium
CCTTGCATCCCAATTCGGTTTTTCGTTGAGGGGGGCGGGCTGAGGCGGTGCGCGCGGCAGTACCTCGCCCGCCCCCCACAACGAAAAACGGATTCGGGGTCCAGGGGCCGGTGGCCCCTGGCGGGGTTCCAAGGGGCAGCGCCCCTTGGCCTTGCTTGCTTCCATCCACACACAGGAACCCCGACATGAGCCGCATCGCCAGCCGGTTCGCGGCGCTGAAGGCCGAAGGCCGCGGTGGGTTGATTCCGTTTCTGGAGGCGTGGGATCCGGACGGTGCCACCTCGATGGCGCTGTTGCGCGGCATGCCCGCGGCGGGCGCGGACCTGATCGAGATCGGCATGCCGTTCACCGACCCGATGGCGGACGGCCCGATCATCCAGGCCGCCGGCAAGCGTGCCCTGAAGGCCGGGGTGAAGGTGGCGCGCGTGCTGGCGATGGTGCGCGATTTCCGCCGCGAGGACGACGCCACCCCGATCATCCTGATGGGCTATCTCAATCCGATCCTGTCATACGGTCCGGAGCGGTTCTGCGTTGACGCCGCAACCTCCGGCGTGGACGGATTAATCGTCGTGGACCTGCCCACCGAGGAGGCCGACATGCTGGTACCGTTCGCCAATGCGAGCGGCCTGGACGTGATCCGCCTGGTGGCGCCGACCACCGACGACGCGCGCCTGGTGCACGTGCTGAACGGCAGTTCGGGCTTCGTCTATTACGTCAGCATTACTGGCATCACCGGCACGCGCAGCGCCACGGCCGAGCATCTGGCCGCGGCGATTCCTCGCGTGCGCAAGGCCACCGATCTGCCGGTCGCGGTCGGCTTCGGTGTGCGCACCCCGGTACAGGCTGCCGAAGTGGTACGCGTCGCCGATGCGGCGGTGGTGGCATCGGCGCTGATCGACACGCTGGCGGCGCATCTCGACGAATCGGGCCGTGCGAAGCCGGACGCGGTGCGCATCGTGCTCGACCAGGTGCGCGACCTGGCGGACGCGGTGCGCAGTGCGCGGGTGCCGGCCTGAGCGCGGTCCCCCATCAAGGCGGCCCCGGGCTTGCCTTTGCGCGCCGACGATTTACCCGACAGTGACAGGCAATTCCAGCGCCGACGAGCCTCCCGCCAGCGTCACTGCACCTCGATACTGCCGAGCATGCCATCCCAGTCGTGATCGGCGCAGCTCAGGTCGTAATGGCCCGGGCGTTGCGGCACCAGGTCGATATCGGCGGTGTCGCCCGGCTGGACCACGACCTCCTGTCCGCCATTCGCCAGCTTGCGAGGATCGCGCACGATTGCTTCGGCGAAGAACGCCGGCGCGGTGAACTCGTGCATGTCCTTGCCGTGGTTTTCCAGGTGCAAGCGGTAGGTCACGCCGTGACGGAACGTCAGCCGATCCGGGACGAAGCGGTTGTCCACCATCTCCACGCGCAAAATCTGCGGCTTCGACCAATCGACCGCGGGTGCCGCAGCGGTCGCGTCGGCCGGCACCAGCACAGCCATGCATAGCAACAGCGCAGCGGCACACGGCAATGCCGGGACGGATGGGTGAGCGGTGCGCATCCGGCCCCTCAATCGCGAAACAACCATTCCCAGAATTTCGGGGTCGGCAGATTGCTCGGCACGGCATGGTTCGGCGCCGCGCTGCTGAGCAGATGGCAGCCGATATCGCGTTCTGCCGCGTGGGCGCGCTGGAAGGCGACGACCGCAGCGGTGAACGCGTCCAGCCCGCCATCAGCGAGTTTTGCCGCCAGCGTCTCGACGGCGGCGAATTCGCCGGCCCGTCGCAGCACGTCGAGCAATCGCAGTGCGGTTGCCGGGTCCGGCTGGTCGCCCCACAGCGCGGCGACGTCGCGGCGCAATTTCGCGGCCTCGGTCATGTCAGCGGCATCGTCCGCCGCCCAGGCACCCTGCAACGTCGCCTCGGCGGCCGCTGCCTTGTCGCCGGCGGCCAGGCAGATCATGGCCCAGCGCCGGAACAGCAGGGTGTCCTCCGCGGCTTCCAGGCTGAGGGCACGATACGCCGGCGAGTCCACGACCGCCTTGGCGCCGGGCGGCAAGGCCGACAGGTCGGGACCGGCGGCGTGGCAGGTTCCGCAAGCCTGCAACCAGTCACGCAGTGTGGAGCGCACCGGCTCGCCGGGACGCATGTCGAGATCGGGGCCCATCTCCGGCGGGCGCGGGGCGTGGAAGGGCGGCCGCGCGGGGCCGCCGCAAACCGCGCAATGCAATGTCGAGGTCTCGCTCATCCCGCCATCTCCACCCGAATGCCGTCACGCAGACGCTGCATCGCTCGCTCCATTCGTTCGGCCGACTGGGCGAAGCAGACCCGCAGGAAGCCCTCGCCGGCGGCGCCGAACGCCACGCCAGGCGCCACGGCCACACGATGGCGGGTCACCAGCTTCATCGCCAAACCCAGACTGTCGGTCAGCCCCTCGACGCCCAGGAATGCATAGAACGCACCAGGCGGCGCCGCGTAGCGCACGCCGTTGACGCCATCGAGCGCCCGGCTGGCGAGCGCCCGCCCCGCCGCGCAATGGGCGCGGAAATGCTCCACCGCCCGGAGATCGTGGATGGCGGCGATGCCGGCCTGCTGGATGAAGGGGGCGACGCCGGAATGTACCACCTCGACGATCTCGGTCACGGCATCGCGTGTGCCCTCGGGCAGCACCAGCCAGCCGAGGCGCCAGCCGGTCATCATCCAGGTCTTGGAGAAGCTGTTGCAGACGATGACCCGGTCGTCCGGCTCCGCCACGTCGAGCAGGGAGGGGGCGGCTGGGGTGCCGTCGTAGACGAGGCGGGAATAGACCTCGTCGGAGATCAGCCAGACGCCGCGGCGACGGGCGATCTCCAGGATGGCGCCCAGTTCTTCCCGCGTGGCGGTCCAGCCGGTGGGGTTGTTCGGCGAGTTGAGGATGAATGCGCGGGCGTTGCGCAGCAGCGTGTCCAGCCGGTCGAGATCCAGACGGAAGGTGCCGTCGGCTTGCGCGTCCAGGTCGAGTTCGGTCAGTTCCGCGCCGCGCAGGCGCACGGCATTGCCGATATTGGGCCAGAGCGGGCTGTGCACCACCACGCGATCGCCCGGGCGGACGGTGGCGGCGAGCGCGACCGCCATCGCGGCCATGCCGGAGGCGGCGACCTGAATACGGTCCTCGGCGATGGGTTTGGCGTGCAGGCTGGTGAGATAGGCCGCCAGGGCATCGCGCAGGGCAGGCACGCCGCGCACGTCCGGATAGCGGGTGAAGCCGGCATCCAGCGCGGCGACGGCGGCGGCGCGTGCCGATGGCGGGCTTGGCTGGTCGGATTCGCCGAAGCAGAGGAACTCGACGTCCGGCGTGGCGAAGGCGAGGCGGCTCACCTCGACGATGCGGGACCCGGGGATGGTGTTGATGTCCATGTCCAACAATCTGGTGGTGCGTTGGCGGGTTGCGACCCATCGCCGGACGAGGTGATACGTCCGCTGCGTCAATGTTATCTCCGCGACCGATCCCTAGAACGAAAACGCCGGCCGGGAATAGGCCCGACCGGCGTATCTGGGAGGTTGAGATGCTAGCCCATCTCTACTTCCTGTCGCTGATTATGGTGGTCTTTGGTCTTCGGATCAGATCACCATAGACCGGCAGTAGGAGTTTGGCCAGTCCCGGAAACGGGGCTGGCCGCTCCCGGTATCGTCTACGTCACCCGGTAGACCGCCTGCGCATTCTCCAGGAACACCGCCCGCCGCTGCGCCTCCGTCATGCGGATCGGCAGCGCGTGCGAGGGATCGTCGAAGTCCCAGTGCGGATAGTCGGTGGCGAACAGCACGCGGTCCCAGCCGAGCCAGTCGATCGCCTCGGCGAGGTGCTCGCGCGGTTCCGGCTCCTCGATCGGCTGGGTGGTGAACCACACGTTGCGCCGCAGGTATTCCGACGGCAGCATTTTCAAATGCGGTGTCTCGGCCTTCAGCTTAGCCCATTGCCGGTCCATCCGCCACGCCAGCGATGCGCCCCAGGCGAGGCCCGCCTCGATCAGCACCACCTTCAGGTTCGGGATGCGCTCGAACACACCCTCGAAGATCATACTGATCAGCAGCGCCTGCTGCGCCTGCGCGTGACCGACCATCTCCTCCAGGTAGAACGAGCCCCAGCCGCTGGTGGTGATCGGCCAGCCGCCATAGCCGAAGGCGTGCACACCGACCGGCAGCCCGGCTGCCGCGGCCGCCTCGAAGATCGGCCAATAGCGCCGCTGGCCCAGCGGCTCGGCGGTGCGGCTGAGGAACAGTACCTGGGCGAAGTTCGCATCGCCGGCGCGCTGCTCGATCTCCTTTACCGAGGCGGCCGCATCCTCATACGGCACCACCACCGAGGCGCGCAGGCGCGAATCCCGGGACGTCCACTCGGCCACCTGCCACTCGTTGGTGGCGTGCGTCAGGGCGGCGGACAGCTCGGGGTTCTGCGCGCCCTGGCCCGACGTCAGCGGGTTCAGGATGCCGAGCACGACGTTGTTCGGATCCAGATGCTGCCGCTGCATGAAGCCCAGGTCACTCCCCGGCATGCCGCCCGGCGGGAAGGCGTCGCGGCGGGAGGCCTGCGGCTGGCCCTTGATATACGCCGAGCCCTTCTCCCACGGCTGGCGATAGATCGCACCGAACGACTCGACATGCTCCTGCCAGCGCTTCGACAGGTAAGGGTAGAGCGACTTGCTCACCCCGCCGATGCCGGCGCCGGCCGGCCGGGGATGCACGTCGCAATCGGCGATGCCGACCTTGGAAGCGGCCGCCGGCTGCACGCCGGCGCGGTTCAGGACGTCCACGTTCATGCCACGGTCTCCGTGTGGGCCGTTTGTTGCAGCCGAGGATAGGTGCGCAGCGGATTTTCCGCCATGATCTTCTGCGCGAGCGCCCGGTCAAGGCCCGCCGGCAAGGCGTCCAGCCCGTCGAACTGCCAGTGCGGGTAGTCGGTGGAGAACAGCAGCACCTCGTCGGAGCCGATATGCTCCATCACCCGCATCACCGTGGCGACGTCGGGCGGGCCGTCGAACGGTTGCAGCGTCAGGCGCACCCGCTCGCGCACGATGCTGGTTGGCGGGTCGGACACCCAGGGGATCTCCGCCCGCAGCCCCTTCCAGAACTTGGTCAGCCGCCAGAGATAGGCCGGCAGCCAGGTCACGCCGGACTCCATCAGTACGACGGTCAGGTCGGGGTGGCGGGTGAACACGCCCTCGGCCACCATCGAGGTGAGCTGGGTCTGCATCGAGGGCGCCTGGTTGACGTAGTCCTCGGTGTAGTAGCTCGGCCAGCCGACCGGGGTAACGGGGTGGCGGTAGGTGCTGCCGGCATGGATGCCGACCGGCAGGCCGAGGCGTTCCGCGGCGGCGTAGATCGGCCACCAGTGGCGCTTGCCCAGCGGCAGGTCGGCCCCGGCCAACAGCAGCACCTGGACGAAGCGGCGGTCGCCGGCGAGGCGGTTGATCTCGTCCACCGCCAGCTCGGGGTTCTGCATCGGCACGACGATCGAGGCGCGCAGCCGGTCGTCGCGATCCAGCCATTCGCGGGCGATCCAGTCGTTGATCGCGCGGGCGAAGGCGGCGCCCATGTCCTCGCTGAACAGCGCCTGCGCGCCGTACAGGCAGTTGCAGATGGCGAGCCTGGTGCCAAACGGCGCCAATCCCTGCGCGGCCAGTGCCTGCGGCGTGGTGGCCGCCTTGCCGGTATCGTCGCGCCAGTCCGCGCGCGCGGTGAGCGGACTACGGCTGGGGTAGCTGATGGTGTTCAGCTCATCCATCCCGCGGCGCACCACCGTGTCGCGCCAGAGGTCGTCCAGGTAGGGCATCAGCGCCGCAAGGCTCGGCACCGTAGGATGCACGTCGCAGTCGATCGGCGCGGGTTCCTGCATGGGTTCCTCCCGGACGGGACAGTAGCGCCGGGAGTATCCTTGGCAAGGCGATGCGCTTGCGGCGTTCAGGCAGAGCATGTCCCGACCGACGACCCCGTCCGGCCCGCCCGGAATGCCGGATCCATCGCGATGCGCGGTCAGACGGAGGTCTTGCAGCTACCGTCTTTGATCATGGCGGCCGAAGGCCCCCGTGCGCGTCGAGCGTGCCCGCGGGCAGCAGCCAGGCGCACACTGTCAGCGCTCAGGCGAGCGACCAGGCGAGCAATCCGGCCATGGTCCAGAACGCGCCGCACAGCGCACTGCCAAGGACGAAGCCGGTGGCCGCCCGCAAGGGGCTGGTCTCGCCGCGCAAGAGTTCGTGCTCGCTGGCGATGGCTTCCGCGGCGGACTGGGTGGCGAGGGCCTGGCGCATGCGCTTTCCTCCTGGGCGACCAGCAAATAACGGATTGGCGAGGTGCTGCAAAGTTAAATCAATCCACTGCGATTGGCGGACAGGTGTCGCCGCAAGAGGGATTTCATTCGGCCAGATCAAACCGTAACATTCGGAAGCAAACCGGTATGATGTGCCAATCGAATCTCGTGGTATTATTTCGCAATCCTATCAGTTATGGTTGAGCATTATGAAACAATTACACAGAACGCACAGTAAATTCGCGTCACCCACAAAATAACACTTGATTTCACGGACCCGTGATGTTGATAATCACGTGTCTGTGAAGCACAGAAGCCCGGACTGCAGGCTTGAACAGTGAGGAAATTCGGATGAACACGCCGCCGCTGGTGACCGCCCTGCCAATGGGTCTTGCGTTCGAACTCGCCGATCTCGTCATGGTGCAGGGATGGTCGGAGTACCATGATTTGCGCATGGTGGTGGAACTCGACTACTCCGCCGAGGGGGAGGAATACGAGGAGGTGCTGGCGCTTTATCCGCAGGACAGTTCGTTCCGCCGCTGGATGGTGTGGCGCGGTGCCAGTGACGTCGTGGTGCAGCCGATGATGGGGCGGGCCGTGCGGTTTGCTTCGGTCGCCGACGCGCTCGAGCACCTGATCCCTGCGCGCGCCTGACGGCAGGTACGAAGGAAAATCAGGGCTCCGCGCTTGGTTGGGTTCCAGGGGCAAGCCCCTTGGCGTTGTCTCGCCGCACCTGATTGCCCCGCGCGCATTGCACGGGGTGTTCGTCCAAGCTACACCGAGCATGGCGCGGGTGTAGCTCAATGGTAGAGCCCCAGCCTTCCAAGCTGGTTATGCGGGTTCGATTCCCGTCACCCGCTCCATGGTTCCGGCCGCCTACACTCGGCGGCAGCCTCGTCCACCGCTCGCTGTTCCAGCCGCGCCGCCGCCTCCCGGCTTGCGTCCTGAGCTTGTGCCAGCGCCGCCTCCAGCGCCCTTGCCGCCGACCGCGCCTCGCTGAGTGACGCGCGCGCTTCGGCGGTCGCCGCGGCGCAGGCCCGGGCCGCGGCCGCTGCCTCGCGCTGCGCAGCGAGGTTGCGCCCCAGCCAGACGGCATAGAATTCTACCGTCCGACGTTCCACCGGTTGGCCCGTTTGCACCGCGGCCTCGCGCGCGATGGTGGTCGCGATGCCGGCGCAGCGTTCCGCCGCTTCAGTCTCCTCGCGCAACCGATCGGCCAGCGCCCGGCGCGCCGCGTCGAGGGCAATGCCGCGCACGCGCAGCAACACCTGCAACGGATCGCGCGCCATTCGTCAGCCCCCCGCCAGGGCCGAACGCAGCAGGGCGAAGGAGTCGGCCATCAGGCTTCGCTCCGACTTCTCCTGCCGCAGCACGTCCTCGATCCGCGGCGCCAGCGCGACCGCCTCGTCCACCGCCGGATCGGTGCCGACGCGGTAGGCGCCGAGCCGCAGCATGTCCGCCATGTCCTCATATAATGCCAGGATGCTGCGCGCCCGCCGGAGCATCGCGCTCTCCTCGGCGTCGAGGCAACTGGCCGCCGCGCGCGACAGCGACCGCAGCACGTCCACCGCCGGGTAGCGGCCGCGCTCGGCGATGCGGCGGTCCAGGATGACATGGCCGTCCAGGATGCCGCGCACGGCGTCCGCCACCGGCTCGTTATGGTCGTCACCCTCGACCAGCACGGTGAACAGGGCAGTGATGTGGCCCGCCGTGCCGTTTGGCCCCGGCAATCCGGGACCGGCGCGTTCCAGCAGGCGCGGCAGCTCGGCGAAGACGCTAGGCGGGTAGCCGCGCGTGGCCGGCGGTTCGCCGGCGGACAGGCCGATCTCACGCAAGGCCAGGCAGAACCGCGTGACGCTGTCCATGAGCAGCAGCACCGACAGGCCCTGGTCGCGAAAATGCTCGGCGACACTCATCGCCGCATAGGCCGCCTGGCGGCGCAGCAGTGGCGGTGCGTCCGAGGTGGCCACCACAACGACGGAGCGCGCCAGCCCGTCCTCACCCAGGTCGTCCTCGAGGAATTCACGCACCTCGCGCCCGCGTTCGCCGACCAAAGCCAGCACCGCCACGTCGCATTGGGTGTGGCGCGCCAGCATGGAGAGCAAGGTGGATTTGCCGATGCCGGACCCGGAGAACAGGCCGAGGCGCTGGCCCTGGCGGCAGGTGGCGAAGCAATTGAGGGCGCGCACGCCGAGGTCGAGCCGCGGTCCCAGTCGCGCTCGGGCGGTGGCTTCCGGTGCGGCAACGCGGAGCGGGCGCGGCGTCGCGCCGGATGGGAGGGCGCCGTGGCCATCGAGCGGCCGGCCGAGCGGGTCGAGCACCCGGCCAAGCCAGGCGTCGGACACCGCAAAGCCGCTGCCCGGTTCGCTGGCCTGGACGGCCGGGCTGCCCGGACCGAGCCCATCAAGCGAGTCGAATGGCATCGCCTGCGCCAGATCGGCGCGGAAGCCGACGATTTCGGCTGCGACACCGCGGCCGTCGCGCGCCTCCAGCAGCAGGCGATCGCCGACCGACACGTGGCCGGCGAGGCCGTCGATGTCGATGACGAGACCGGAGATGCCGGACACGCGGCCCGCCAGCCGCAACGGCGGGATGCGGCGCAAGGCGGCGCAGCAGGCCACCCCCTGAATGGCAAGCGCAGAGCGTCTCATTGAGACGGAATCATCGCAAAATCATGGCGCATCCCCAAACTCCCTTAGCCTTCTCGCCACAACATGGGACGTTGCAGGATTAGATACACGCAAATGGTGAAAAAACTATGGGCAAATACACGCAATAGTGGTATGACGAAATCGTTAGCGGGGAGTTGGGCCGATGCGTGTTCTCCTGGTTGAAGACGATCTGACCGCAGCCAGGGGTGTCGCGCTGATGCTCAAGTCGAGCGGCGCGGTGGTCGATCACACCGACACCGGCGAGGAGGCGCTGGAGCTGACCCGCCATTATGAATACGACATCGTGCTTCTCGACATCATGCTGCCGGACATCGAGGGGTATGAGGTGGTGCGGCGCATGCGGCTCGCCCGCAACGACACCCCGGTGTTGATCCTGTCCGGCCTGGCGCGTCCGCAGGCCAAGGTGAAGGGGCTGGGCATGGGGGCGGACGACTACATCACCAAGCCGTTCGACCGCGCCGAATTGCTGGCTCGCATGCAGGCGATCGTGCGGCGCTGCAAAGGCTTCAGCCAGCCCGCCCTGCGCGTGGGTCCGCTGGAACTCAACCTGGACAGCCGCGAGGTCATGGTGGACGGCAAGGAGGTCCATCTGACCGGCAAGGAATACGCGATCCTGGAGCTGCTGGTGCTGCGCAAGGGCATGGTCCTGACCAAAGAGGCGTTCCTGAACCACCTATACGGCGGGATGGATGAACCGGAGATGAAGATCATCGACGTTTTCATCTGCAAACTGCGCAAAAAGCTGGTGCAGGCGGGGGCCGATAACCTGATCGGCACGGTGTGGGGACGCGGCTATATGGTGCGGGAACCGACGTCGGACCCGATGGCGATGCCGGGAGAGGTCATGCCGGGCGTGACGGTGCCCGACGCACCAACCGCTGAGGAGGCAGGGGCGGACGAGGCGATGGTGCTGGAGCGCAGCGCTGCCTGACGCCGGCCGGCGAGTGAACCGCAGCAAGGCCAGGGGCTTTGCCCCTGGAACCCCACCTGAACCCCACCAAGGGGCTCTGCCCCTTGGAGCCCCGCCAAGGGCGGAGCCCTGGTCTCGCTTCATTTCACCCGACGGCCCAGCGTCACCCGGACGGGTGCGCGGCGAACCACTCGGGATCCCCGGGCCGCGGCTGGAAGTCTGGATTGCTCGGCCAGTCCTTGGTGCGCGTGGACATGTCGTCGCCATAGCGCACGCGGAACAGTAGTGTGCGCTGCGGCCCGTTAATGTATTCGTGCAATTCGCCGCGCGGATGCACCACGAAGCTGCCCGGCTTGACCTCCACCGTTCCGCTCGGCGTGCGCATCGTGCCACCGCCCTGGAAGCAGAAATAGATTTCGGTGGCGTTAGGGTGCAGGTGATTGGGACTGACCTGGCCAGGTTCCCAGCAGGCGACGGTCACGTCGCCCTCGCCGACCCGGCCGAGCACCTTCTCCACGTGCTTCTGCAGGTTGAACTGCTGTTCTTTTTCAAGGTCGAATACCAGCATTGGACGTTCCTCCTGATCGTTATGTCTGCAAGCACGCTTCACCGCGGGGAACGTGGCGTGCTCGGCGGCGTGCTCGGCATGACCGGCCGGTACACCGCGCGATGGACCATGCCTTGCGTGTTCCGTGATGACGCTTTCTACCCCGCCATTGTGATCCTGGCCTTGCGTTATTCCAGCACCCAACGCTGAAACAGGGCGAGATCGATGTTGCCGCCGCTGACCACCAACCCCACACGCTTGCCACGCATCCGTTCATGCTCTGCAAGCAATGCGGCGAGCGGTGCGGCGCCGGCACCCTCGACGAGGTTGTGCGTGTCGGTCCAGTAGGCGCGCACTGCATCGGCGATGGCGGCGTCGGTCACCGTAACGATACGCGCGGCGCCGGCGCGCATGATCGCCAGTGCCGCTGCGTCGGGCTGCCGTACCGCGATGCCGTCGGCCTCGGTCGCGGCGCGGTTCAGCGCCACCAGGCGCCCCTCGGCGAAGGATCGCGCATAAGGATCCGCGCCGGCCGCCTGCACGCCGATGATCTCGGTGGGCAATCCCAGCAGATCGCGCGTCAAAATGGCGCCACAGATGCCGGACCCGAGGCCGATCGGCACATACAGCGCGTCCAGCGGTGGCGCGCCGCGAAACAGTTCCAGGGCGTAGGTTGCAACCCCCATCACCAGGTCGCGCGCAAAGGACGGCGCGAATTCCAGCCCTTCGGCCGTGGCGATGCGGCCGGCCTCATCGCGCGCGGTTTCGAAATCCGTGCCGTGTTCGATCAGCCGCGCGCCGAACGCGCGCATCGCTGCGTTCTTCTCCACGCTGTTGCCGTGCGGCACCACGATCGTCACCGGCACGCCATAGCGCCGCCCGGCATAGGCGAGCGATTGCCCGTGATTGCCGCGGGTCGCCGAGACGATCCCGGCAATATGCGGGCGTTCGCGCGCCAGGCGTTCGACAAGCACCAATCCGCCGCGCAGCTTGAAGGCGCCGGTCGGCGTGTGGTTCTCATGCTTCACCCAGACCTCCGCGCCGGCGCGTTCGCACAGTAGCGGCCAAGTGTATTGCGGCGTACCCGGGAAGCTCGCATGCACCAGGCGTTGCGCGGTTTCGAGTTCGGCGAGCGAAAACATCGCGACCCCCGGGAAACGCCCCCAAGAAGCACCACGGGCCGTCGGTCCGGACTATCATCCGGCGCGACGGCCCGCTTCGTCAGCTCCTGCTATGTCAGGCGCCGCCTTGTCAGGCGATCTAGCTCCGTCAGGCAAGTTTGAGGTTGGTGGCTGCGGCTTTGCCGCGCTCCATGGCAATCTCGTAGCTTACCTTCTGGCCGTCGTTCAGACCCTTCAGACCGGCTGCCTGCACAGCGGTGATGTGCACGAACACATCCTTGCCCCCGTCTTGCGGCATGATGAAGCCATAGCCCTTGGTCGCGTTGAACCATTTCACGGTGCCGATAGCCATGATGGTCACTCCTTCCGATGCGCGTCCCCTGTCGCGCTTATGGGGATGGGTGATGGCAACGTGGTGCTGAACCCGGTTTGGCTGATGCTCAGGCGAGCTTGAGGTTGGTGGCGGCGGCCTTGCCGCGCTCCATCGCCACCTCGTAGCTCACCCGCTGGCCTTCATTGAGGCCACGCAAGCCGGCGGCCTGCACCGCAGTGATGTGGACGAACACATCCTTACCGCCATCCTGCGGCACGATGAATCCGAACCCCTTGGTGGTATTGAACCACTTGACTGTACCAGTAGCCATGGTCTGCGCCATTCTCCGTCTGATGCGTCGCGCAACAGCGCGCAACGCGGTCGACAATCGGGCCTTTGGACGTCTTGAGAGCACCCGATGCACGGAGGCGCAGCAAGCCAAGCCAAATGCGATTGCGTTGCACAGTTGGCACAGAAACCGTCTGGCCTGTCAATCACGGTCGCGCTACCAGGGTGCAACTGGCGGGGAGTGCCCGGCGGGCAGATTTTTTGAGACGAGGTTGCGCGAACCGGAACGGTCCGGAGGATGATCTGTTGAAATAATACCAATCAGCCGAAAGTTTTACTACGCTTGCCAACTGCTCCTTGTGCGTCGTGCCTGGATTTTAGTCACGCCCGTGTTACGGCACCCCGGCAGCATAGCTGGCCGGGTCGCCACGACAAGCTCGTCCGCCCGATCCTCGAGGCGGCCGCCGCTCGCATCGCCACAGCAATGGATTGCCAGAAGGCAGTCGTTACCACAGTGCGCAATACGCCTTTCGCTTGCCCACAAGGTGCCATGGCCAGGCCCGGTGCCTACGCTGACAGGATCGCTTGCGTATCCCGGCAGCAAAAACAAGGCGCCGTGCGTTGCGTTGCCGCGGCACGAAACCGCCGCCACGTTTCCCGGCGTGTGCTACCTCGGTTCCACCAGGGCCTGGAGTTCGGCACTGCGGCGCACGATGATGTAGCCGCCATCGAACGCCAGCACGCCGCTGTCGCGCCAGTGCCCGAGCTGCTTGTTCACGCTCTCCCGCGAAGAGGCGACCAGGTTCGAAATATCGCGTTGCGACAGCTTCATCTCGATGCGCGTGCCGTCCGCGCCGGGTCGGCCGTAATCCGCAGCGAGTTTCAATATCAGGCGCGCCAGCCGCGTTTCCAGGTCGAACAGCGCGATCTGCTCCAGCGCCATGCTGGTACTGCGCAGCCGCTCGCACAACACGGCGAGCAAACGCGAGGCCAGCGTCTGATTGCTTGCCAGGAACGGCATGAAGTGACGCCGCTCCACCACCAGCAGCGATGTGTCCTCGATGGCGTAGGCGTCGGCACTGCGCGGCTGACCGTCGAGCAGGGCGATTTCGCCGAACACCTGGCCCGGGCTGATGACGTTGAGGGTGATCTCCTTGCCGTCGGCGTTGACGGCGCTGATGCGCACGCGGCCGCTCAGCACGGCCATCATCGACGAGCCGGCGTCACCCTTCTGGACGATCATTTGGCCGCGGCGAACGCGACGCTCGATGGCGAAGTCCAGAATTGCATCCAGTTCCTCCGGCTGCATCGCCTGGAAGAGCGGGCTCGTGCGCAAGGCGGTGCGTTTCACGTCGCGTTGCGGCTGCGCCACTGGTAGCCCCCCGGTCTGTCGCGGCGCGCCATGACGCGGCACGCACAAGGGAGATATACTCTGTTACGAGCCCCGCTACACCCCCCACTTGATCCGGAACCTCGGTTCAGGTTATACGTGGCCGATGTTCTGTGGCCTGCACCTCGCCTGTCGTACCACCCGCGCGATGACGCGTGGCGCCGCGCGGCTGCTCGCCACCTCGATCGCCCTCGGCCTCCTCCTTCGACTTAGCCGCCCCTGAGCGCCGCGCCGGGCTGTTGAGTGCCGGCACGCTCAGGGGGACCCCTGAGGCTGACGTCGTGCAACCATCCCGAGGAACCGACCCACCATGAGCATCACCCATCCCAGCTTCGGCACGCTGGACGACAACCGCATCATCATCTTCGACACCACACTGCGCGACGGCGAACAGTCGCCCGGCTTCTCGATGAATTTGAACGAGAAGATCCGCATGGCGGAAACGCTGACCGAACTCGGCGTGGATGTGCTGGAGGCGGGCTTTGCGATCGCCTCGCCGGGTGACTTCGAAAGCGTCAAGACGATCTCGGAAACGATCGGCCAGCGCGCCAACACGCCGGTGATCGCCAGCCTGGCCCGCGCCGGCCAGATAGACGTGATGAGCGCCGCGGAGGCACTGCGCCCAGCCAAGCGCAAGCGCATCCATATCGTGATCGCCACCTCCGACCTGCACATGAAGTATAAGCTGCGCCTGACGCCGGAGGAGGTGATCCAGGCGACGATCGACTCCGTCACCCTGGCGCGCCAGCATGCCGACGACGTCGAATGGTCGGCCGAGGACGCCACGCGCAGCGATCCGGACTTTCTCGCCCGTGTCGTCGAGGCGGCGATCCAGGCCGGAGCCACCACGATCAACCTGCCCGATACCGTCGGCTATGCGCTGCCCGAGGATATGGAGCGGATGTACAGCGGGATCCGCAACCGGGTGCCGGGCATCGAGAAGGTCATCCTGTCGACACACAACCACAACGATCTGGGAATGGCGGTCGCCAACACCATCGCCTCGTTCCGCGCCGGTGCGCGCCAGGTGGAATGCACGATCAACGGCATCGGCGAGCGGGCTGGCAATGCGTCGCTGGAAGAAATCGTGATGGCCGTGCGCACCCGTCAGGACGCGATTCCCTATGCCAACAGCATCATCACCCAGCACTTGCTGCGGGCATCAAAACTGCTGTCCGCCATCACCGGTTTCGACGTGCAGCCGAACAAGGCGATCGTCGGGCGCAACGCCTTCGCGCATGAGGCGGGCATCCACCAGGACGGCGTGCTGAAGAATGCCGCCACCTACGAGATCATGACGCCGGAAAGCGTCGGCTGGCAGAAGTCCAGCCTGGTGCTGGGCAAGCACTCCGGCCGCGCCGCGTTCCGCGACAAGCTGAACACGCTGGGCTATTCGATCGGCGACAACCAGCTCAACGACGCGTTCCGCCGCTTCAAGGACCTGGCGGACCGCAAGAAGGTGGTGTTCGACGACGACATCGTTGCGCTGGTGGACGACGAGGTTATGCGCGACCACGAGCGCATCCGCTTCGTGTCGCTGGATCTGCACGCGGGCTCGAAGGGGCCGGCACGGGCCGAGCTGGAGCTGTCGGTGGACGGCGTGGCGAAGCAGGCGGTGTCCACCGGCGACGGCCCGGTGGACGCGGTGTTCCACGCGATCCGCGAGATCTTCCCGCACGAGGCGAACCTGCTGCTGTTCTCGGTCGGCGCGGTGACCGAGGGTACCGACGCGCAGGCGAAGACCACGGTACGACTGGAGGAGGCCGGCAAGATGGTCGATGGCCAGGGGGCCGACACCGACACGATCGTATCGGCGGCGCGCGCCTATGTGCACGCCCTGAACAAGCTGCTGGTCAAGCGCGTGCGCACGGAACCGCAGGCGCTGTCGGCATAGCAGGCCGTAAAAAGCCTCTCCCGCCTGCGGCGGGAGAGGTGAAGGCGCAGAGGCGCCGAGGGTGAGGGTCCCACCCACCACACCAAAGCCTGGTGCCCGCATAAGCCCGCGACGAGCCGCCCTAGTCGTAGCCCCAGAAGTGCCCGCCGTTTGTGGTGGGCGAATAATTCGGGCCGTAGCGTCCGCCGGACTGCAGCGTGTTCGGGTTGTCGAACGGATCGCTCGGGGGCGCGGGCGCGGCGACCGGCGCAGACTTGCCGCCGTCCGGACCGGTGATGCCGAGCGCTTGTGGGCCGCCGGCACAGGCGGCCAGCGGCAAGAGCAACACCATGAGGGCTACCAGGCGCATGCCCCTAATGTGCGCCTTTGCGCATCCGAGGGGAAGGGTGCGGCCGCAGCCGATGCGCGGCATTGTCGCGCGAGGGCGCAAGCGGTCTACTGGCGGCGATGCAAAGGACAGGAAGCCCCGCCATGACCCTGCGCCGCCGCACTCTGCTGCAATCCGCCTTGGCCGCCCCTGCCCTGCTCGCGCCGCGCATGCCGCGCGCCGCCGACGCCAAGGTGATCCGCGCGGTGCCGATCGGCGACCTGAAGGTGCTCGATCCGATCTGGACCACCGCCTACATCACGCGCAACCACGCCTATCTGGTGTGGGACACGCTGTTCGCGCTGGATGCGCAGAACCGGCCGCAGCCGCAGATGGTGGAGTCCTGGCACGCCGGCAGCGACGGGCTGACCTACGAGTTCACGTTGCGTCCGGGCCTGCTGTGGCATGACGGTTCGAAGGTGCGGGCCGCGGATTGCGTCGCCTCGGTGCGACGCTGGGGCGCCAAGGACGGCATGGGCCGCGCCCTGCTGGCAGCCACCGCTGCGATCGATCCACTGGATGAGCGCAGTTTCCGGCTGACCCTGAAGCGTCCGGTCGGCTTCGTCATCGACGCGCTGGGCAAGATCGACAGCAACGTGCCGTTCATGATGCCGGAGCGCCTGGCGAACACCGATCCCAACACGCAGATCACCGAGCCGATCGGCTCCGGCCCGTTCCGCTTCGTGCAGGACGAGTGGGTCGCCGGCTCGAAAGTGGTGTACCAACGGTTCGCCGGCTACGTGCCACGCAGCGAGCCTCCCAGCCAGGCCGCGGGCGGCAAGATTGCCAAGGTGGATCGGGTCGAATTGCTCTACATGCCGGATGCCGGTGTGGCAGCGAATGCGCTGATCAAAGGCGAGGTCGATGTGCTGGAAAGTCCGGCACCCGATCTGATCGGCCTGCTGAAGTCATCCGCCGACGTCGATGTGCGGGCGAACGATCCGCTCGGCTATGCGCTGTTCATGGTGCTCAACCATCTGCAGCCGCCGTTCGACAACGCGGCGGCGCGGCAGGCGCTGGCGATGGCGGTGGACCAAGCCGCGTTCATGCAGGCGACGGTCGGCGACCGGACGCCATGGCGCAAATGCGTCGCCATGTTCGGCTGCGGCACTGCGGAAGAATCCGAGACGGGTGCCGCCGCGATCGGCGACGACCTGGCCAAAGCACGGGCGCTGTTCGCGGCGAACTACGACGGGCGGCCGATCGTGGTGATGGACCCCGCCGACAACGCGACGCTGCATCCCGGCGCGCTGGTGGCGGCGGACACGCTGCGGCAACTCGGCGCCAAGGTCGATCTGCAAACGATGGACTGGAGCACGCTGACGCAGCGCCGGGCATCGAAGAAGCCGACATCCGAGGGCGGCTGGAACCTGTTCGTCACCAACGCGACGGTGACCGGCATCGCCAATCCACTGCTGAACACGTTTGCCAGGAACTGCGGCGATGCATGGTACGGCTGGCCCTGCGACGAGCATATCGCGCAGTTGACCGACGCATGGGCGGTGGAGACGGATGCCGCGAAACGACACGCGATCACCGAGGAATTGCAACGACGGCACCTCGAATCGGTGACCTATATCCCGCTCGGCCAGTACCAAAGCGTGATCGCGGCACGCAAGAACCTGACCGGCATTATCGGCGGTCCGGCGCTGTTCTATTGGAACATCGACAAGGCATAGGTAGGCGCCATGCAATTCGGTTTTTGCGTGATGGCGAACATCGATGAAATCGGCTTCTTCCGCCATGCCGAGGCGCTGGGCTACGACTCGGTCTGGGTGGCCGACAGCCAGATGCTGTTCGCCGACTGCTATGCCGTGCTGGCCCTGGCGGCGCGCGAGACGAAACGCTTGCGGATCGGCCCCGGCACGGCGATCTGCGGCACGCGCATTCCGCCGGTGCAGGTGGCGGCGATGGCGACGCTGAACCGGCTGGCGCCGGGGCGCGTGTTCCTCGGCATCGGCACCGGCAACACCGCGATGCGCAGCATGGGTCAGCGGCCGATGCGTATCGCCGCGTTCGCCGAGTATTTGCGTGTGCTGGCGGCGCTGTTGCGCGGCGAGACGGTGGACTACGCGTTCAACGGCGTCACCAGGCCGCTGCGCATGCTGTTGCACGCGCCGGGGCACGGCGTGCTGGAACCGAAAATCCCGCTGTATGTGTCCGGGTTTGGACCGCGCGCGATGGCGCTGGCGGGCGCGCATGGCGACGGTCTGGTGTTCGCCATCCCGCCGCGCGGCGTCGCGGTCGCAGAGGCGTTGGGGCATGTGCGCCAGGGCGCCGCGCAGGCCGGCCGCGACCTGGGCGGCTACCACACCTGCGCGCTGACCAATGTCGCACTGTTGCAGCCGGGCGAGGCCGTGGACTCCGACCGCATCAAGGCGACCGTCGGGCCGAATGTGATGGCCAGCGTGTATTACTTCTACGACGAGGTGCACGAACGCGGCGTCGATCCGCCGCCATTCCTGTCACGCATCTGGAAGCGCTACTGCGCGCTGGTAGAACGAACGCCGCCGCAGCACCGGCATTTCCGCACACACGAATTCCACTACACCGGCCTGCACCCGGGCGAGGCGGCGTTGATCGACGCGCAGCTTATCCGCGACACGTGCCTGGTGGGCAGCGCCGACGACTTGGTGGAGCGCATTCGTGCGTTGGAGCAGGACGGGCTGCGGGAGCTGATCTTTGCGACGGGGACAGCGGCGAAGTGGCGTTTGGCGGAGGACTTCGCGCGCCAGGTGATGGCCCGTTTGTGACGCTACGGGGCCGCACCCAACGTGATCCGCGGCATTGCATGCGCCCGGCTGCTGTTGGGACTATTGCTGGGGGCGTGCACGCCATCAATCCCGGCGATCGCGCCGCTCGCGCCGGCGGACAACGTTATCGTCTATGTGATCGAGCGTAGCTGGCACTCCGATATCGGTCTGCCGGTGGAAGAGATCGGCGGGCCATTGGCCGGCTTGGAGCAGGGGTTTCCGGGGGTGCAGGTTCTGACCTTCGGGTTCGGCGAACGGCAATTCCTGCTGGCACGCCAGGCAACGTTTGGCGGCATGCTGAGCGCGATGCTGCCCAGCCGCAGCGCGCTGCTGATGACGGCGCTGGCGACGGCTCCCGCAGCAGCGTTCGGCGCGGAGCATGTTGTGGTGCTACATATTTCGCGTGAAGGACTCGCGCGGATCGAGGCGGCGATCTGGCAGGAACTGGAAAAGTCGGCGACCGGCGAGCCGGTGCTGCTGGCCGACGGTCCGTATCCCGGCAGCGTATACTACGCCTCGCGCGGCACCTACGACGCGTTCGACACGTGCAACACCTGGACAGCCGACCTGTTGCACGCCGGCGGGCTGCCGATGCCGACCGCCGGCGTGCTGTTCGTGGGCCAGGTGATGGGAGCGGCGCGCTCGATCAGCGCGCAACAGGCGTCAATGCGTCACGACTGACCCCGGCGGCGTAACGACGGTGGTGGTGCTTGCGGGTGGCGGTGGACTGCTGCTGCTGATGCATGCAGCGAGCGCGAAGGGCAGTAACAGGACGAGCAGGGCCAGACGCATGCGGGATTTCCTCCGTGGAGACATGCTGAACCAGCGGGAGGTAAGCATCGGCTGCGACTGACGGGACCACGCGGTGTCTCACAAGCGTGTGCACACCTCCGAACTTCTCTCCCTCCCCTGGTGGACTTGAGCCGCGAAGCGGCTCAGGTACACCAGGGGAGGGAGAGGACCTCGCCTCTGACCGGCCTCTAACTCTGCGTCTAACGTTGCCTCTACAGAATCAGCCCCGGGGTGGTTTCGGCATCCAACGGCCAGATCGGACGCTGCACTTTCGTGTAGGGAATGCGGCGATAGTCGCGGCTGAGTGGCCCGTCGGCATCGACGTAGATCACCTTCTTGGCAATCGGTCCGAACGCCGCCATGAAGTGATTGGTGGACTTCACAACGACCAGTTTTCGCTCGGTCGGCTCGATCGCGAGGTTGCGAAACAGCTCCAGACCCAGCGCCTGGGTGCGGTTGGAAATCAGCACCACCTCCACGCCGCCGACCCTTACCGCGGCGCAATCGCCGAGCGGCACCTGCGTCGGACCAAAGCTCTGCCAGCAGTCGCGCCGCAATGCCGTCACGGTCACCGTCGCGTCGATCGGTGTGCCGGAGGTCGGGCCGATCTTGCCGCCGAAGCGCAACGGCAAGCTGGCGCCCTCGCCGGCGTCGAAGCACAGGCGCACGGCGATCGGATCCCAGATGGGACCGACCGCTGCGTCAGGCACGTCGCGCTCGATCAGACGGCGCAGGATGGTAGTGTTGTCGCTCGGTGCGCCGCCACCGGCATTGTCGGCCGGATCGGCCATCACGACGGGGCTGGCGTTGAATGTTACCGCCGTGTTGATGCCGTCCTCGATCGACAGGTAGTCGGGCGCGGTGCGGCCGCGCATCGTTATGAACTCCTGGCCGATCTCGGTTGCCAGGCGATCGGCCTTGGCCTTGTCGTTGTCGGTGATCACCAGGATGCGGCCGGAGAGTTCGGCGACATCGGCATAGGGGAAGCAGTGGCCGATCGAGACCGACAGCACGCCGTCCTTGCCCTCCATCGCCGCGGTCTTGTCCACGAAGGCGCGCATCAGCGGCAGCGTGGTGGGGTAGCTGGCGATCTGCCGGCAGTCGTACAGCGACATCACCGGCGTGACCTGCTTGCGGATGGTGCGCAAGACCAGCGTGAGCAGGTCCTCGGCGCGTTCCACCACGTCGGTGTGTGGAAATTCCTTGTACAGGACGATGATGTCGGCGAGCCGCACGCGCTTCAGCGTGAGATGGCAGTGCGGGTCGAGTTCGACGCCGATCACGCAGTCCGGTCCGACCAGGGCGCGCACGCGTTCGAT
>JBEKNT010000073.1:0-20471 GCA_049522565.1 Acetobacteraceae bacterium
AAGGGGAGGGGGAGTCTCTTTCCATACGTCCGGCCGTGACACGGAGTATGCATCACGTGAAGAACTCCCGTACCCGCGCCAGCGCATCGGCCAGGAAGTCGATCTCCTCGTGCGTCGTGTAGATGCCAAAGCTGGCGCGCGCGGTACTTTCCAGGCCGAAGCGATGCATCAGCGGCTCGGCGCAGTGGTGGCCGGCGCGCACGGCGATGCCCTGGCGATCGAGCAGCGTCGCCACGTCGTGCGCGTGCGCCTTGTCGAGCGCGAAGGCCACCACGCCGCCGCGATCCTGCGCGCGGCCGAGGATGCGCACGCCCGGGACCGCGTCCAGCCGCGCCAGCGCGTGATCCACCAGCGACGCCTCCCGTGCGGCGATTGCCTGGTAGCCGATCGTCTGCACGTAATCGATCGCCGCCTTCAGCCCGATGCCTTCCAGGATCGGCGGCGTGCCGGCCTCGAATTTGTGCGGCACCTCGGCCCAGGTGGATTTCTCGTACGACACGGACGAGATCATTTCGCCGCCGCCGAGGAAGGGCGGCATGCGATCCAGCAACTCGCGACGCCCCCACAGCACGCCGATGCCGGTGGGACCGTACAGCTTGTGCCCGGTCCAGGCGTAGAAATCGCAGTCCAGCGCCTGCACGTCGATGCGGCGATGCACCACCGCCTGGGCGCCGTCGAACAACACCTTGGCACCGTATGCGTGGGCGATGCGGACGATGCGTTCCGCTGGCGTGACGGTGCCCAGCACGTTCGACATGTGGGTCATCGACACCAGGCCGACCTTGCCGTCCGCCAGCAGTGCCTCGAACGCGTCCATGTCGAGCTCGCCGGCATCGCTGATCGGTGCGACGCGCAACTCGATGCCGCGGTCGTCGCGCAGCAACTGCCAAGGGACGATGTTCGAGTGGTGCTCCATGGCGGAGATCACCACCGCCTGGCCCGGTTGCAGCACGCCCCGGCCGTAGCTGTGCGCCATCAGGTTGAGCGATTCGGTGACGTTGCGGGTGATCACCACCTCGCTTCGGTCGCGCGCGTTCATCAAGGTGGCGATGGCGTCGCGGACGGCCTCGTAGGCGTCGGTGGTGCGCTCGCTCATCCAGTGCAGGCCGCGATGCACGTTGGCGTATTGCGTCTCCATGGCGTTGCGCATGGCGTCGATCACCGCACGCGGCTTTTGCGCCGAGGCGGCGCTGTCGAGGAACACCAGCTTCTTGCCGCGAATCCTTTGCGCCAGGATGGGAAAGTCGGCGCGGATGCGCGCGATGTCGAAGTCGTGCGTCAGCGTGGTGGAGTGGGTTGCGTCGTTCATGCGGCCTGCCTCTGCCACCAACCCTCGACGGCGGATTCCAACACGGCGCGCGCCGCCTCGTGCGTCACGGCGTCCAGCGCTTCGGCGAGGAAGGCGCGCACCAGCATCGAGCGCGCCTCGGCATCGGGAATACCGCGGCTGCGCAGATAGAAAAGCTGGTCGTTGTCGAGTTCGCCGACCGTCGCGCCGTGGCTGCACTTCACGTCGTCGGCAAAGATTTCCAGTTCCGGCTTGGTGTCGATTTCCGCGTCGGGCGACAGCAGCAGCGACTGGCTCATCTGGTAGCCGTCGGTCTTCTGCGCGTGACGCGCGACCTCGATGCGGCCCTGGAACACGCCGCGCGAGCGTCCGGCCAGCACGTTCTTCACCGTCTGGCGCGAGGTGCCATGCGGCGCGTCGTGCCGCACCACGGTGGTGAAGTCGGCATGCTGCGTGCCGGAGAGAAGCTGCGCGCCGTTCAGGTGTGTGGTGGCGCCGGGGCCGGCGAGGCGCGCGTGCACCTCGGTGCGCGCCATGCGGGCACCCAGGTTCAGCGCGAAGCTGTCATAGGTGCCGCGTTCGGCGATCTCGGCGTAGAGCGTCGCCAGGTGGAACGCGGTGGCGGATTCGTCCTGGAGGCGGATATGCGTCAGCGCGGCGGCCTCGGCGACGTGCAGTTCGGTGACCGGGGCGTGCAGATAGGTGCCGTCGCCGATCGAGGTTTCCAGCACGGTCAGCCGGGCGCCGGGGGCGAGCCGGATGCTGTGGCGCGGGTGAAAGTCCGCGGCGCCGCCCGGGGTTGCGGTGGCCAGGCTGACCAGGTGGAGCAGCCCGCCGTCGGTGTTCGCCGGCACGTCGATGATGGCGCCGTCTTCCGCCAGCATGGTGTTGAGCGCGACCATCGGTTCGCGGTCGGGGCGGGCGAGCGTGCCGAACACGGGACGGTCGGCGAAGCGGGTGAAGCGTGCGGCGATTGGCGGCGTGGACAGGTCGTCGCGGAAGCGGCCATCGACGAACGCCAGGCGCGCGCCTTCCAACGCCGGAACTCGTGCGAGGAGCGCGTCGCAGTTGGCACGGAGGCCGAGCGGTTCCTGGAAGCTGGCGACCGCGACGGGGCGCAGGTCCGTGTATTTCCACGCTTCCACCCGGCGTCCGGGCAGACCGTTGCGACGAAACGATTCCGCCGCGGCATCACGGACTCCCTGCGCACCCGGCAAGCGGTCGCGCAACGCCGCGTAGCGCGCGAGGAAGCCGTCGGCGCCGGTGTGGATTGCGGCGGTCATCGTGGGCGCACCGACATAGCGGCGTCGCACAAGCCCACGCTCGCCCGTGCGTCATGGCCGGGCCTGACCCGGCCATCTGTACCCGCACCGGTGCCGCGACAGATCGCCGGGTGAGGCCTGGCCATGACGCGCGGGCGAGCGTGCGACCGGCACACGGCGCGTCCGCTGCCCGTCGCTGCGGCGCCAAGCATCACGCTGCCTCCGCGATGACCTGGGCGTAGCCCTGCGCTTCCAGCGCGCGTGCCAGATCCGGGCCGCCGGACCGCACGATCCGGCCACCCACCAGCACATGCACGCGGTCCGGCACGATGTGGTCGAGCAATCGCTGATGGTGGGTGATCACCAGCGCGGAGAATTCCGGCCCGCGCAGCGCATTCACGCCATCCGCGACGATCTTCAGCGCATCGATATCCAGCCCGCTGTCCGTCTCGTCGAGGATCGCCAGCTTTGGCCGCAGGATCGCCATTTGCAGCACTTCGTTGCGCTTCTTCTCGCCGCCGGAGAAGCCGACATTCACGTTCCGCCGCAGCATGTCGTCCGGCATCGCCAGCCGCTTCGTCTCGGCGCGCGCCAGCTTGAGGAACTGCACCGCATCCAGTTCGCTTTCCCCGCGCGACCGGCGCAGCGCGTTCAGCGCGGTGCGCAGGAAGTTGGCATTGCCGACGCCGGGCAGTTCGATCGGCGCCTGGAACGCCAGGAACACGCCGAGCGCGGCGCGCTCCTCCGGTGCCATGGTCAGCAGGTCCTGCCCGTCGAACCGCACCGAACCGCCGGTCACCGTGTAGTCCTCCCGTCCGGACAGCACATAGGCCAGCGTGGACTTGCCGGAGCCGTTCGGCCCCATGATGGCGTGCACCTCGCCTTGCGGCACCGTCAGGTCGATGCCGTGCAGGATGGGCTTGTCGTTGATCGAAGCGGCCAGGCCGCGAATTTCCAACATACGTCGTTTATCCCAATTCCGTCACGCCGATGCCCGGCATGTCGTAACCCACAGTGCGAACAGCCATGACGTGCGTGTTGTCATCCCACGGAGCCTTCGAGGCTCACCGCCAGCAGCTTCTGCGCCTCGACGGCGAACTCCATCGGCAGTTCCTTCAAGACGTCCTTGCAGAACCCGTTGACGATCAGGTTCACCGCGTCCTCTTCCGACAATCCGCGCTGGCGACAATAGAACAACTGGTCGTCGGCGATCTTCGAGGTGGTGGCCTCGTGCTCCACCTTCGCCGTCGGGTTGCGGCTTTCGATATACGGCACGGTATGCGCGCCACACTGGTCGCCGATCAGCAGCGAATCGCACTGCGTGTGGTTGCGCGCGCCGGCAGCCGACGGCAGCACGCGCACCAGTCCGCGATAGGTGTTGTTCGACTTCCCGGCGCTGATGCCCTTCGACACGATCGTGCTGCGCGAGCCGCGGCCGATATGGATCATCTTGGTGCCGGTATCCGCCTGTTGGCGGTTGTTGGTCACCGCGACGGAATAGAATTCGCCGACGCTGTCCTCGCCGAGCAAGACACAGGATGGGTATTTCCAGGTGATCGCCGAGCCGGTCTCCACCTGCGTCCAGGAAATCTTCGACCGTGCGCCACGGCAGGCACCGCGCTTGGTGACGAAATTATAGATGCCGCCGCGGCCTTCCGCGTCGCCGGGATACCAGTTCTGCACCGTGGAATACTTGATCTGCGCGTCGTCCAGCGCGACCAGCTCGACCACCGCGGCGTGCAACTGGTTCTCGTCGCGCATCGGCGCGGTGCAGCCTTCCAGGTAGCTGACGGAAGCGCCGGTCTCGGCGATGATCAGCGTCCGCTCGAACTGGCCGGTGTTGCGCGCGTTGATGCGGAAATAGGTGGACAGCTCCATCGGGCAGCGCACGCCCTTCGGCACGAAACAGAAGCTGCCGTCGGTGAACACCGCGCTGTTCAGCGCGGCGAAGAAGTTGTCGCCGACCGGCACGACAGTGCCGAGATACTGCTGCACCAGTTCCGGATAGTCGCGCACCGCCTCGCTGATCGGGCAGAAGATCACGCCCGCCTTGCTGAGCGTCGCGCGGAACGTCGTCGCGACGGACACACTGTCGAATACCGCATCGACCGCGATCTGCCGGTTCTCCGCCGCGTCCGGATCGACGCCGGCCAGGATCGCCCGCTCCTTCAGCGGGATGCCGAGCTTCTCGTACATTTTCAGCAGCTCGGGATCGACCTCGTCGAGGCTCTTCAGGCCGGGCTTCTTCTTCGGCGCGGCGTAGTAGTGCAGGTCCTGGTAGTCGATCGGCTGGTGCTCGACGCGCGCCCAGTGCGGCTCCTCCATCTGCTTCCAGGCGGCGAAGGCCTTCAGCCGCCATTGCAGCAGCCAGTCGGGCTCGCCCTTGCGGTCGGAGATCAGGGCAATCGTGTCCTCGCTCAGGCCCTTGGGCGCGAGGTCCATCTCGATCTCGGTCTCCCAACCCCACTTGTAGCCGGACTGGGTGACGGACTGGACGGTATCGAGCGTTTCGGTGACGGCGGGCATACGGACCCCTATTCAGCGGGCAGTACGAGGGTCGGCTGGACGCGGGCCGCGCGGGCCGGCACGCGGAAGGCGCGCGGGATCGCCGCCTCCTGCATGTCCGCCAGCGTGATCGAGGACAGCGCCTGGTGGATCGCGTCGTTCACCGGATCCCAGCGGCCACGCACCGGGCACAAGCCCTGGGACTCGCACTCGGTCAGCGAGCCGTCCACGCAGGCCGCGAGCGCGATCGGCCCGTCGATCGCGGCGATCACGTCGGCGACCGGGATGGCGGCGAGCGGGCGCAGCAGCCGATAGCCGCCGCGGGCGCCGCGCTGCGACCCGACCAGGCCGCCGGCGGCAAGCGTTTTCAGCACCTTGGCGACGGTCGGCTCGGGAATGCCGGTGGTTGCGGCGATGCCCGGCGAGGTCTGCACCCGCTCGGTATCGGCCAGGCGCACCAGCACCACGACCGCATAGTCGGTCAGCTTCGACAGCCTGAGCATGGCTTTTCGAAACCCTTCAGCCTGTGGCGTTGCACTAACTGGACCGGTTTGGTCCTGATTGGCTGGAAATGGCGTACCGGGTGGGTGGCGTCAAGGGGGTATGTTGCTGGGGGGAGACGGCTCGGGGCTGGGATTTGGCACATCAGGCAGGTGTCGGCTGCTATACTATCTGTCTCGGGTCAGCCGCCGGGGTCCGCTCCATGTGCCCGTTCAATTGACGATTCATCAGACGCTGGAGATGTTTTTTTACTTGACAGGTTAGCGGGCACTGGTAGCCTGCGCACCATCGATGGAATGTCATTTACAATGTCTGATGTCTGGCAGGCGGCTACCGCCCGCCACCGCTTTTCGGAGGTGGTGGACGCAGCAGTCGAAGGGCGCCCGCAGTTCGTTCGGCGTAGGGATGGTCGTGAGGTCGTGGTCGTTTCCAGGGAGTATTTCGAGAAGACCAAACCGAGTCTGAAAGCCATTCTCCAGGCCGTGCGCTTCGGTAGAAGGGGCGACGAGTTCGATTCGGCATTGAACGAAGCGAGGGGCAGCCTCGCAGAAAGCTTAACGCCGCGTGCCTTAAGCCCGGAGAACAAGGGTGACAATTATCCTGGAGACGAACGTTCTGAGTGAGCTTCGACTACCCGACCCTGATCACAACGTCGCTGCGTGGCTCGCCACCGTACCCGAGGCAGAGATCGCAATCGCCTCCTTCAGTGTGGCTGAGATCGAGTACGGAATCGCCAAGGCGCCCCGAGCGAATACGGCTCTGGTGCAGCAATTGACTGCGTGGCTGGAAGCTATTCTGACCACCCAGCGCATCCTCCCGCTGGACGGAGCGGCGGCCCGGATCCTCGGCCGTCTACACGCCGTACCCGCACTGCGGAATCTCGCTACAACACGCCCACATGCACGCAAACCCAATTTTGGCGGCGACCTTGTCATCGCTGCCATTGCAGTTGCTCATGGCGCCACTGTTGCAACGCGAAACGTCGACGACTTTCGGCTAATAGCTGCGCATTTCCCCGGCTTGTCCGGCATCAATCCGTGGAGCGGCGAAACTTTCTGACACCACCGGCGCGGCCAGTCGCCGCACTACCCGCCGTGCACAATGCGATGATACCCGCGGGCGTAGTAAATCAGCCCCTCGTGCACCGTGCCCACTTCCACCGCCTCCACCGAACAGATGAACACGTCATGGGTGCCGACCTCGACGATCTGCGTGATGCGGCAGTCGAACGCCACCAGCGCTCCGTCCAGCACCGGAGCCCCGGTCGTCAGCGCATGCCAGGTGGCACCCTCGAAGCGCGCCGCCATGGTGTGGTCGGTCATGCCGGCGAATACCGGGGACAGCTCCTCGTGCGCGCCGGCCAGCGTGTTCACGCACAGCACCGCGTTGGTCTTCATCGCCGGGTAGGAATCATTGGTGCGATTGGCACAGACCAGCAGCGTCGGCGGCGTGTCGGTGACGCTGCACACGGCCGAGGCGGTGAACCCGGCGCGCCCGCCCGGTCCGTCGGTGGTGATCACGTTCACCGCCGCGCCGAGGCGGGCCATTGCCTCGCGATAGGCCTGCTTTTCGACAGCCATTGGTCCGCTCCGTCCCGGGTCGCTGCGCACCAGTATGACGCGCCCGTGCCGGTTCGGCCAGGACGCGCCGGTTGGCTGCGCGCATTGATCCACATCAATGCGAGCGGTCGCCCGAAAGAATAGCGACGCAACCCAACAATAGCGGACGGCAATCAACGCAGCCCTCGGCTCTGCGGCATTCGGCGATCCGAGTGATCAGCCGACAGGATGCAAGCTGGTTGGCATTTCCCGCTTCACGACGCGGTCTGCGAACAAGCAAAGGAACGTCATCATGCCCATCACACGTCGCGGTATTCTCTACGGTTCGCTCGGCGCAGCCGCGGCCGGGCTCACGACCCGGCGTGTGGCGGCGGCGCCCGAGCCGATCCGCTTCGGCTGGCTGACCGCCCTCACCGGGGCGAATTCGGCACCCGGCGTCGGTTTCAACCGGGGCATCGTCTATGCCGCCAACAAGATCAACGCCGCCGGTGGGGTGAACGGCCGGATGATCGACGTCATCACCCGCGACAGTTCGGGCGATCCGGCGAAGGCCGTGAACGCCGCCACGGACCTGGCGTCGAACCAGAAGGTCCATGCCGTCTTCGGCCCGGTCAACTCCGGCGAGTCGTTAGCCACCACGCCGATATTCACCCGCTTCAAGGTGCCCAGCCTCGGCATCTGCGTGGTCGATTCGCTGATCGACCCCGAAAAATTCCCGAACGCCTTCCGGCTTTCCCCGGATAGCTCGCAATGGGACGACGCCGTTCGCCACTACGTCCTCGACATCCTGAAGCTAAAGAAGGTGGCGGTGCTCGGCGACAACACGGGCTACGGCACCACGGCGACCGCCGGTTCCGTCGCCAACTTCAGGAAGGACGGCGCCGAGGTCGTCTACAGCGAAGTGATCGATGCCAACGCGCAGGACGTCTCGCCCAACCTGCTGCATGCGCGCGATGCCGGCGCGCAGGCGATCGCCTGCTGGAGCGATTCGACCGGCCTGGATGCCCGCATCATGAACGCGCGTGGGCGGATCGGCTGGGACGTCGTCATGGCAGGCCATCCCGCCCTGGGTTCGGGCGACGTGGCGCATCTGCTCGAGAAGCCGGAGTACTGGGACAAGGTGTTCACTGTCGGCTACCGCTCGTGCAGCTACAACGCCGACGGCATGCTGCCGCCGCGCATGGCGGCATTCGTCGATGAGGTGAAGGGCAAGGTCGAGTTGCAGGACACCCTGCTCTGGTGGGTGACGGCCGGGGTCGATGCGGTGACGCTCGTTGTCGAAGCGGTAAGCAAGACCGGATCGAGCGATTCGGACAAGATCATCGCCTACTGGAACGGCTTGTCGACCTGGCCGGGCCTGTTCGGCGACTACGCCTTCTCGCCGAAAGAGCATAACGGCTACCCGACGTCGGAGATCGTCATGTCGGCCGCCAACTCCAGCCGCAACGGCGCCATGACCCTGGCACCCGGCGCCTGATGCAAACGCCGGATGCCCTCACCTGACGCCCCCCGCCTGATGCCGGCGCCTGATGATTGAATCGATCATCTCCTACGGACTGGCGATGGGCGCGGCATACGCGCTCATCGCCGTGGCCTACAACGTGATGTTCAGCACCTCGCGGGTGTTCAGCTTCACTGCCGGGGCGCTCGGCATGTTGGGTGGCGTCTTCGGCGCCCTGTTCATCGACCGGCTCGGCCTGCCCGGAATCGTCGGATTGCTCGCCACCCTGGCCTGCTGCGCGGTGGTCGGCGTCATCACCGAGTTCGTTGCCGTGCGGCCGGTGCTGCGCAGCCTGGACCAGCATCTCTACGTGCTCTCGACGCTGGCGCTGTGCCTGATGATCCAGCAATTCACCGCCATCGAGTGGAGCACCGTGCCGCAGCGGTTCCCCCAGCTTATTCCCGTCGATCTGTTGGGCATCCGCGAACGGTTCTGGATGCCGGTCGTGGCATGCGTGCTCGTGGTAGGTGGGCTGGAGTTGCTCTACCGGCACAGCATGATCGGGCGGGCCTTCCTCGCCATTGCCGAGGATAACTTCGCCGCCCGCGCGCTCGGGCTGCCGGAACGCGGGCTGCGGGTTGCCAGCTACGCGCTGGCCGGCGCGATCGGCGGGCTGGCCGGATTCGCCAGTGGCGGCATCATGCTCGCCTTCTTCGCCAACGTCTCGCCGTTCAATTTCTACGGCTTCATCCCGGTGGCGCTCGGCAGCATCGGCAACAACCGCGGCGCGGTGGTGGCTGGCATCATGCTCGGGCTGTTCCAGCAGGCCACGAACTTCCTGATGGGCGGCGTGTTTTCTTCGGTCGCCGTGTTCGGCGTGTTCATCGTGGCGCTGTTGATCGTGCCGCAGGGCCTGTTCGGCGAACCGCCGGCGAGGCGGGTCTGATGTCGCAGGTCGTGCTGCACGATAGCGTCAGCGGCACGGCGCGGCAGACCCCGCGCCAGTTCGTTGGCAAGCTGGCGCCGTTCGCCGGACTGTTCGGGCTGGCCTGCCTGCTGCCGTTGACCGACAACGCCTATTTCGGGCTGATCATCGGCCGCGCCGCCGTCTACTGGGTACTGGTGTCCGGCCTGAACCTGGTGGTGGGATTCGCCGGCCAGATCGCCATCGGCTGGGGCGTCGCGCTGCTGGCGCTCGGCGCTTACGTCACCGCCGCTCTCTCGGCGGGCACCGCATTCGCGCCAGTGTCGCCCTACCTCGCGCTGGCCGCGGCTGGCATCGTCGGAGCGATCGCCAGCGTGCTCATCGGCCTGCCGGCACTGCGGCTGCGGGCGTTCTATTTCGCCGTGACGACGATCGGCTTCGCCACCATCGTGACGCAGATCGCGATGGCCTGGCAGAGCGTCACCGGCGGCGGCATCGGCGTCGTCGGGCCGACCTTCGGCGGTCCGTTTTCCACCACCTGGGGGTTCTACTACTTCTGCCTGGCGGCTGCCGCGTTGTTCACCTGGCTCAGCGCAAACGTCGCTGCCAGCCGGTTCGGCCGCGCGCTGCTGGCGATCCGCGACGCCGAGGTCGCCGCCGAGGCGAATGGCATCTCCAAGCCGGTCTTGCTCTCCCTCACCTTTCTTTTCGCCGGCGCGGCCGGGGGGCTCTCCGGCGGCCTGTTCGCCTCGCTGCAGAGCTACATCACACCCGACGCCTTCTCGATCGATCTCTCGATCCTGTTCTTCATCGCGATCCTGATCGGCGGCCGCGGCTCCATCCTCGGCCCGCTGTTCTCGACCGTCTTGCTCACCCTGTTGCCCGAGGTGGCCGCGCCGCTGGCCGCCTGGGCCTCGTTCCTCTACGCCACTCTGTTGCTGGCGATCGTGCTGCTGGCGCCCGGCGGCTTCGCCAACCTGTTCGATTTCAAGAACCGCAAGCCATTGGAAACCGGACGGATCATCCGGCCGAACCAACAGCTCCTGCCCCGGCTGTTGTCGGCCACCACGGCGCGGGGACAGATCGGCGTCGAGGATGTGGTTCTGAGCTTTGGCGGCGTGCGCGCGATCGATGGCCTCAGCCTGGCCATCACGCCGGGCGAGGTGCACGGGCTGATCGGCCCGAACGGTTCCGGCAAGACGACGGTGCTCAACGTGATTTCGGGCTTTTACCGGCCTGATTCGGGCGCGGTCCGGCTGCGCGGGGCAGCGCTTCGGCCCGGGGCGCCGCAGACCAGGGCCGGCATCGGCATCGCCCGCACCTTCCAAACGCCGCGCATCGTCGGCGAGGCCTCGGTGCTGGCCAACGTCATGATCGGCGGCACCGTGCTTGGGCAATGCACCTTCATCGAGACGGTCCTCAGCCTTGGGCGGCACCGGCGCGAGGAGAGGGAGCTTCGGGAACGGGCCATGCTCGCCCTTGAGGCCGTGGGGCTGAAGCGCCTGGCGGACGTGCGAGCAGACCGGTTGCAGCACAGCGAACTCCGCTTCCTCGAGATTGCCCGCGCGCTGATGCCCAACCCGGCCTTCCTGCTGCTCGACGAACCGGCCGCCGGGCTGGCGGGCGACGAAATTCAACTGCTGGGGGCGTTGATCACCGCGATCAGCCGGATCGGCATCGGCGTGCTGCTGGTCGAGCACCACACGGACCTCGTCTTCGATATCTGCGAACAAGTGACCGTGCTCAACCTGGGCCGCAGCCTCGCCAACGGAACGCCGGCCAAGATCAGGGCGCACCAGGACGTCATCGATGCCTATCTCGGAAGCTGAACCGCTGCTTCTGGTGGCCGGGCTGACGGCCGGGTACGGCAAACTGCGCGTGTTGCACGGTGTCGACATGACGGTCGGCCGGGGTGAGCTGGTCGCCATCCTGGGGCCGAACGGCGCGGGCAAAAGCACACTGCTCTGCACCATTGCCGGTCTGCTGCCCAAGCAGGCCGGTCGTGTGGTGTTCGACGGCCGCGACCTCGCCGGCCTCGGTGCGAAGGATACGGTGCGGCTGGGGATCGGACACGTCATCCAGGACCACCGTATTTTCACCCATCTGAGCGTGCAGGATAATCTGCTGCTTGCCGGCTACGACCTGCCGCGTGCGGCGCACCTCGCCCGGATCGAGGAAGTCTATGCGCTGTTCCCCGAGATCGCCGCCAAGCGGAACCAGTTCGGCGCCGCGCTCTCCGGCGGGCAGCAGCAGATGCTGGCGGTGGCGCAGGGGGTGGTTCGCCGGCCCAGGCTCCTGATGCTCGACGAGCCTTCCGCCGGCCTGTCGCCGGTGCTGGTCGATCGTGTGCTGGCGGTGGCCGCTGCCTTGCGGGCCGACGGCGCATCGGTCCTGCTGGTCGAGCAAGCCGTGCAGAAGTCGCTGACTTTCGCCGATCGCGTCTATGCGATGGCCGGCGGACGAATCGTGCTGGAAGCGGCGGCCGCCGAGCCCGACCTGCCACAGCGGCTCAAGCAGGCCTATTTCGGCCAGGCCGCCGCCTGAACCCGGCCCGTCGTTGCAGGGCGCTTGCCGCCGGTGCTGGTGGACCGCGTGCTGGCCGTGGCGGCGAAGCTGCGCGACGGCGGGTCGGCGGTGCTGCCAAGGGTTCGCCGCGGAATAACTGCGTCAGTTGACGTGCGGACCGTGCCCAAGTCGTCATGGTCCGCGCAGGCGGACCATCCACGACTTTCCTTGATGTGAGCCGCAAAGTCGTGGATGGCGGGCCGGAGCCTGCCCCCGGGCGATTGACCCGGGGGCCTGCCATGACGGGACGGACGATGCTGCGCCGCATGGTGATTCGTTTATTGCTCGGCGAGCCCTAACTTAAAGCGGCTTGGACGATGGTCCACCCGGATGTGTCATCACCGGGCTTGGCTCGGTGATCCACGACTTTGCAGCGCTCGGCACATAAGGCGGCTGAGTCTACCGGGCGGGAGCGATATCGGTCTTCGTAAAATCCTCGCCCTTGAACAGCAATGCTGCCCGGTTCGCCCTGGTGCACGCGTAGGCGTAGCAATCGCCCATGTTGAGCGCCGCCGGGTGGCGGCCTCTGCCGTATTGGGCGTAAGCGTCGGCGGCAATCTCGAATTCCCGTTCGCCAATGTCGACAAACCGGAACTGGCCGACCGCCAGGAAGCGGCCGACATGCGTGCGAGCGGCAGGCACGGAAAATGTATAGCTGCGGCAGAGACCCGCGACCGTCTCCCAAACCGATATGGCGGAACAAAGCCGCCGCCGATCGGTTTCCAGCAGATCAGCCAGGGCGGCGGCCTCGGGCTCGTTCGCGATGATGGCGATCAGCGCCGAAGCGTCCGCAAAAATCATCAGGATTCGCCGGCAAGCTCGTCGAAGAACGCCTTGTCGGCGGCCTGCCCGGTCGGCGGTGGGAGTGGATGTTCTGCGCGCAAAGCGGCAAAGCGTTCGCGCAGCGGGATGGCTTCGGCCATGCGGTCCAGCTCTGCCTTGACGGCGATTTTCACGGCATCCTGCTTGGTGACGCCGCGTCGTTCGGCGAGCTCGGCCACCAGCCGCGCGGTGGTGTCGTCTTTGATATACAGGGGCACAGGCTGTTCTGCGAATATTGGATATCCAGCGGAGGATATCCTAATATCGCAACCAGGGCAAGGTGCCCCGGCGAAGGAGTGCAACCGAGGGGAGCGCACCGATGCCGGACCCGGACGAGGACTGCAATCACTGGTCCCGGGTTGCTGCGGATTGGGTCGCCTGGGCACGCAAGCCGAACCATGACGCCTTCTGGGCCTACCAGGCTGCGCTGGCAGCATTCATCGGCCGCGGCAACGGCAAGGCGCTGGACATGGGTTGCGGCGAGGGACGCGGCGCTCGTGTACTGGCCGGCTGCGGCTATCAGGTGACCGCGGTCGATCCGGTCTTCGAATTTGTGGCGGCTGCCGCGCAGGCCTGCTCTGCGCAGGACCATGCCGTCGGCGCCGCCGCCGGGCTGCCGTTTGCCGATGCGTGCTTGGATCTCGTCCTGGCCTACAATGTGCTGATGGACGTTGCGGATGTTCCGGCCGCCTTGCGGGAGATCCGCCGCGTCATGCGCCCCACCGGACAGCTTGTCGTGTCCATTTGCCATCCGTTCGCCGATCGCGGGCGCTTCGCCGGCGCTGAAACGAACGCCCCCTTCGTTGTCGAAGGCAGCTATTTCGGCCGGCAGCGCTTCGATGGCGTGGAAGAGCGCGATGGAATGCGCATGCATTTTGCCGGTTGGTCGCAGCCGCTCGAAAACTACGCGGCTGCATTGGAGGCGGCGGGACTCGCGATCACGTCACTCCGCGAACCGGTGCCCGAGCTCGATCACGGGCGAGACCACCTGGCGCCCTGGACCCGAATTCCGATGTTCCTGTGGCTGAAGGCGCGACCGCTGGCGGCCTGAGCAATACCAACAGCGCGGCCACTACTTCCCGAACACCAGATCCGGCAGCCACAGCGTCATCGCCGGCCAATACGTGATCAGCCCCAGCACGATCAGCAGCAACACCAGGAACGGCAGGATGCCGCGGATCACCTCGCCCATCGGCGCGTCGGAAATGGTGGACAGCACGAACAGGTTCAGCCCGACCGGAGGATGCACCAGCCCCACTTCCATGTTGTGGGTGAAGATGATGCCGAAATGCACCGGATCGACCCCCAGCGGCACCAGCACCGGCGCCAGGATCGGCATCACCAGCAGCAGCGTGCTGACCACCTCCAGGAAGCAGCCGATGATCAGCAGCAGCAGGTTCATCGCCAGCAGGAATTCCCAGGTGCTGAAGCCCTGCTTGACCGCGAACTCCACCAGTTTCGCGGGCAGCCCCGAGCCGGTCATCCAATGGCCGAACACCAGAGCAGTGGCGATGATCAGCATGATGACGCCGGCGCTGGACAGCGCCTCGGCGATCACCTCCAGCGTCTGCGTGAAGGGAAAGCCGCGATACACGATCAGGCTGACCACCAGCGAGGTCACCGCGGCCAGTGCCGCGGATTCGGTGACCGTCATGAAGCCGCCGTAGATGCCGGTCAGCACGACGAACGGCACCGCCATGGCCGGCAGTCCCCGCACCGTGACGCGCAGCCGCTCGCGCAGCGGCATCGCCGGCTCGACCGGGAAGTTCTTGCGGTGCGCATAGTACAGCACCCACAGGAAGAACGCGCCGGCCTGCAACAGCCCGGGCAGGATGCCCGCCAGGAACAACCGCGGCACCGATTGCTCCGTCACGATGCCATACAGGATCAGCGCCAGCGACGGCGGGATCACCACGCCGATGGTGCCCGAGGCACCCAGCACGCCCAGCGAGAAGCCGCGCGGATAGCCGCGCTTCAGCATCGCCGGCAGCAGGATGGTGCCCATCGCCAGCGCGGTCGCCACCGACGAGCCGGAGATCGCCGCGAACAACGCGCAGGACACCACCGCCACCAGGCCGAGCGAGCCCTTCACCCCGCCCAGCCAGGCCGTGGACAGATCGACCAGCGCTTGCGCCACCCCGCCGCGCCGCATGAACGCCGCTGCCATCACGAACAACGGCAGCGACATCAGCGTGGTCGAGTTGAGCTGGTCGATCATGTTCTGCGCCAGCCCGATGATCGGCTGGTCGGACAGGAAGTACAGCACCGCGGCACAGGCGCCGAGCACCAAAAAGATCGGCATGCCCGCCGCGAGCAAGCCGAAGAACAGCACAAGGAAACCGATGGCTGCCATCGCGCGGGCGGATTACCGGTGGACCGCTTCGTGGACCGTCAAGGCGAGTTCGGCTCCCACCTCGTGCGCGATCGCCAGCGTGTGGCCGACCGACATGGTGCGCGGATCGAAGAATAAGGCGTAACGAACCAGCCGGATACTGTAGCGCACCAGCATCAGCCCGCCGCCGACCGGCAGCGCGGTGTAGTAGATCCAGATCGGGAATTGCAAATCGGAGGAGCTGCGCTGGTCAAGCAGCACCGCGGTGCTGACGACGTCCCAGCCGTACCAGACCATGCCGAAGGTGAAGGCGATGGCGACCAGGCAGTTGAACATCTCGACCCAGCGCTGCACCCCCGCCGGCAGCATGCGCAATACCAGGTCCGGGCGCACCTGTCCGTCGGTGCGCACAAGCTGGCTGGCGATGATCATGATCGCCCAGACCATGATATAGACGATGACTTCCTCGGCCCAGGTGATCGCGCCCGCCGGATCGATATAGCGCCCGAACACCTGCGTCACGGCGATCGCCAAGGCAACCGCGCCGAGCAAACCTACCAGGGTGCGCTCGATGCGGTCCCATACGGCAAATAACCGCCGGAGACCGGGATGCGCAACCGGCGCGAGCTCAGACGCCGACATCCGCCATGACCAGCTCGACCAGCTTCGGCGAAATATGCGCGTCCTGCACTGCCTTATCCTGCTCCTTCACCATTTTGGCGTGGGCCGCGTCCAGTTCGGCCTGCGGCACGTCCACGAACGTGACGCCGTGCTGTGTCAGTTCTCCGCGGGCGCGTTCCTGCGACTTGGCGCTGTTGGCGCGCCAGGTCGGCAGGTTGTCCGCCCACAGCTTCAGCACCGTCTCGCGCAGCTTCGGACCGATCTTGTCCCAGAACGCCTGGTTGGCCAGCGGCACGTACAGCCCCATGCCCTGATGGTCCTGCAACGAATACCGCATCCCCGAATCGTACAGCTTGGAGCTGTTGGTGCTTTCGTTGGTGCTGATCAGCCCGTCGAAGGTACCCTGCGACATGGCCAGCGGCACGTCCGGCCACGCAGTGACGGTGGGGATGCCGCCAAAGTAGTGGATCCGGAACGAGTTGAGCACCCCGCCGGGGCTGCGCAGCTTCATCCCCGTCAGGTCTGCCAGCGTATTGAGCGGCTTGCGTGTCGAGAACCAGTTGTTGAAGCCGAGATCGAACCAGCCGCCCAGCACTTGCAGATGCAGCTTGTCGGTGATCTCGGAATTGACGAACTTGCCGCCCTTGCCGTCGGTCGCCTTGTGCACCAGGTCGATCGGCCGGCCGTAGAACGCCGGCAACTGCGAAAAGTCGGCGTCCGGCACGAAGCCGGTGATGGTCCAGGTACCGGGACAGGCCATCTCCACCTGGCCCTGCACCAGCGCCTTCACCACCTGAAGGTCGGGGAACAACGCGCCGCTTTCGAACAGCTTGGTGGTGATCTGGCCGCTTGACGCTGCCTCGATCTTGCCGAGAAAGTCACGGAACGCCACGTTGCGCGGATGCGAGGGCGCGGTGTCCAGCGAGCAGCGCAGCTCGATCGGCGCGGCGGCGTCGGCCCGGCGGATGAAGGGAGCGGCAAGGGCAACGGCCGCCGAGGCCCCGAAGGCCCGGCGCGTGATTGTGTTTGACATCTGTGCCTCTCGGACGTTGGCAGTTGGCGGCAAAGGTTACTGCACCGCGCGGTTCCGCTTCGTCAAGCCAGCATTGCAGCCGGGCAGATGATCGTCTGGTAATGCAGTCGTTTGCCGTCGCACCGGCGCTGCCCATGTCATGGCCGGGCGTGACCCGGCCATCTATGCGGCGCGCTGCCGCGCTAGATGGCCGGATCAAGCCGTGCCTGCGGGCGCTTGCCCCGGGGGCAAGGCCATGAGGTGAGGTGCGCCGGTGCGACGGCAACATCGCCGGCCGCAAGCGACGACAGTCAAGCGCCGCTGTCAGACACCCACATCCGCCATGACCAGCTTCACCAGCTCCGGCGAAATATGCGCGTCCTGCACGGCCTTATCCTGCTCCTTCACCATCTTCGCATGTTCGGCGTCGAGTTCGGCTTGCGGCACATCGACGAAGGTGACGCCGTGCTGCGTCAGTTCCTCGCGCGCATGCTCCTGCGACTTCGCGGTGTTGACGCGGTAGTTCGGCAGGTTCTCGGCCCATAGCTGCAACACCGTCTCCTGCAACTTCGGACCGAGCTTCGCCCAGAAGTCCTGGTTGACCAGCGGCACATAGAGCCCGATACCCTGATGGTCCTGCAACGAATGGCGCAGCCCGGAATCGTACAGTTTGGCGCTGTTGCAGCTCTCGTTGGAACTGATCAGCCCGTCGAACGTGCCCTGTGACATGGCCAGCGGCACGTCCGGCCACGCAGTGACATTGGGAATGCCGCCAAGATAGTGGATGCGCCAGGAGATCAGCACGCCGCCCGGGCTGCGGATCTTCATGTCCTTGATGTCGGCCAGCGAATTCAGCGGCTTGCGGGTGGAGAACCAGTTATAGAAGCCGAGATCGAACCAGCCGCCCAGCACTTCCACGTGCAGCTTGTTCTTGATCTCTTCATTGACGTATTTGCCGGCCTTGCCGTCGGTCGCCTTGCGCACGAGGTCGATCGGCCGGCCGTAGAATGCCGGCAACTCCGAAAAATCCGCATCGGCGACAAAGCCGGTGATCGTCCAGGTGCCCGGGCAGGCCATCTCCACCTGGCCCTGCACCACCGCCTTGAGCACCTGAAGGTCGGGAAACAGGGCGCCGCTTTCGAACAGCTTGGTGGTGACCTGGCCGTTCGAGGCGGCCTCGATCTTCGCCAGGAAATCGCGGAACGCGACATTGCGCGGATGCGAAGGCGCGGTGTCGAGCGAGCAACGTAGCTGGATTGCCGCGGCGGCGTCGGCCCGGCGGATGAACGGAGCGGCAAGGGCAATGGCCGCCGTGGCTCCGAAAGTCCGGCGGGTGATGGCGTTCGGCATGGGTGCCTCTCAGACGTCTGCTGTTGGCAGCGAAGGTCACTGCGCCCCGCGCGGTCTCGCGGCATCGAACGGGCTGCCGGCCGGGACCTCGGTGCGGCGGCAATAGCCGAACCCGGCCGGCAGCGAATTGACCTGGATCAACCCCGGCCCGGCGCGTCCCCGCTAATCTGCGCGGCGCAGCACGGACCCCCTCGCATGAAGCGCCTCCCGATCGTCGTCATCCTGCTTGTCATCCTGGGCGGGGGTGGTTGGCTGCTGGCCCAGCGGCTGGCCGCCACCCCCGACGCCGGCACGCTGTACGGCAATGTCGAAATCCGCCAGGTCGATCTGGCCTTCGAGGTCGAGGGCAAGGTGGTCGCCATGCCAAAGCGCGAAGGCGATCGGGTGAGCCAGGGCGAGACCGTCGCCGAAGTCGATCCCGCGACCTACCAGAACGCCAGCGCGTTGGCCGAGGGGCGTCGCGATGCCGCCAAGGCGCAACTCGATGAGTTGCTCGCCGGCACGCGGCCGGAAGACATCGACCAGGCGCGCGCCAATTTCGCGGCAGCACAGGCAACGCTGACGGATGCCGAGGCGACGTTCGCGCGACAGAAGGATCTGGCGGCGCGCAATGTCTCGTCGCAGCAGCAGCTCGACGATGCGCGCATGGCGCTGGATTCGGCGGCGGCCAAGCTGGCGCAGACCCATGCCGCGATGATCGAGGCGATCAACGGCCCGCGCATCCAGGATATCGACGCGAGTCGCGCCAACCTGCGTGCCGCGGAGGCGACGCTGGAACTATCGCGCACCGAACTCGCGCGCACCAAACTGGTCGCCCCGAGCGCCGGCACCGTCATGACGCGGGTCATCGAGCCGGGCACCGTCGTGCTGCCGGCCGCCGCGGTATACTCGATCGCGATCGACGGCGAGGTCTGGGTGCGCGCCTTCGCCCCCGAGCCGCTGCTGGCGCGATTGGCGCCCGACGCGCCGGTGACGCTCGGCACCGATGCCGGCCGGACCTATCGCGGCCATATCGGCTACGTCTCGCCGGCCGCGGAGTTCACCCCCAAGACGGTGGAAACGCCGGAGCTGCGCACGCAGCTTGTCTATCGCCTGCGTATCCGCGTGGAAAACCCGGACGACGGCCTGCGCCAGGGCATGCCGGTGACAATCCATCTGGCGGACGGCAAGTGAGGAGGTTGCCAAAAAACCTCTCCCGCTGCGCGGGGTTGAGCCGCGAAGCGGATCGACGCGAGACGCGAAGCGTCGAGGGTGAGGGTGCCGCGTGCCGCACACTCTTATTCCGAGCCCCTGCGGAGGTTCGAAGTTCGGCACCGTACTGCTCGCATCACCCTCACCCGGCGCGCCATGGCGCGCCGACCTCTCCCGCGCAGCGGGAGAGGTTATGAACGCCGTCGCCACCGTCACCGGGCTGCGCTACGCCTATCCCGATGCGGTCGCGCTGGACGGCATCGACGCGGCCATCGAACCGGGCATCATCACCGGCCTGGTCGGCCCCGACGGCGCCGGCAAGACCACGCTCCTGCGTCTCATCGCCGGCCTGCTGCGCCCCACTGCCGGAAACGTGCGCGTGCTCGGCCACGACATGGCGACCGATGCCGCCGCGGTGCATCCCTCGATCGGCTACATGCCGCAGGCATTCGGCCTGTACGAAGACCTCAGCGTCGCGGAAAACCTCGACCTGTTCGCCGACCTGCATGCCATGCCGCGCGACCTGCGCGCGGCACGCATCGAACGACTGCTGCGCTTCACCGGCCTGGCGCCCTTCACCACGCGCCTGGCCGGCAAGCTCTCCGGCGGGATGAAGCAGAAGCTCGGCCTGGCCTGCGCGCTGCTCTCGCGTCCGCGGCTGCTGCTGCTGGACGAGCCGTCGGTCGGCGTCGATCCGGTGTCGCGCCGCGAACTCTGGGCGATCGTCACGGCCATGCTGGAGGAAGGCCGTGCGGACGGCATGGCCGTGGTGTGGGCCACCGCCTATCTGGACGAGGCCGCGCGGTGCGGCCGCGTGCTGCTGCTGCACCAGGGCAAGTTGCTGACCGACGCGCCGCCGGACGAGTTCCTCGCGCCGCTGCGCGGCCGGGTGTTCCGCCTGATCGTGCCCGCCGGCGGGCGCCGTGCCATCGCGCGGCACGCCGCGCAACATCCGGCCGTGCTCGACGCGCTGGTCGCCGGCGACAGCTTGCGCATCGTACTGCGCGAGCATGCCGCCACCCCGGCAGCCGAGGAACTCGGCGGCACCGCGCTGGAACCATTGCCGCCGCGGTTCGAGGACGGGTTTATTGCCCGGT
>JBEKNT010000074.1:0-20396 GCA_049522565.1 Acetobacteraceae bacterium
CAGCGCGGTGTCGATGTCCGCCTCGCCCAGCGCGCCGTCCACCGTGATCGTGCCGGCGTTGGACACCGACGCGGTGCCGGTCCCGGTCGCGGTCAGCCGCTGGCCGTTCGGGGCGATGGCGATGCTCGCACCGGCGGTGTTGAGGACAGCAGCAACGCCGCCGGTCCCGCTGTTCAGCACCAGCGAGCCGCCGGTCCACGCCATGGCGGAGTCGTTCTCCAGCGTGTTCGCCGTCAGCGTGCCGCCCGACATCACGAAATCGCCGGCCAGGTTGCGCACGCTGTGCACCGTGTCGCTGCCAGTGTCGTGCAGCACCTGAGGACGATCGGCGAAGTCGATCGTGGCGTCGTTGGTGATGCCCGGCACGATGCCCTCGACCCATTTCGTCGGGTTATCGAAGTTGCCCGGGGCGTCGGTGAGCCACGCGTCGCCCGGCCCGCCCGCAACAACCGTGCCGGTGATCGTCAGCGTTTCCGGCGATAGCGCGCCGGAATACCCGCTGCTGTTCGTACCGGTCGCGGTCAGCGTCAGCGTCTCGCTGAAGGTCCCGGTTTGGGTCGTTGCGAGCGAAACCGTCGGCGCGGTATCGGCCTGCCCCGCACCCAGTCCGTTGAACGCTGCCGTGCCACTGTTGAGGAAAGCGCCACTGCCGGAGATCTGGAAGCTGCCGGACATCAGGTCCGCCAGCCCCGCCGCGGCGTTCAGCGCGCCGAGCGTGATCGTTGGCGCCGCCGCACCCGAAACGATCGTGCCGAGGTCGAGCGTGTAAGCGCTGCCGGATTGCGCGAACGTGCCGCCGCCGGACACTTCCTCCAGTGCCGCGGTGGCGTAGTTGTCCACGGTGCCGCTGAGCAAGATCGGGCCGGCACTGACGGCGATATCCGCCAGGGCGGTGTCGTGGCTCTCCAGCACCAGGCTGGCGGAGGCGCTGAACGTCCCGGCGGTGCCGGTATTCATGGTGAACTCGAGTTCCTGACCGCCGGCTCCCGCCGCAATGCCGCCTGCCGCAATCGTGCCGAGACTGACGCCGTCATAGGTGGCGACGCTGAATCCGCTACCCGTAATCGTGCCGACGCCTCCGGTCAGCACGTCGGTCAGCGCACCGGTGGCGACATTGGATATCTCGTCACCCACGGTGATCTCGTCGCCCACATGCACGACACCGAAACCGGTGGTGGCGAGCTTTGCCACGGCCGGTGCGTAAACCTTGCCCAGCAGCGTGACCTTCTGGCCGGTGAGCGCGGTGTTCGCGAGGAAGCTGGTGCCGGCACCCAACGAGGTCAGGTCCACCACATCGGTGCCGCTGTTGAACAGACCTGATGTCGAGGTGACGAGGTTCCAGGTCGCGGTGGCGCCCGCCGCGCCGGCTGCCACGGTACCGGTGCCGCCGCTGGCCACCGCGAAACCAGAAGATGGCGCTTCCAGCGCGTAGCCGAGGTTTTCCTTGAACGCGTCCGCCGTGGCGCCGTTGGAGATGGTCAGCGACTTCGCCGCCACGGTCCCGCCGACACGGACCGCACCGAAGTCGAGCGTGGTGGCCGACAGGATCGGCGTGGCGTAGCCGAACACCGCCGCGGTCATCGTCACCGTCTGCGCGACCAGCGACGTCTTGCCCAGGCCGTCAACCAGGCTGCCATCCGACGCCAGCGTCAAGGTCGCGGTGCCGGAGTGGTTGCCCTCCGTGGTGCTCGTCAGCCCAAGCGTCATGCTGCCGGACGCCGTATGCCCCGGGGCGTCCAGGTTGAGCGAACCGTTGGCGAACGCCCCGGCGCTCGCGCCGCCAAGGCTGGCGTCGAGTTCTTCCGTATAGGCATCGACCGAGCCGGTGTTGGTGACGCTCAACGCCTTGCTGATCGTATCGCCAACGTGATGCGTGCCGAGGTTGACCACCCCGACTACGCTCGCTGTCGCGTAGTTGTACAGCGTGCCGGCAACGGCGATCGTCTGTGCCGTCAGGACCGTCTTGCCCAGGCCATCGATGCCGGTGCCGTCCGAACTCAGCGTCAGCGCCGTCGTACCGGACTGCACACCGTCATGCGCGGTGGACAATCCGACCGCGACGGCGGTGCCGTTGCTGCTGCCCGCGATCAGGCCGGTGAACGAGCCGCTCCCGGTGCCGGCGCCGGTCGTTGCGCCAATGGCAGCGTCGAGGTTCTCGGTAAAGCCGTCGGCGGTGCCGATGTTGCTGATGCTCAGCGCCTGGCTCAGCGTGTCGCCGACATGGTGGATGCCGAAATTCACTGTATTCGGCGTCGCCGCGCTCGCCGTCGCGTAGTTGTAGAGCGTGCCTGTCGCGGCGATGGTTTGCGCGGTCAGCACCGTGGTGCCCAACCCGTCCACGCCGGTGCCGTCCGACTTCAAACTCAGCACCGC
The DNA here is from genome assembly GCA_049522565.1 of Acetobacteraceae bacterium. Lineage (GTDB taxonomy): Bacteria > Pseudomonadota > Alphaproteobacteria > Acetobacterales > Acetobacteraceae > JASHVB01. The sequence continues at coordinate 2,374 of JBEKNT010000074.1, forward strand.
CGAACCGCCATGCACGCCATCCAGCACGGATGACAGCCCAAGCGTCACGCTGCTGGTGTTGGTAATGCCGGCCGCCAATCCGTTGAGCGTACCGCTCGCGGTCACCGCGCCGGTGGCGTTGCCGATGCTGGCATCGAGGTTCTCGGTGAAGCCATCGACAGTGCCAATATTGGTGATGCTCAGCGCCTGGGTCAGCGCGTCGCCGACATGGCGGTTGCCGAAGCTCACCGGAGCGACCGCATTCGCCGTGGCGTAATTGTAAATTGTGCCGGTAGCCGTGATCGTCTGTGCCGTCAGCAGTGTGCTGCCAAGTCCGTCGATGCCGGTGCCGTCCGAATGCAGCGTTAGCACCGCGTTGCCGGATTGGACGCCGTCCTTCGCAGCGGTGACGCCGATCGTCAGGCCGAGGCTGTCGGTCTTTGACGCCGCCAGGCCGGTGATCGAGCCGCTTGCCGTCGCCGCACCGGTCGCGCCGCCAAGGCTGGCGTCGAGGTTCTCGGTGAAGCCGTCGGCGGTGCCGGTGTTAGTGACGGTCAGCGCCTGGCTGATGGTGTCGCCGATATGATGGTTGCCCAGGTTCACCAATGCGGCGGTGCTCGCCGTGGCGTAGTTGTACAGCGTGCCGGTGGCGTCGATCGTCTGCGCGGTCAGGATCGTCGTGCCGAGCCCATCGACCCCGGCGCCGTCCGACTTCAGGGTCAGCGTGGCGGTGCCGGCGCGCACGCCGTCCTGGGTGGTGGACAGCCCCACCAGCAGACTGCTGCTGCTCTTCCCGGCGGCCAGTCCGGCGAACGACGTGGTCCCAGTGGCGGCGCCGGTCGTCGCGCCGAAGCTGCCGTCGAGTTTCTCGGTAAACAGGTCGGCGGCGCCGGTATTGGTGATGCTCAGCGCCTGGCTCAGCGTGTCGCCGACATGGTGCGTGCCGAAATCCACCACGCCCGGTGTCGCCGCGCTCGCCGTCGCATAGTTGTACAGCGTTCCCGTGGCGGTGATGGTCTGCGCGGTCAGCACCGTGGTGCCGAGATTGTCGATGCCGGTGCCGTCCGAGATCAGCGACAGCACGGCCTTGCCGGTCTGCACGCCGTCGCCGGTATTCGGCAGGCCGAGTGTCACGCTGGTCGTATCGGCCTTGCCCGCGCCGAGCCCGGTGATCGTACCGGCAGCGGTCAGCACCCCGGTCGTGCTCGCAACGCCAACGTCGAGGTTCTCGGTGAAGCCGTCCGCCGTGCCGGTGTTGGTAATACTCAGCGCCCCGGTCAGCGTGTCGCCGACATGGTGGGTGCCGAGGCTCAGCGACTTCGATGCGACGCTGGCCGTCGCGTAGTTGAAGATCGTGCCAGTCGCGGAGATGGTTTGCGCCGTCAGCAGCGTGCTGCCCAGGCCGTCGATCCCGGTGCCATCCGAGTGCAGCGTCAGAACCACGTTGCCGGTTCGCAGGCCGTCCTTGGTCGCGTTCACCCCGATCGTCAGGCTGGTGGTGTTGGCGACTTGCGCCCCCAGCGCGGTGAACGAACCGCTGCCGGTTGCGGCACCGGTCGCGCCGCCGAGGCTGGCGTCGAGGTTCTCGGTGAAGCCGTCGTTGGTGCCGGTGTTGGTAACGCTCAGCTTCTCGCTCAGCGTGTCGCCGGTGTGGTGCTGGCCGAAGTCCACCGGCGCCGCGCTGGCCGTCGCGTAATTGTACAGCACGCCGCTAACGGCAATGGTCTGTGAGTTCAGCGCGGTGAGACCGAATCCGTCGACCCCGGTGCCATCCGAACTTGGGGTCAGAATCACCGTGCCGCTTTGCGCGCCGTCCGAGACCGTGGACAGACCCACCAACAGGCTGGTGCTGTTGGTGATCTGCGGGGCCAGTCCGGTGATCGAGCCGCTGTCGATCGCCGCTCCGGTCGTGGCGACGAAGCCGACGTCGAGATTTTCGGTGAAGCTCCCGGCAGCAGCAGTGTTCTTGATGGTCAGAGCCTGGGTCAGCGTATCGCCGACATGGTGCGTGCCGAAATTCTTCGCGGTCGGCGTCGCCGTGCTCGCCACGGCATGGGTGTAAAGTTGGCCGGCACTTGCCGTCGTGGTGACGATCGACGGACTGCCGGCGACGTTGGTCAGCTTGAATTGCGCGTTCGTGTAGGTGCCGGCCAGGGTCAGTGTGCCGACGGTCGTGTTGCCGTCGAGCAATGACAGCACGCCGAGTGTGCCGGTGGTCGCGTGATAGGTCACCCCGGTGAGGATGGTGCCCTCGGCGATGATGGTGTCTTTCGCCGCGAACCCGCTGAGCGTGGCGCCGATGAGTTGCGGATTGGCAAGGTCGAGCGTTTCGGTGGTGCCGAAATTGAAGAAGTCGATCGTCTGACCGGCGGAGACGCTGCCGTCCAGCACGAGGTCCGAACTTTCCAGCCCGAGCGTGCCGGTGCCGGTGACCGATCCCTCCAGCACGACCGTGCCGCCGTTGACCAGCACCATGCCGGTGTTGACCAGATTGCTCGCCACGTCGAGCGTGCCCGGGAACGCCTGCATCAGGCCGGCGTTGGTCAGGGTGCCGGTGCCAGTGTTGACGATCAGGTCGCCACCAACGGCGTCGATCGTGCCGGTCGCCTCGTTGATCAGCGTCAACTGCCCGTTGCCGAGCATGCCGATGCCGCTGATCAGTGCGGCATTGTCCAGCTCGGCGCCCGGCGCGGTGCCGGTGACCACCTGGCTGGTAGAGTCGGTGGTGATCCCCGATACGTCGGCCAGCAGCATCTTGGCGCTGCCGGACAGCGTGACGGTGCCGCCGATGTCCACTGTGGACACTTCGCCGTAGTAGCCGTTGCCCTGCACATCGAGCGTGCCATGCTCGGCGATCGCGCCATTGAGCGTCAGTGTCTCGGTTCCGGCCACGGTGGCCTGCGAGCTGGCAGCCAGCGTCACAGTGCCGGCGGTGCCGTCCAGCGTGCCGCCATTGGCGGTGAGCAACAGCGCAGAGCCAGCGCCCGACGTCGCGATCATGCCGCCGCGCAGCGTGCCGCCATCCAGCACGACGGTGCCGGGCACCGTGGCCTTGTTCAGCGCCTCGATCGTGCCGCTCGCGGTGCCGTCGATAACGCTCTGCACCAGCAACGTGCCGCCGGCCGCTTCGATCAAACCGTGGTTGGCAAGAGCTACGGAGCCGGTGTTGACCACCATCGTGGCGACGGTCGCTTCGATGGTCCCCTTGGTCTCGTTGATCAGCGTGAGCAATCCGTTGCCCAATTCGCCGTAGCCGATGATCGTGTTGTCGACGTTGTCGAGCGTGTCGCCCGCGGCCACGCCGGTGATCACCTGGCTGGTGGAATCCAAGGTGATCCCCGAGACGTCCGCCATCGTCACGGTGCCGCCGCCGGACAGAGTCACGCTGCCGGAGACCGATAGGGTGGCGTTCTCGCTATAGTAGCCGTTGCCGACGATGCTCGCGGTGCCGGCATTGGTGACAGCGACAGCGGCCAGAGTGCCGCCGTTTGTCGTGACGTCGATGTTGCCGGTTGCGGCATTGCTCAGCGTGCCGCCGTCCAGGCTGCCGCCGTCCAGCACCAGCGAGCCGCCGGCGGCGATCTGGACCGCGCCGGTGGCACCGATAACGCTGCCATGCAGGGTGATGGTGCCGGTCGATGCCGCCGAGATCAGCCCGGTATCGGTGACGACGCCGTCAACCACGACACTGCCGCCCGCGCCGGCTGCGATCGTGCTTTGGTTGGCGAGCGTATGCTCCAGGTCCAGCGTGCCGCTGACGGCCTGCATCTGGCCGTGGTTGGTTGCATTGCTCGTGCCGGGGTCTACGACAAAGGCGCCGCCGGTCGCGAGGATCGTGCCGCTTGCCTCGTTGATCAGCGTCAGAGCGCCGTCGCCCAGCATGCCGAAGCCGGTGATGACCGCGGAATTGTCCAGCTCGGCGCCCGGTGCGGTGCCGGTGATGACCTGGCTGGTCGAGTCCAACGTGATGCCGGAAACGTCGGCCATCGCCAGCGTGCCGCCGCCGGACAGCGTGACCGTGCCGGCAACGTCCACGGCGGCCACTTCGCTGTAGTAGCCGTTGCCAAATACGTCGAGTACGCCCTGCTCGGCGATCGCACCATTCAGCGTCAGCGTCTGGCCGCCCGTCAGGGTCGTGTGCGAGCCGACAGCCAGTGTCACGCTGCCGGCGCTACCATCCAGCGTTCCGCCGTTGGCGGTGAACAACAGCGCCGAGCCTGGGTCGGTCAGGGAGGTCGCGATGATGCCGCCGCGCAGCGTGCCGCCATCCAGCTCCACGATGCCGGAGACGGTGCCGCTATTCAGCGCCTCGACCGTGCCGCCTTGCGTGCTGTCGACCACGCTCTGCACCAACAGCACGCCGCCGACGGCCTGCACGAGGCCATGGTTGGCGAGCGCCTCCGAGCCGGTGTTGAGCACCATGGTGGCGGCGGTCGCCTCGATCGTGCCCTTGGTCTCGTTGATCAGCGTGAGCAGTCCGGCGCCGAGTTCGCCGTAGCCGAGGATCGTGTTGTTGACGTTGTCGAGCGTGTCGCCCGCGGCGACGCCGGTGATTGTCTGACTGGTGGAGTCCTGGGTGATCCCGGAGATGTCAGCCATCACCACGACGCCGCCGCCGGCCAGCGAAACAGTGCCGGATACCGCCAGGGTGGAGAACTCGCTGTAATAGCCGTTGCCGACGATGAGTGCGGTGCCGGCGTTGGTGACCGCGAGCGAGGCCAGGGTTCCGCCGGTTGGTTCTATTTCGACGATCCCGGTCGCGGCATTGTTCAGCGTGCCGCCGTGCAGGCTGCCGCCGATCACCGCGAGCGTGCCGCCACCGGCGACCTGAACGGCGCTGGACGCGCCGGTGACGGCGCCGTTCAGCGTGACGAGTCCGCCACTGCCGGCGGTGATCAGGCCGGTATTGCCAACCGTGCCGAGGATGACCACATCGCCGCCCGTCCCAGCGATGATCGTGCCCGAATTGGTCACGGCGCTGTCGAGTTCCAGGGTTCCCGCCACGGCTTCCAGCAGGCCCTGGTTGGTCACCGCGTTGGCGCCGGTGTCGATACGCAACAGGCCGACGGTCGCCTCGATCGTGCCGGCCGGCGCATTGGCCAGCGTCATGTTGCCGGCGCCGAGCGAGCCGAATCCGACGATCGTGTCGGCGACGTTGTCGAGTGTATCGGTGGCGGCGGTGCCGGTGACGACCTGGCTGGTGGTGTCGAGAGTGATCCCGGAAACATCCGCCAGCAGCAGCCTGCCGCCGCCGGTCAGCGTCACGTTGCCGTCCAGGCGCGCCGTGGCTACTTCGCTGTAATAGCCATTCCCCAGCACACTCAGGGTGCCGTGGTCGGCGATCGTGCCTGCCACGACGAGGGTCTGGCTGCCAGCCACCGCGACCTCGGCGCCGGTAGCGATCGTCACCGCGCCCGCCGTGCCGTCCAGCGTGCCGCCGTTGGCGGTGAGTCCCAGCAGCGATGCGGGATCGCTCAGATCGGTGTTGATCGTGCCGCCGCGCAGCGTTGCGCCGTCCAGCAGCACGACGCCGGAGACGGTGCCGCCATGATTCAGCGCCGCGATCGTACCGCCGTTGGTGTTGTCCACCACGCCATGCAGCATCAGCGTGCCGCCGACGGCTTCCATCAGGCCCTTGTTGGTGACGGTGTTGGCGCCGGTGTCCACCAGCAGCGTGCCGTTGCTTGCCTCGATCGTGCCTTTGGCTTCGTTGATCAGCGTCAGTTGCGTGGCGCCGAGTTCCCCGTAGCCGAGGATCAGGTTGTCGATGTTGTCGAGCGTGCTGGAAGCGGCAACGCCGGTGACCACCTGGCTTGTGGTGTCGGCCGTGATGCCGGAGACATCCACAAGCGATAGCGTGCCCCCGCCGGAAAGGCCCACGCTGCCGGACAACAGCAGTTCACCCGTCTGGCTGTAATAGCCACTGCCTTCGACGATCATCGTGCCGTGGTTGGCGATCGCGCCCTCGGCTGTCAGCGTGCTCGTCGGGACCACGGCCACGATGGCACTGGTGGCGATCGTCAGTGTGCCGGCGGTGCCGTCCAGCGTACCGCCGGCGCCGGTGATCTGGATCTGCGACGTGGGGTCCGTAGGATCGGTGCGCAGCGTGCCGCCGCGCAGCGTGCCGCCATCGAGCTGCACGATGCCCGAAACACCACCGCTGTTCAGCGTGGCGACGGTGCCGCCCGAGGTGCTGTCCACCACGCCCTGCACTACCAGGGTGCCGCCGACACCTTGCAGCAGGCCGTGATTGCTGACTGTGTTGGTGCCGGTGTTGAGCACCAGCGCGCCGCCGGCGGCTTCGATGGTGCCGCTGGTCTCGTTGATCAGCTTGAGCTGGCCGGCCTGGATGGTGCCGTAGCCGCTGATCGTGTTGTCGATGTTGTCCAGATTCGCCGTCGGGCTGGCGCCGGTGATGATCTGGTCCGGGGACGATGGGCCGCTGTTCACCGAGTACAGCGATACATCCCCGCCGCCGGACAGCGTCGTCGTGCCGGCGATTTGCAACGTCGCGACGATATTGTTGTAGCTGTCGCCGGCCAGCCCCAGCGTGCCGTGGTTGGTGAGCGAACCGGTCAGCGTCAGCGTGGTTCCCGCGCCGACCAGCGCCTGCGCGCCGGCCGCCAGCGTCACCGCGCCCGCGGTGCCGTCGAGCGTGCCGCCATTGACGCTCACGGTAAGCTGCGATGCGGTGTCGGTCAGGTCGGTGATGACCGTGCCGCCACGCAGCGTGCCGCCATCCAGCAGGATGACGCCCGGCGCGCCGCCGACGCCGAGATCGAGCGCCTGCAACGTGCCGCCGCCGGTGCTGTCCACCACGCCTTGCAGGTCCAGCGTGCCGCCGACCGCGGCGAGCAGGCCCTTGTTGATGACGATGTTGGCGCCGGTGTTGACCACCAGCGCGCCGCCGCTGGCCTCCACGATGCCGGCGGACTCGTTGCGCAACGTCATCGCGCCGGCGCCGAGCTCGCCGTAACCGACGATCGTGTTGTCGATGTTGTCGAGCGTGTCGCTGGCGACCGGGTCGGTGATGACCTGGTAGGCCGACGATGGACCGCCGCCGATCGAAGTCAGCGACACGTGGCCGCCGCCGGACAGCGTCACCGTGCCGGACACGCGCAGCGTCGCCGTCAGGTCGTTGATGCTGTCGCCGGGCAGGCCCAGCACGCCGTGATTGACGATGGAACCTTCGAGCGTGAGCGTGTCGGCGCCGCCGGTGATGACCTGTGCGCCCGAAGCCAGCGTGACCGCTGACGCGATGCCGTTCAGCGTGGCGCTGCCGTAGGTGCGAATGGCACCACCCGCGGAGGAGGCGAGCACGCCGCCGTTCACCGTGGCGCCGTCGAGTTCGACGGCACCGCCGTTGGCGGCGATCGTGCCGGTGTTTGCCACCGTGCCGTTCAGATAGAGGTCGCCGGTCGTGGACTCCAGCAGGCCCTTGTTAACGATCGCATGGGTGCCGGTGTTGACCACCAGCGAGGTACCGGCGGCATCGACGGTGCCGCCGGTTTCGTTGATCAGCGTGAGCAAGCTGTCGGCGTTGCCCAGCAGGCCCTCGCCGCTGATCGTATTGTCGATATTGTCCAGTGTGCTGGTGGCGGCGGTGCCGGTGACGAGCTGCGACTCCGGCGACTCGGCCGCGGAGCTGTCCTGCATGTTGAGTGTGCCGCCGCCGGTCAGGGTGACCGTGCCGGCGGTGTGCAGCGCCGCTGTCTCGCTGGCGCTGGCGTTGCCGACGAGGCTGATGACGCCGCGGTTGGTGATGGTGCCCTGGAGCGTCAGCGTGTCGCCGCCCTGCACGCGCAGATCGGCGGTATTCAGCAGGCCGGTGGTGGGCGACGTGTTCACGCCGGCCGCGACCGTGCCGGTGCCGATCACCGTGGCGCTGCCCACCACGTCGATGAAGCCGGTGTCGGGCGACTCGCCGGCGAGCAAGCCGTTGGTCACCGTCATGCCGTCCAGCAACACGTCGCCGTTGGTGACGGCGATCGTGCCGCCGGCGTTGCTGACATTGGAACGCAGGTCGAGCACGCCACCGGTATCGGCGCCCAGCCGGCCGAGGTTGGTGACGGCAACGGCCCCGGTCGCCACCACCAGCGTGCCGCCGGTGGCCTGCATGTCGCCGTTGTTGACGATGGTGCCGAGCGCGGTGAGCGTGTCGCCGGAGTCCACCGCGATGTCGGCGCCGGTGGCGACAGTGATGGCGTTCGCCGTGCCGTCCAGCGTCGCACTGCCGATCGCCCGAACCGAGCCGGTGCCTGACGTGACGATTGCGCCGCCGCTGAGTGTGGCGCCGTCCAACAATGCGGTGCCGCCGATCGCTAGCAATGTGCCGCCGGCATTAGCGATGCTGCCGTGCAGGTCGAGCGTGCCGCCGGAGGTTGCCTCCAGCAGGCCGTGGTTGGTGACAATGTTGGTACCGGTGTTCAGGACCAATGTGTCGCCGGCAGTGTTCGCGTCGATCGTGCCGGCCGCTTCGTTGATCAGCGTCAGCGTATTGTCTGCAACGCCGATGCTGCCGTAGCCGAAAATCGTATTGTCGATGTTGTCCAGCGTGTCGCCGCTGACGCCGGTGATTTCCTGGGTGTAGCCGGTGCCGGCGCCCGACGTTTCCGACAGCGCCACGAGGCCGCCGCCGCTGAGGGTTACGGTGCCGGACGCCTGCAGCACCGCAACGCCGCCGCTGCTGGCGTTACCCTGCACGGCGATCGTGGTGGCGTTGAAGGCGGCGCCATTGTCGATCGAGCCGGCGAGCGTGAGCGTGGCGCCCGCGTCCACCAGGAGATCCGCTTCGTCCTCCAAGGTGACCGGACTCGCGGTGCCATCCAGCATCGCGTGGCCGGTGGCAATGAAATCGCTGAGGCTACCGAAGAACACGCCGCCGCCGGAGAGCGCCCCGCCGGCGATGGTCACCCCGTCAATGCCGATCGAGTCAAACGCCAGCGATAGGATCGTGCCGGCGGCATTGGCGACGTTACTCTGGAGGTCAAGCGAGCCGAGCGCCGCCTCGATGACGCCGGCATTGATCACCGGCACGCCGCCGTTGATGACCAGCTCCCCAAACCCGGCGGCAATGGTGCCGTTGGCGGTGTTGATGATCGCGAGCTCGCCGTTGCCGAGGTTGCCGGAGCCCTGGATGTACCAGTTGTTGGTCAGCGACGATCCGGCATCGGCACCGGTCACCACGCTGTCGTCGCCGATCACCAATGTCAGCGTGCCGCCGGTGCCGCTGACCGAACCGGGCAGGCTGGTGCCGAAGGTGGCCGCGTCGGTGATCCCGTTGCCGATCACCAGCGTGCCGCCGGCCAGATCGATGCCACCGCCGCTGAGGCCGGGGTTGACCGAGCCATCCACCACCAGCGTGTTACCGGCGCCGACCTGAAGGATACCGTCGATTCCAATGCTGTCGTCGCCGGCCGAACCGTCCAGCGTCGCGGTGCCGCTGACCGCCATCGTGCCAGTGCCGCCGCTGGTCGGCTGTAGCGCGTCCAGCAAGCCGTTGTGGATTGTTGCCCCTTGCAGCAGCACGGTCGCGCCGCCGCTGGCCACCTGGCTCTGGCCCAAAGTTGCACTGTACGCGCCGCTGTTGATCAGTCCGGTCAGCGTCAGCGTCGAGCCGTTGTCGGCAAGGACAGCGCCGGCAATGGTCAACCCCGCGGTACCACCGTCCAGCGTCACCGCACCTTCCGCGAAGATCAGGCTCGAGTCTGCGATACTGCCGGTCTCCAGCGTACCGCCGGTGACGGTGACGCCAGTGTCGAGTCGAACCGCGCCGTGTTTGAAGGCGGCGAGCGTGCCGCCGGTATTGTCGAGCGAATTGACGATCTCGAGGCCGCCAATATGCGGCGTGCCGGAGGCACCGGAATTACCGGTCGCCTCCATTAACCCGCTGTTGGTGTCCAGGCCTGCCAGCTCCAGCGGAGTGCTGACATTGGCATTGACCGTGCCGGCGTTCAGCAGGTTCGCGCCGATCGTGCCGCCACCGCTGATCGTATTGTCCTCATTCCACAACAGCGCATTCGGGTCACTGCTCTGGATGAAGCTGCCAACGGCGTTGGGCAGCAGGATGCTGCCGCCACCGGTCAGATCCATCAGCCCGGAAGCGACGAGGGTGCCGCCGGTCAGCCAAATGATGCCGGTGTTCTGGAACCCGGCCTCCACCACCAGGTTTGCGGTGCCGCCGACAAAGATGGTGCCGCTGTTGGCCGAGTTGATCGTCGAATCCTCGGCGGTCAGTTGGCCCTGCGCGACGTTGAGCACGCTGTTGGAGGCGAGCGTCAGGGACGTCAGGTCGGCGGCCGCGGCGCCGTGGAACGTCACCGTGCTGCCGGCGCCGATGGTGGCGTCGCCGTAATAGTCGGTGCCGCTGATCGCGGCGAAGGTGGGGTTCCAATTTGCCGGGGTCTCAAAGTCGCCGCTGGCGCCGCCGACCCAGGTGGTGCTGGTGGGAATCGTGGGCCCGGACGACGATCCGGTGGTGGCGGCACCGCCGAAATTCGCCAGGGGGATGCGTGCCGGGGCGAAGACCCACGGTGAGAACGTCAACGCTCGAGCCACCAGTTCGAACCCGGCGCTGACCTGGCCGGAGGCGGTGAAGATGCTGAATGGATTGGTCTGGAGTTCGGTCAGCAGGTTGTTGATGTAGTTCTTGCCGGCCTGGCTGAAGTTCAGGTCCAGCACGCCGCCGATATCGCCGCTGGCGCTGGCCGAGGCCCCCGGCACGCTCAGGGTGGCGCCGACCTGGACGTCGCCCTCGAGTTGCACCACCGGCTCCACCGTGCCGCTCACCGTTGGGGACTGGACGAACAACCCGTTGAGGAGGTCCGCATAGTCCGTGAAGCCGCTGTTCTCGAAAGCGCTCAGGCCCGAGGTGTCGTAGCCGAAATCGAGCGCGACGCTGCCCTCGAACGCGGCGCTGAGGCCGAGGTTCAAGGTGATGAGGGGGAACACCGGGATCGGCACGTTCAGCAGAGAGATCGTGGACGTCGGCATGCCGGCGGCATTGATCGAGCCGAAATTGAACGATGCCGCGGGCAGGTTCGCGTCGAACAGGTCGGCCGTGCCGCCGAGCAGGAACTGCACCGCCTCGGATGGATTAGTAATGATCGGGAAGGAAAAGATGTTGCTGTTCAACAGCGATTGCAGTGCCTGGAACGGATTCTGCGCGGGAGGATTCGAACCGCCGGACGAGCCGTCCGTCGAGCCGCCGCCACCGGAGGAACCATCGCTGTTCACCAGGTTCTGCAGCAGCGTGGGCAGGTCGATGGGCTGCGAACCGGGGATCAGCTCCGGCACGACCTGACTGATCACCTGGGCGGCGCTGCGGACGTCGTCGGGTATGGTGAACGAGCCGAGGTCGTAGGTGTCGCTGCCGAAACTCGTGCCGGCAGCGGCGAGCGCGCTGACCCACTGTTGCACCTGGTTGAGCGCCGACAGGAACTGCACCAGCGGCGTGACGTCGATGTTAAGGCTCGGGTCGATGTTGTCCGCCAACTGGAGAAAATCGACCAGGGTGATCGTGCCGTCTCCCACGTCCTGGCCGTTGGCATTGATGGAGCCTGCGACGTCGAGTTCGGTCCATAACGAGCCGAGCAGACCGCCGTTCGGATCGGGCTGGCCGCTGGCGTTGAGGTGCCCTGCGCCGCCCAGGAACGAGAGTGGCGTTTCGAACAGCGTCTCGAGCGCCTGGATCGGCGCGCTTTGCAGGACCGAATTGACCTCGTCGATGACCGGGTCGATCACGTTGTCGACGAAGGTACCCAGCTTGAAGGTGACGTTGTCCAGCGCGATGGTCGGGGTGTCGCCGAATGACGCGGCATCGTTCGTGCCGACGTTGCTGGCCTCGAACGACCAGCCGCCGGCCAGGTTGGCGCTGACCGAGGGCAGCGCCGCGGTGCCCATGTCGGAGGTCAGGCCGACGTCGATCGCGGCGTTGCCGGTGAAGGTCGCGCCGCCGTTGACGTCGAGCGAGAAGGTGCCCTGCAACGATGAGCCCTGGTCGATGGCGCCGAACCGCAGGTCGCCAAGGATCGTGTCGTCACCAGAGCCGAGCGTGCCGCTCGCGGCAAAGGTTGGCGCTGTGACGTCGAGGGCCACCGTGAGGGCGGGGCCGTTCGGCTCGGACACCGAGAAATCGCCCGACGTATCGACCGTGCCGATGACGTTGAGGTCGTAGGTGAGCTGGGTCTGGGCGGTGCCGCTGGTCTGGAAGTCGAGGCCGGGCAGGCCGAAATTGCTGCCGAGCGCCGTGCTGAACGTGTCGGTGAGCTGGTCGTTCAGCGCGACGGTGAGTATGCCGCTGGGATCCAAGCCGACCACGACGCCGCCCTTGGGGAATCCGGCGTTGACCAGCGCGGTGTTGATCGCGTTCTGGATTGTGGTGACGTCCTCGCTCACGTTGTTGAACGCGTTGAGGGCATTGAAGACGTTGGTTTCGAGCGATGCGAACTGCTGCAACGCGGCCTGACCCTGGCTGGCCGCGGAGGTGATCAGGCTGCCGACGATCGGCAGGTTTTCCGCCCATACCTTGGTTTGCAGCGCCTGCTTGATTGGACTCAGGATCGAGTCGAGCCCGGTCTTGAGTTGGGCGATTTGCGAGGCCGGAACGATGGTTGAGCTCATGGGCGTTTTGGTCCATTCCAGAGATTGGTCGCGTCAGGTGAACTTTTCGTTCCGTATCAGGAATGTCTAAGTGAAAACCACCAAGAAACGGTCGTCCGCATTGGAGATTCAGTGGGCATGTCGATCCGGACTAGCCGAGCAGGAGCGGGACCCGGACTAGTTCTGATACCGCAATACACTGCGTCGAAGACGTATGAACTTTGCTAGGAAGAGGGCATGGCGTCCTTCAGGCGACCGCAACGAGTTGCTGAGTTTGGGGCAATAGCTGCCGAATTTGCTATCCGTCAATCCTAAAACCTCCCCCCACCGCAGAAAGCGGAAACTTCTCCGTTTCCGAGACGCTGAACGTATCGTACTGTAACGGCCGCCGGCCGGTCAAGCAAATCAGCAACGTCTCGGTATATTTCTGTGAATCGGTAGGATGGTACTCAGGATCGTTTGGATAACAGAGTGCGATAGTATCGCTAGCGGTCTGGAATCCGGCCATCGGCGGCAAATCCAGGCCGCCGTCGCGATTCTCCCCGTCGCGATGGCGGCCGACCAGAAGGCCATCGCGGTCGGGTTCGGCGAGACCATGCGCCGGCAGGTCGATCGACTTCATGACAAAAGCAGGGAGACCCCGCGGGGTCATGGCGGTCGCCTGACATCCCTTCATCTCGGACATGCCGTACCGCGTGGGCGTGATGGACGCCGCGTTCGCATCCCGGCGGGTAGTTTGCCCCGAGTACCGCGATTGTCAGGCATTACCAGCAGGCGATGCCTGAAAACCGGAATGTGGCAACGGCTAATTCGATCGCGGCAGCAGGCGCGGTACGAGCACCGTATGCAGCGGTGATGCTACGACCGGGACGAGCAAGCCGCCAAAAGATAGCGCAGCGGGTTGCGCCCGACTCGGGCGCTGCTGCCCGCACGCCTATCGCGCGAGCGGGCAGCCATTTCCGCCTTTCCCGATCTCATCCCCAGGCAGCCTGAAGGTTGACGATCCCGTAAGTCGTTGCATCGGGCGGGGTGGATGCAAAGCGCCAGACTGGTGCCCCCTGTTTCGCCAGTCCCAGCAACGAGCTGCATATCGTTGCGTATCCGCCGCGAGGCACCACATTGATCTGCTCCGCCGCCGGGCCGGACCGGTCGGTCAGGATCGCGCGCCAGGCGCTCCAGTCGTCGGCATCCGGCGGAGGCGCTGCGCGAAACCGCGGCAGGTGACGGGCCACCCGCTGACTTGTCAGGTCACCGGGGTCGCGCGACGTGATCATGTGCAGACCCGCGGCAAGCGGGATCGCCTCGGGTCGGCCGGCCCCCAGGCCACGCAGGAAGAATGCGGCTCCGGTGGCGTCGGCCACCACCATGTTGAAGCTGCGCCATTGCGCGCCGTTCAGCGCCGCGATGGCGTCCGCTGCGGCCTCCGCCGTGACATGCTCGAGCGCAAGCAGCGGCAGTTCGCCGCGCGAGCGCTTGCCCGGGGCAGGCCCCAGGCTGCCCCGCCGGTTCAGCACCGTCGCCACCACCCTGTGTCGGTTCACACCCATCCAGGTCCCGCCGCCGGAGCGGTCCCGCCCGGCGACGACACCCGGGCGATCGGGCCACCAGCCGGCGGGTGGGTCCCATGCGCGGTCCAGCCGCTCGTCGCGATTGCTCGCCAGCATCAGGGGCCAGGGGTGCTCTGAACGTATCATCAGGACAACGGTACACATGCTTGCTCAGTTCGGTGCCTTGAGGGGGTTCGCACTTCGATCGCCCGTTATGATGCCATCGCCTTTTGTGATCGTATCGGCGACCTGTTTGCGCCGCTTCGCAATCCGGGCCAGCGGATGGCCAGGGCGCGCCGACCACAGCATCGCTGCACAGTCCCATAGTCGCGGCGGCTGGATCGCATGGCGACTCTGGTTCATGCGGCGATCGACTGAATCACCCAGCCGTCGCCGGGGCGTGGGAGCGGACGTTGCCGTTTCCTCCCCCGCCACACCACGTTGCCGTCGAGGTCGACGGCCCAGGTGTCACCCACGCCGAGAACCCTCAGCCCATCATGCGCCCGGGCGTGCGAGGTGATGTGGTGATGGCCGTGCACGATCAGCCGCGCGCCCATCGCGCGGGCAAGGTCGTCCAGTACGCTGACGCCCTCCGGGTGGCTGGACGGCGCTTCGTGGGTGACCAGGACGTCGGCTTGTTGTAACGCAAGCGCATCTATATCTTCCGGCCAGATCGCGGTCGTGGTCAGAAAGTGCGTGAACGCCGCCGCTTGCAGAGGGTCAAGGTCAGGGCGACTGACTGCGAGATCGGCGGCAAGTTGTTCACGCCGATGCAGTCTGGGTGGTGCATTGGCCGGCCAGACATGGGGCAGAAACGCTCCGCCGAGTCCGGCGACCCGGACGTCGGCGATTTCGACGACACGGGTGTGCAAGGCACCTACCGACGTCAGCGGATTACGCTCAGGCTCGGCGAGATTGGCCCACATCTCGGGGCCGGTATCGTAGTCGTGATTGCCGTGGATCCAGTACACCCCAACGCCGCGGTCCAGCAACGGCGCGGCCAATCGATCCAGCGGTTGCTCGCACTCGATGTCGCCGAGCAATACGGCTGCGTGAGGAGGGGTCGGCAGAGTGGCGAGACCGGCTTCGACGTCTTGCCAGTTTTGGTGAATGTCGCCAATGAAAACGAGACTCATGCGGTTCCGATCTGCGCTGGAAGGTCGCATTTAGAGAAACATAGTCCTGGAAAGCAAGCTGGCGGCTGACGCGAATCGTGAGGCGCCGGGCATACCAGACCCGATCAATGCGAGGACCGTAGGGACGCAGCCATTCCCCGCCTGGTAAGCCGCCGCTCGTCAGGCGGGAATGGCTGCGTCGCTGCGCTCCTCGCAATGCCAGCAGTGTCGATGATGTCAGCAACCGCCGAAGGCTCTAGGCCGAAAGCCCGTTCTGAAACGTCGAGGGTACGCCTTCGAATCCCGACTTGGCCCGCTTGCCCAGCCAATGGGCATAGTTCGGCGGCACCGAACGGAAGTCGGGATCCGCACCGAGCTTCTGCGCCGCATCCATCGCCCAGTTCGGATTGTACAGCAGCTCGCGCGCCAGGGCGATCAGGTCGGCATTGCCGTCGCGCAGGATCGCCTCGGCCTGGTCCGCGTGCACGATATGGCCAACCGCCATCGTCATGATCCCCGCTTCCGCGCGGATCTTCGCAGCGTACGGCACTTGGTAGCCGTATTTCTTCGCCCGCACGGAGTCCATCGGTGAACGCTCCAAGATACCGCCGGAGCTGCAATCGATGACGTCGACCCCCTTGGTTCTCAACTCGCGTGCCAGCGCGACGCTTTGTTCCGGGCCCCAGCCGGCGTCGTCTTCGCAGGACAGCCGCATGAACAGCGGTTTTTCTTCCGGCCAGTTGGCGCGCACACATTCCGCCACTTCCAGCGCAAACCGCATCCGGTTGGCGTCCGAGCCGCCGTACTCGTCGTTGCGCCGGTTCGCCACGGGCGAGAGGAACTGGTGCACCAGGTAGCCGTGCGCGCCGTGGATTTCCAACACCTCGAAGCCGGCGCGATGCGCGCGTGACGCGGCTTCGCCCCAGTGCTGCACAACGCCGGGAACCTCGGCACGGGTGAACGCGCGCGGCGTGGGCAGCCGATCGCTGTGCGGTACCGCGCTCGGTGCGACCAGTTCCCAGCCTTCCCAGTCGAACATCTCGGGGTGGTCAGGCGTCAGTGGCTGCTGGCCCTCCCACGGCCGGGTCAGCCGCGCCTTGCGGCCGGAATGGCCGAGCTGAATCGCGGGTACCGCGCCATGCGCCTTGATGAACCGCACGCAGCGCGCCAGGCCGGGGATGAACGCGTCGTTCCAAAGGCCGAGGTCGCCGACCGTGCCGCAGCCGCGTCGCTCCACTTTGGTAGACTCCATCATCACCAGGCCGCAACCGCCGACGGCGAAGCGGCCGGCATTCACCAGGTGCCAGTCGGTCGCGAAGCCTTCCTGCGCCGCGTACTGGTGCATCGGGGCGAGAACGACGCGATTCTTCAGCGTCACGCTACGCAATGAAAGCGGCGAAAACAGCATCGGTGCGGTCAACCGTCGTCTCCTGTTGGTTCGCTGCGCACAGCCTGTTCGTCAGGCCCATGCACCGGGTTCTGCTTCGGCAGGCGCGTGCTCTGCGCCGAGAACGATGCCATCCTGCGCCGCGAACGAGACCACCACGCGGGTTTCTTCCTCGATCTGCACAGGCGAGAACACGCGCAGCAGGGTGGGCCCCACCGCCACGGCGTATTCGAAATGACCGCCAAGGAACAGGCGCTGCAACACCGTGCCGCGTAACCGGTTCGGCGCGGTACCGTTGCCGGTGTCGACTTCGATAACCAGCCGGTCTGGCCGCACCATCACGCGGCCAGGCCCGGGCACGGCGACGCGCCCATGCGCATGAATCGACGTGCCATCAAGCGCAACGCAACGAAAATCGTCCGCATCTGCCCGTTGGATCTCCACGTCGAAGAAATTCGCGGCACCCACCACGTCGGCGACGAAGGCATCCTGCGGGTCGCCGTAAATCTCCTGCGGCGTGCCCGCCTGGTGGATGCGGCCCTCGCCCATCACCAGGATGCGGTCCGACAGCGACAGCGCCTCGCCCTGGTCATGCGTCACATACACCGTCGCAACATGCAAGTCGCGTTGCAGGCGGCGGATTTCAGCGCGGGTGCGATCGCGCAGCTTGGCATCGAGGTTGGACAGCGGTTCGTCGAACAGCAGCGCGGCCGGCGAGTGCACGATGGCGCGCGCCACCGCGACGCGTTGCTGCTGGCCGCCGGAAAGCTGCTGCGACGAACGGTCGCGGAAACTCGCCAACCCCACCATCTCCAACGCACGGGTCACCCGGCTTTCCACCTCGGCGCGCGGGCGGTGGCGGACATGCAACGGAAAGGCGACGTTCTGGAACACCGACAGATGCGGCCAGATGGCATAGGACTGAAACACCATGCCGATACTGCGGTGGTACGGCTCCACCATGATGCCGCGCGCCGCATCGAAGACGATCTCGCCGTCGATCTCGATGTGGCCCTCTTCCGGGGTTTCCAGTCCGGCGATGCAGCGCAGCGTGGTGGTCTTGCCGCAGCCGCTGGGCCCGAGCAGGGACACCAGTTCGCCGTGCGCGATCTCGAAGCTGACATGGTCGATGATGGTGCGGTCGCCGAACCGCTTCACCAGATTCTGCACCTTGATGCCCAAAACTGCCTCCTACAGGCGCAGCGGCGCGCGCATCACCGCGACCATCAGTGCCACGGTGATCACGCTGGTGATGATGGAAAGCGCGCTGGCCACGCCCCAGTTGGCGTTCTCGAAGAACGCCCAGATGGAGATCGACAGCACCTGCGTGCTGGAGGTGTAGATCAGCGCCGCTGCGGCGATTTCGCGGAAATAGGCGATGAACAACAGGAAATA
>JBEKNT010000075.1:0-21053 GCA_049522565.1 Acetobacteraceae bacterium
TTCTGGAACACGCTGTTCGACAGCATCCGCCTGGGTGGCGGCAGCATCGCCACTCTGATGCAGGAGAAGGGCCGCCGGCAGGCGGCGTTCAGCCGAGAGCAGGACAGGCAGCCGGCGAGCAACCGGGATTGGCTGGAGCTGACACGGGATGCGCTCCGCCGCGCGCTGGGGTTCTTCATCGGCGAGGCGGCGGACGATCCGTTCGATCCGGTAGCGGAACCATACGCGCCGGCCGCGGCGGTGGCCACCGGCCCGCCCTGACCGTTGCGCACACATCAAGGCAAAGCTTGCGCACGGGACCGGATGATGGCTGGCCCCGCCGTTCCGATTCGGGCTTGCGCACGCGCACACGGGCGCACCAGGCGGCGCCGGTGCCGGCGCGGGATTCAATAAAGCTTTCAACACGGAGAACACGAAGAACCACGAAGGACCACGGAGCGCGCGTGGCTCCAGATCAGCCGAGGGACCTACTGGCCAACTCCGTGGTCCTCCGTGGTTCTTCGTGTTCTCCGTGTTAGAAGCTTGCCTGGTTGGTCGCGGGCAAGACATTGCCAGGTTGCCACCGGCGGCCGATCCAGCGCGGGCACATTCGAATTTTCACTCTCCGCGTGCCGTACGCCTGCTTCAGCCCGATCAGGCGGCGGCGGATTTTTCACCCACGCTCCGTCGTGTGCTCGATATACGCCGGGTCGCCTCGGCGCACCGCGCGCGACACCGGCTGCGGGTCCTCCATGCAGCCGCCCAGCATCTCCAGCAGCGCCCAAAACCAGCCGACTGCGCTTTTCGGCTTGACCGAAAGGGTGAGAGGTCCATGCACCAGCATCTCCAGCAGCGCCCAAAACCAGCCGACTGCGCTTTTCGGCTTGACCGAAAGGGTGAGAGGTCCATGCACCAATTCCCTCTGCTCCGGCACGGCGAGTGACGGAACCGGAGCCGGCCGGGCCCCGCGCGGAGGCGTTGGCAAAACCCCACGCAACAGAACGCGCTTCGCATGGCGCGCGTCATGCTCTGGCGCCGACCCGTGTGCCGCCGTCGCCAAAAGCCCATGCACCAATTCGCTCTGCGCTGGCGCGGCCGGTGCCGGAACTGGTGACGGCGAGCGCTGGTGCGGAGCAATGGGCAAGACCCCGTGCAACAGAGCGCGCCCCGCATGGCATGAGCGGTGCCCCGGCGGCGGCAGTGCGAGCAGATGCCGCGGCAAAACCCCATGCACCTGATGGGCGGCGCGCTCGCCAGGCCGGGGTGCTCCGCGATGCAGCGGTGCCGATTGCGCTACACGCGGCAAAACCCCATGCACCTGTGCCGGCCGCCGCCGCAGCGCCGCCCCGCACCGACAATGCCGCCGTCCGCCGCGCCGCTGCCCAATGGCGCGTCGCGCCGCGTAAACTGGGACGGTCGGGAGACATGGGACGGTCAGAACACCGGCGATGCCGCGATGAAGCAGATTGCCACCGCGCGCCGGGTACGCTTCGCTGCCGCCGCGACACAAGGAGCCCGCCGATGCGCATCAGCGTGGTGCAGATGAACCCCGGCGCCGACAAGGACGAAAACATTGCTCAGGCGCGCCGCCTGATCGGCGAGGCGGTGGACGCCGACCGCCCCGACATCGTCAGCCTGCCGGAGGTGTGGGACAGCCTGGGCGGCGACCGCTCGGTGCGCAACGCCAACGCCGAAACGCTGCCCGCGAAAGGCTCCAACGCGCCCGGCGGCCCGGCCTACGAGTTCCTGCGCGCGACCGCCCGCGCCACCAAAACCCACGTGCATGGCGGCTCGATCATCGAGAAGGGGCCGGAAAAACTGTTCAACACCACGGTGGTGTTCAACCCGGACGGCACCGAGATCGCCCGCTACCGCAAGATGCACCTGTTCGACATCGTCGCCCCCGACGGCACCGGCTACCGCGAGAGCGCCACCTACGGCGCCGGCGACGAGGTGGTCACCTACCAGGCCGACGGGGTCAAGGTCGGCTGCGCGATCTGCTACGACATCCGCTTCCCCGACCTGTTCTGGAAGCTGCGCGAAGCCGGCGCGGAGGTGATCTTCCTGCCCTCCGCCTTCACCCTGGCGACCGGCAAGGACCATTGGGAGGTGCTGATCCGCGGCCGCGCGATCGAGACCCAGTGCTGGTTCGCCGCCCCCGCCACCTGGGGCAAGCATCTGGAGGGCAAGGGCGAGCCGCGCTTCACCTATGGCCACTCGCTGATCTGCGATCCCTGGGGCCACGTGGTGACGAAGGTCTCCGACGGCACCGGCTGGGCCACGGCGCGGATCGATCCGAAGGTCACCGCGCGGGTGCGGCGCGACATGCCGGTGCTGGAACACCGGAAACGCCTTTGAACGACCAGCCGCAGGTTGTGGCCCCGCCCCGGCAGGACGCGTTCGTCCCGGGACGGATCTGTTTCGCCGCCGCGCCCACGCCGCTGGCCACCGATGCGTTGAACCGCCTGGTGGCGCGCTATGGCGACTGCCCCGTGGCGCAGGCCACGGTGGTGGTGCCGCTGGGCGGCGACGGGTTCATGCTGGAGACAATCCACCGCGTGCTGGAGCGCCGCATCCCGGTGTACGGCATGAACTGCGGCTCGGTCGGCTTCCTGATGAACACGTTCAGCGAGGACGATCTGCCGGAACGGCTGACCCGCGCGCAAGCAGCGGTGCTGCACCCGCTGCGCATGCGGGCGGTGACGCGCACCGGCGAGGTCAGCGAGGCGCTGGCATTCAACGAGGTCAGCCTGCTGCGGCAATTGCGCCAGAGCGCCAAGATCCGCATTACGGTCGATGGCAGGGTGCGGCTCGCCGAGTTGTCCTGCGACGGCGTGCTGATTTCCACGCCGGCGGGGTCCACCGCGTATAACCTCTCGGCACACGGGCCGATCGTGCCGCTGTCGGCCAATCTGCTGCCGCTGACGCCGATTTCCGCGTTCCGTCCACGGCGCTGGCGCGGGGCGCTGCTGCCCAGCTCGGCCCATGTGGAGTTCGAGGTGCTGGAGGCCGACAAGCGGCCGACCGCCGCCGTGGCGGACTTCACCGAAGTGCGCGATGTCGCGTCGGTGGCGGTGAGCGAGGATCGCACGGTGTCAGTCACCGTGCTGTTCGATCCGGACCGCGGGTTGTCGGAACGGATCATCGCCGAGCAATTCACCGTCTGAAGCGCGCCGGCCGGGGATTGGCGGTCCGCCGCTGCGTGTGCGCGATCGGCCTCGGCTGGTCCGGCCATGCTGCGGCGGCGGGATAGGTCAGTGTTGCTGTCTTTTTGACCCAGATCAAAGCCCCGGCGGCGCGTGGCGGGGCAGGGTTCGCGCCCTGTGCAACCGTCAGGGGAACCCGCCCGCATGAGCGTCACCCATCCCGACCCGAGCTTTGACTCCGGACAACACCATCTGAAGCCGATGCTGATCGCCGTCCTCATCACGGCGGTGACGGTGGCGATCGTGCTCGCCTGCATCGGTCTGCCGCACTGAGTTTCGAACCTTCCCGCGCGCTGCGCGCGGGGTTGAGCCGCGAAGCGGATCGACGCGCCGCGACGCGGCGGGTGAGGGCGATCGGGTCGGCACGCCGCATCCTGCCGCCGGTGTGCCGACTCGATCACCTTCGGTGCTTCGCACCTAAGATCTCTGCCGCCGACGGCGGGAGAGGTGTAAGGGCGGCCGGGCCGTGCCAGGATCGTCCCGCGCGCCATCGCGCGACACGGGAGACGCCAGCATGACCACGCCCCTGCCTGCTGCAAACCCTGAGGATGTCGGCCTGTCCGCGCCGGCGCTGACCCGTCTCGCGGTCGCCCTGGAGGACCGGGTGGCGCGCGGCCACATCCCCGGTGCGGTGGCCCTGGTCGCCCGGCATGGCAAGGTGGCGTTCCACCAGGCGTTCGGCGTCCGCGATCCGGCCAACCCTGCGCCGATGCCGCTGGACGCGATCTTCCGCCTCTATTCGATGACCAAGCCGATCGTCTCCGTCGCGGCGATGATGCTGTTGGAGGAGGGCCGGCTGCTGCTGAGCGATCCGATCGCCAGGTATCTGCCCGAATTCGCCGAACTCCGGGTCGCGGCGTTCAGTGGCGACGTCATGGCCTACACCGACGCGGACCGCGCGATCACCGTGCAGGACCTGCTGCGCCATACCTCCGGCCTGACCTACGAGTTCCGCGGCGACACCCCGCTGCACAAGGCCTACATGGCGGCCAGGGTCGACCGGCTGCGGCAGACCAACGCGGAGCAAGCGGCGACGCTCGCCAGGCTGCCGTTGCTGCATCAGCCGGGCACGTATTGGGAATACAGCCGCTCGACCGACGTGCTGGGGCGCCTGGTCGAGGTACTGTCCGGCCAGACCCTCGGCAGCTTCCTGGCCGAGCGCATCCTGCGGCCGCTCGGCATGGACGATGTCGGCTTCTCCGTCCCGGAACCGCATCAGGGCCGCATTGCCGAGGCGTTCCCGCGCGATCCGGAAAGCGGCGTCGCGGTGTCGTTGCTGAATGTCAGGCGCACGGCGATCTTCGAATCGGGCGGTGGCGGCATGGTGGGCACCGCGATGGACTACGCGCGCTTCTTGCACATGCTGCTGAACGGCGGCGCGTTCGGACCCACGCGATTGCTCGGGCGCAAGACGATCGAACTGATGACGGCCGACCATCTGGGCGGGATCGAGTCGTCCGACCTCCTGCCACCCGGCCATGGCTTCGGGCTTGGCTTCGCCGTGCGGCTGGCGGCAGGGCTGGCACCGTTCCCCGGCTCGGCCAGCAGCTATTTCTGGGGCGGCGCCGCGGGGACGACGTTCTGGGTCGACCCGGCGGAACGCCTCACGGCGGTGCTGATGATCCAGGCCCCCGGCCAACGCGAGCACTACCGCGTGCTGTTCCGCGACCTGGTCTACGCGGCGGTGGTGGACTGATCAATAATACCAGGCGCTCTTGATGCCTGCGTCTTGTGTCATGGCCGGCCCCCGGGCGTTTGACCCCGGTGTCGGCATGGTCAGACCGTCTTGAGCGGCAGCGGGGTCACGCTCTCGGAGCCATCGATCAGCGGATCGAACGGGAAGTGGGCGCGTGCCGCGGCGGCGTCGGTGATTTCGACAGTATCGCCGACGACGTGTAACCCGTAGCGCACCATCACTGCCAAAGTTCGTGAGAACGTTTCCCGGGTCATGCCAAGCTGCCAGGCGATGCGCCGCTTTTCGAGCACCAGCCGCACCGGCGTCCGCAGATCCTGCCCGTGGAAAAGACCCAGCAGATAGCAACCAACCCGCTCCTCCGCCGAGCGCAGCTTCAGGTTCTTCGCCAGCTTTACCTGACGGCGAAACTGCGCCGCCTGGCAGGCAAGCACGGCCAGGCACATCGCGTGGTCGGTCGCCACGGCGTCGCGGAAATTCTCAGCGTGGATGAGGACAAGCTGGGCGTCCTCGACCACACAAGCGCGTGCCAAATAGGGTTGGCGGTTCAGCACCGCCGCCGGCAGCAGCAGATCGACCGGATGCACGGTTTCGATCAGCGCCTCGTTGGTCCCGTTGACGGCAAGCAAATCCACCCGGCCTGCCAGCAGCAGTTGGGCGAAACCCGGGATTTCCGATTGCTCGAACAGGATGCTGCCTGAAGGAACCCGGTGCAGCACGGCCTGTTGCGCCAGCCGGTCGAGCGTTGCCGCGGGCACATGCCGCAGCCAGATCGTCCGGCTCAGCGCTTCGCCTGGCGTGGCAGACAGCGCGCCTGCTGTCTGGCCGGTGGCCCATGCAGCCTCGGCGGAACTAGGCAAATTTCACTCCTCTTGCAGCTTACGCAGTCATTTGGCGCCGCCCGAAGAGTGGCGGCGCTATATGATGTAAATCACTCATATACATCACGTTCATCACGTCTGACTTTGATCCAGATCAATGCCCGCCCCTACCGCCTGCGACAGTCTAGCCCCGAACGGCGCGCCACGCGCCGCCAGACCGACCCGTTGACTGGCTTCACCGCACGCCCTGGCCCTTCCGGCCGACGCGCTGGGCAGGTGAGGCATGCTGCAAGGAGAGCGAGAGGTGGATGGATTGACGCCGGCGAATGTCGCGACCGAGCCCGGCGCGAGGGAGCGCAGTGGGCTCCAGGGCAACCCGCGCCAGGGCCTGATCATGGGCACCTGGGGCTTCTTCATCGGCTTCGCCGCGGTGGCGTTGTACGGACCTGCCGCGCACGCGTTCCAGCAGTCGATGCAGCTTTCGCCGCTGCTGGTCGGGCTGCTGGTCGCGGCACCGCAGCTCACCGGCTCACTGCTGCGCATCCCGTTCGGTGCCTGGGTGGACAAGGTCGGCGGCCGCCTGCCGATGCTGACCCTGTTCGGCGTGTCGATCGTCGGCATGTGGGGGCTGGTATTCATCCTGGTCACCGTGCCACACGTCACCGCGGCGCTGTATCCCATCATCCTGCTGTTCGGTTTCATGAGCGGCTGCGGCGTTGCGTCGTTTTCCGTGGGCGTGCCGCAGGTGTCTTACTGGTTCCCGCGCAACCGGCAAGGCACGGCGCTGGGCATCTATGGCGGTGTCGGCAACCTGGCGCCGGGCGTCTTCACGCTGATCCTGCCGTTTGCCATCGCCGCGCTCGGCCTGGCCGGCTCCTACCTGGCCTGGCTCGCCTTTCTGCTGATCGGCACCGGCATCTATGGCTGGCTGGCACGCGACGCCTACTACTTCCAGCTTCGCGCCCGGGGCGTCGGCGCCGCCGAGGCGCACGACATCGCCGAGCGCAACGGGCAGGAACTGTTCCCGCGCGACTCCGTCTGGGGCGCCTTGCTCATGGCGGCGGACGAGACGCGCACCTGGGGCCTCACCTTCCTGTACTTCGTTTCCTTCGGCGGGTTCCTGGCGCTGACCGCGTGGTTCCCGACCTACTGGATCAACCTGCACCATCTCAGCCTGACCAACGCGGGCATCCTCGGCGGCGTCGGGTTCTCCCTGCTGGCCGCGGTGGCGCGGGTGGGCGGCGGCTCGCTGGCCGAGCGGTTCGGCGGTGAAATCATGGCGGCATTGTCGTTCGCCATCGTGCTGGTTGGCGCGGCACTGCTGACCGCGGTGATCGCGTTCCCCATCAACGTCGCCGGCGAGTTGCTGATCGGCCTCGGCATGGGCCTGGCCAATGCGGCGGTGTTCAAGATGGTGCCGAAATACGTGCCGCACGCGGTGGGTGGCGCCTCGGGCCTGGTGGGCGGGTTCGGCGCCCTGGGCGGGTTCGTGATCCCGCCGACCCTCGGTCTGTTCGCCGGCGCCATGGGCGATGCCGGCTATTCCGGCGGGTTCTTTGTCTATGTCGTGTTGGCCGTTGCGGCGATCCTGGTCTCCATCGGGTTTATCCGCACCCGCAACCGACCGATCGCACAGTGAGGGCCGGACAATGAGCCATTTCCTCGATCGCCTGACGTTCTTCCGCAAGACCGTCGATACCTTCGCCGACGGCTACGGTGTCGTCACCAACGAGCCGCGCGAATGGGAAGACGGCTATCGCAAGCGCTGGCAGCACGACAAGATCGTCCGCTCCACCCACGGGGTGAACTGCACCGGTTCCTGCTCGTGGAAGATTTACGTCAAGGGCGGCATCGTTACCTGGGAGACGCAGCAGACCGACTACCCGCGCACCCGCCCGGACATGCCGAACCACGAACCGCGCGGTTGCTCGCGTGGTGCCAGCTATTCCTGGTATCTGTACTCGGCGAATCGGGTGAAGCACCCGATGGTGCGCAGCCGCCTGTTGAAGCTGTGGCGGGAGGCGCGCGCCATTCGCACGCCGGTCGCCGCCTGGGCCTCCATCGTCGAGGATGCCGAGCAGCGGACGAGCTACACCAGCAAGCGCGGCCTCGGTGGCTTTGTGCGGGCCACCTGGGACGAGGTTTCCGAAATTATCGCCGCGGCCAATGCCTACACGGTGAAGACCTATGGCCCGGACCGCGTGGTCGGCTTCTCGCCGATCCCGGCGATGTCGATGGTCAGCTATGCCGCCGGTTCCCGCTACCTGTCGTTGCTCGGCGGCGTCTGCCTGAGCTTCTACGATTGGTATTGCGACCTGCCGCCCGCCAGCCCGATGACCTGGGGCGAGCAAACCGACGTGCCGGAAAGTGCCGACTGGTACAACGCCGGCTTCCTGATGCTGTGGGGATCGAACGTCCCGCAGACTCGCACGCCGGACGCGCATTTCTATACCGAGGCGCGGTACAAGGGTGCCAAAAGCGTGGTCGTCTCGCCGGATTATGCCGAGGCCACCAAGTTCGCCGACCTTTGGCTGCATCCGAAACAAGGCACCGATGCCGCGCTGGCGTTGGCGATGGGCCATGTGATCCTGCGCGAATTTTTTCTCGCCCGCAGCGTGCCGTATTTCCAGAACTACGTCCGCCGCTACAGCGACCTGCCGATGTTGGTCCGCCTGGTGCGCCAGGGCGATCGGTATGTGCCGGAACGCTTGCTCCGGGCCGACGATTTCGCCGATGCGCTCGGCGAGGCGAACAACCCGGAATGGAAGACCGTTGCCCTGGATGTCGGGAATAAACCGGTCGCGCCGCTGGGTTCCGTCGGTTTCCGCTGGGGCGAGGCGGGAAAATGGAATCTTGAGCCGAAGGACGGCGGCGGCGGTGATGTAGCGCTGACCCTGACGCTCGCCGGCGACAATCCCACCGCGCCGGTTGCCTTCCCCTATTTCGGTGGCACCGCGACCAACGGCTTCACCGCCACCGACCATGCCGATGTGCTGACGCGCAACGTTCCGGTGCGCAGCCTGACGTTGAAGGACGGCGACACGCTGGTCGCCACGGTGTTCGACTTGCTCTGCGCCAATTACGGCCTCGATCGAGGGTTTGGCGGCGACAACGTCGCCAGGGATTTCGATGAAGAAAAGCCGTTCACGCCGGCCTGGGCAGAGCATGTCACCGGCGTGCCGCGCCACCACATCATCCACGTCGCGCGGGAGTTCGCCTCCAACGCCGAAAAGACCGAGGGCCGTTCCATGGTCATCCTCGGTGCCGGTCTCAATCATTGGTACCACATGGACATGGCGTATCGGGGGATCATCAACCTCCTGGTGCTGTGCGGCTGCATCGGCAAGTCCGGCGGCGGCTGGTCGCACTATGTGGGCCAGGAAAAGCTCCGGCCGCAGACCGGCTGGGCGCCGATCGCCTTCGCGCTGGATTGGAACCGGCCGCCGCGCCAGCAGAACGGCACGTCGTTTTTCTACGCGCACACCGACCAGTGGCGGTACGAGACCCTGAACGTTGCCGAAATCCTGTCGCCCACCGCGCCCGCAGGCGACTGGAGCGGTTCGCTCGTCGATTACAACGTGCGTGCCGAGCGGATGGGCTGGCTGCCGTCGGCGCCGCAACTCAAGCAGAACCCGTTGACCATCGCGGCGCGTGCCAAGGCGGCGGGGCTGGAGCCGAAGGACTACGTCGCGCAGGCGCTGCGTGCGGGGCAATTTCCTCCCCCTCCCCTTGAGGGAGGGGGGCGGGGGGAGGGGTGCGTACTGGCACCGTCGTCGCCCACAAGCATCCCTCCCCCCAACCCCCTCCAACAAGGGGAGGGGGAGCAGTCCTCCCTTGAACTCTCCTGCCACGACCCGGATGACCCGGCGAACTGGCCGCGTAACATGTTTGTCTGGCGTTCCAACCTGCTGGGCTCCTCCGGCAAAGGCCACGAATATTTCCTCAAGCATCTGCTCGGCACCAGCAATGGCGTGCTGGGCAAGGATCTGGGCGCCGAGGGACGCGAGAAGCCGCGCGAGGTCGCGTGGCATGAAGCAGCGCCGGAGGGAAAACTCGACCTGCTGGTAACCCTCGACTTCCGCATGTCCACGACCTGTGTCTACTCCGACATCGTCCTGCCGACCGCGACCTGGTACGAGAAGAGCGACCTCAACACCTCGGACATGCATCCCTTCATCCATCCGCTCTCCGCGGCGGTCGATCCGGCCTGGGAAGCGCGGTCGGACTGGGAGATCTACAAGGGTATCGCCCGCGCCTTCTCCGCAATCGCGCCAGAGGTGCTGGGCAAGGAAACCGACGTGGTGCTGACGCCGATCATGCACGACACCGCGGGCGAGTTGGCGCAGCCCTACGACGTGCAGGATTGGAAGACCGCGGGGACCACGCCGGTACCCGGCCGCACCATGCCGACCGTAACGATGGTCGAGCGCGATTATCCGGGTCTGTATGACCGCTTCACCTCGATCGGACCGCTGATGGAGAAGCTCGGGAACGGCGGCAAGGGCATCGGCTGGAATACCCAGCACGAAGTGGAGTTCCTCCGCGCGCTCAACGGCACCGCACCGAATGGCGGCGCGAAGCTTGATACCGATATCGACGCCATCGAAGCGATTCTGAGCCTGGCGCCTGAGACGAACGGCGAGGTCGCGGTGAAAGCCTGGGAGGCGCTGGAAAAATTCACCGGCCGCGCGCATGCCCATCTTGCCCGCTCCAAGGAGGACGAGAAGATCCGCTACCGCGACATCCAGGCGCAGCCGCGCAAGATCATATCCTCGCCGACCTGGTCAGGCATCGAGAGCGACAAGGTCTGCTACAACGCGGGCTACACCAACGTGCACGAGCTTATCCCGTGGCGGACGCTGACCGGCCGGCAGCAGCTTTACCAGGACCATCTGTGGATGCGGGCGTTCGGCGAAGCGCTGGTGACCTGGCGGCCACCGGTGGATACCAAAGCCATCGCGCCGGTGCGCGGAAAGCACGGCAACGGCAATCCGGAAATCGTGCTGAACTTCGTCACGCCGCACCAGAAATGGGGCATCCACAGCACCTACACCGACAACCTGCTGATGCTGACCTTGAGCCGCGGCGGCCCATGCATCTGGATCAGCGAGGCGGACGCAAAGCAGGTCGGCATCGCCGATAACGACTGGGTCGAAGCCTACAACACCAACGGCGCGCTGGTCGCCCGCGCGGTTGTCTCGCAGCGCGTCAACCCAGGCATGGTGATGATGTACCACGCACAGGAGAAGATCGTGAACATGCCGGGCAGCGAGGTTACCGGCCAGCGCGGCGGCATCCACAACTCGGTGACGCGGGCCGTGATGAAACCGACGCACATGATCGGCGGCTACGCCCAGCAATCCTATGGCTTCAACTACTACGGCACGGTCGGCTCCAACCGCGACGAGTTCATCGTCATCCGACGCATGAACAAGATCGACTGGCTGGACGATACCAGACCGACCATCCAGCAGAAGGCGGCCATGCTATGAGAATTCGCGCTCAGGTCGCGATGGTGCTGAACCTCGACAAGTGCATCGGGTGCCACACCTGCTCGGTCACCTGCAAGAATGTCTGGACCAGCCGCGAGGGTATGGAATACGCCTGGTTCAACAACGTCGAGACCAAGCCGGGCGTCGGCTATCCGAAGGACTGGGAGAACCAGAAGCGCTGGAAGGGCGGTTGGACCCGCCGCCGCGACGGCAAGATCGAACCGCGCATCGGTGCCAAGTGGCGCGTGCTGTCGAAGATCTTCGCCAACCCTGACCTGCCGGAGATCGACGACTACTACGAACCGTTCACCTTCGACTACGCGCATTTGCAGAATGCGCCGGAAGGCAAGGCGATGCCGACGGCCCGCCCGCGCTCGCTGATCACCGGCGAGCGAATGGAGAAGATCCAGTGGGGGCCGAACTGGGAGGAAATCCTCGGCGGCGAATTTTCCAAACGCTCGCAGGACAGCAACTTCGAAGGCGTGCAGAAGGAAATCTACGGGGCCTTCGAGAACACCTTCATGATGTATCTCCCGCGCCTGTGCGAGCACTGCCTGAACCCGGCCTGCGCTGCCGCTTGCCCGTCCGGCGCCATCTACAAGCGCGAAGAGGACGGCATCGTCCTGATCGATCAGGACAAGTGCCGCGGCTGGCGCATGTGCGTGTCCGGCTGCCCCTACAAGAAGGTCTACTACAACTGGTCGTCCGGCAAATCGGAAAAATGCACGTTCTGCTTCCCGCGCATCGAGGCAGGGCTGCCGACGGTATGCTCCGAAACCTGCGTCGGCCGCATCCGCTATCTTGGTGTCATCCTGTACGACGCTGACCAGATCGAAGCCGCCGCCTCGGTGCCCGACGAGGGCGATCTGTACGAAGCGCAGTTGAAGGTCTTCCTGGACCCGTTCGATCCGGGCGTGCAGGCGCAAGCGCGCGCCGACGGCATCGCCGATGCCTGGCTGGAGGCGGCAAAGCGCTCGCCGGTGTGGAAGATGGCGATGGACTGGAAGATCGCCTTCCCGCTGCACCCGGAATATCGGACGCTGCCGATGGTCTGGTACGTGCCGCCGCTGTCGCCGATCCAGTCGGCCGCCGCGAAGGGCGATCTCGGCGAGGTCTCGGGCATGCCGGACGTGAAGTCCCTGCGCATCCCCGTACAATACCTGGCCAACCTGTTGACCGCCGGCCGCACCCAACCGATCGAACGCGCGCTGCAACGGATGCTGGCGATGCGCGCATATATGCGCAGCAAGACGGTGGACGGCGTCATCAACGACGGGATCGCAGAGCAGGTTGGCCTGTCCGGCAACGACATCGAGGAGATGTATCAGCTGATGGCGATCGCCAATTACGAGGATCGGTTCGTCATCCCCACGGCGCACCGGGAGACCGGCGAGGACGCCTACCAGCTTCGCGGTTCCTGCGGCTTCTCGTTCGGCGACGGGTGCTCCGGCAAGACCGGCTTCAACCTGTTTGGCGCGAAGACTGCCAAGGACAAGACGCCGATGGAGGTCGTGTGATGACCCGCACCTATCGGGCGCTCGCGGCGCTGCTGTCCTATCCCACCGAGGCGTTGCAGACGGCCACTGACGAAATCGCCGCTGTGCTCGCGGAAGAGGGCATCGTGCCCGCCGCCGGCCGCGCCGCGATCGATGCCCTGCTGCGTGAGATCGCCGGGGGCGATATCTACGAACTCCAGGAACGCTACTTCGCGCTGTTCGACCGCAGCCGCACGCTGTCGCTGCATCTGTTCGAACACATCCACGGCGAGAGCCGCGATCGCGGCCAGGCGATGGCAGACCTGATTGCGCTTTACGCCAGCCACGGGCTGGAGATGACCGCCGGGGAGTTGCCGGATTTCCTGCCGCTGTTCCTGGAATTCCTGTCGCTGCTGCCAGATGCGGAGGCCCGGACGATGCTGGCAGAACCCGCCGGCATCCTGCGCGCCCTGACCGACCGGTTGGCCAGGCGCGACACGGCCTATGTCGCCGTCATGGCAGCGCTCGCGGACCTCGCGCAGGCACCGACGGCCGGCGTTTCAGCCATTCCCGAGGAGGACCCGAACGACCTCGCGGCGATGGATGCGGCCTGGGAAGAGGCAGCGGTCCACTTTGGTCCTGGCGAAGCGATGGACGGTTGCAGCACGGACCGGCTGCGCACCCGTTTGCGCGCTGCTTCGCGCGATGTGACGTCGTCCGTCCAGACCGATGCGCCGGCGCCGCAACTACGTCATGGCGGGCGAAGGCCCGCCATCCACGACTTTGCCGCGCAGATCGACGAAGTCGTAGACGCCGGCCTCCACCGGCATGACGACGCGCACGACGTTCACGACGCAGCCGCAGCCTAGGGAGATCCGACCATGAGCACCTGGCTGAATAATGCCCTCTACGGCTGGTATCCCTACGTGGCGCTCACCGTGTTTCTGCTCGGCAGCCTGCTGCGCTTCGACCACTCGCAGTACACCTGGCGGACGGGCTCCAGCCAATTGCTGCGGCGGCGGCAATTGATCTGGGGATCCAACCTGTTCCATGTCGGCATCCTCGCCATCTTCGCCGGCCATTTCTTCGGCCTGCTGACGCCGGTGGCGGTGTTCGATGCGCTGGGCATCAGCCATACCTTCAAACAGCTTCTGGCGATGAGCTTCGGCGGCGTCGCCGGCGTCGCCTGCTGGATCGGCATCGCCATGCTGGCATCCCGGCGATTGCTCGACGCGCGCATCCGCAACACGTCGAGCTTCGGCGACATCGCCATCCTGCTGCTGCTTTGGCTGCAATTGACGCTCGGCCTCGCGACCATCCACGCATCGGCGCAGCACCTGGACGGGCATGAGATGGTGAAGTTCATGAACTGGGCGCAGGGCATCGTGACATTGCACCCGGGCTCGGCGGCGCTGATCGCCGACGTCGATCCCATCTTCAAATGCCACCTGTTCCTGGGCATGACCATCTTCCTGGTCTTCCCGTTCACCCGATTGGTCCATGTCTGGAGCGTGCCGGTCTGGTATCTCGGACGCACCGGCTATCAGGTCGTGCGCACCACCCGGCCTGTGGCGCGACGGTCGAACGATGCGGCCGCCGTGGCCGCTATCGCTTCCATCGGCGCAATTCGCCGGCCCCCGGGTGCCGCCTTGCCGCAACCGGCGCACGGGGACGACTGAACCATGCGCACCATCACCATGCGGTCCTCCGCTGCGCAGCCGGTCGTTGTCAACGACGCGGTCATCGCCAGCGCGGACATCGCGCGCGAGGTGCAGAACCACGCGGGCAGCACGCCGAAACAGGCGTGGGACGAGGCGACCCGGGCGCTGGTCGTGCGCGAACTTCTGTTGCAACGGGCGCGCGCCCTGGCCCTGGTCGCCGAACCGCAGTCGGAAAATGGTTTGCGCGAGACCGAGGATGAGGCGTTGATCCGGGTTCTGCTGGAGACCGAGGTGAGAACCCCAAAAGCCGACGAGGCTGCGTGCCGGCGTTACTACCAGGCCAATCAGGCGCGGTTCCGCAGTCCGGATCTGTTCGAGCCGCTCCACATCCTGTTCCAGGCCGCCAGCGACGACGCGACCGCCTACGCGCAGGCCGTTGCAAAAGCCGAAGTTGTGCTGGCCGAGCTGAAGTCCGCTCCCAACCGATTTGAAAGCATCGCGCGTGCCCTGTCCGATTGCCCGTCCGCGACCGATGGCGGTCGTTTGGGGCAGGTGACGCGTGGTGACACGACGCCAGAGTTCGATGCCGCCATGGTGTCCATGCAGGTCGGACAAATGTGCTCCGAGCCGGTGCGCACCCGCTACGGCGTGCATCTGCTTCGGCTGGACCGGAAAATCGCCGGCCAGGTGCTGCCGTTCGCGCAGGTTCACCAGCGCATCGCGAGCTATCTTGAGGAAAGCTCCTGGCGTCGCGCCGTCGCGCAGTATGTCGCGCTGCTGGCGGGCCAGGCGCATATTGAAGGTTTTGCCATGCCGGGGGCTGCGTCCCCGCTGGTGCAATAGGAGACGGCAATGTTGGGAGAAATCGTGGGTGGCCTGACGAACGCCACGATGGCCGAGGCTGTCGTCGCCGCCGTCGCCAGGCCGGAAATCATGGAGCGCATCCGGGCGGCCGCCGACGCGGGGGGAATTCCGGTTGGCGCGCTGGTCGCATCCAAGGTCCGTCACCTCATCGACCATGGGGCTGAGGATATCTGGCTGGACCTGCTTGGCGTGATGTCCGGTTCCCCGCAGCCAGGCGCGGCTGCCATCGAGCGGATGATGGCCCATGCGTTTCCGGACCCGGTCCGCGTGCGCATCAAACGGAGCGGCGGGTGAACGCGTTCGCGCCGGCGTGGATCGCACGATCTGCCGTAGCGTCCTGGCGGGGCTTCACCCGGTCATCTATCGCGACAGCTCGGTTACCCAGATGGCAGGGTCGAGCCTGGCGATGACGCTGTGCGGCCAATGAGCAACGCAATCACCATCAACGTTGGGCGACGATGAGCAGTCTGGTTCGCGATCCCGCGCGCGAAGCGGGGTCCATTCGTGGCGCGCGCGAGTTCAAGACCATCGTCGTCATGCTGCGGATGTATTGCCGGGCCCATCACGGGCCGACGAACGCATTGCTCTGTCACGACTGTCTTGAGCTGCACGACTATGCCCGCCGCCGCCTGGAACGCTGCGTGTTCGGCGAGACCAAGCCAACCTGCGCCAACTGCACGGTGCACTGCTACAAGGCCACGATGCGCGAGCGCGTCAGGCAGGTGATGAGCTGGGCCGGGCCACGCATGCTGTGGCGCCATCCCGCGCTCGCCGTCTGGCACGTCATCGACGGGCGTCGGCCGGCCCCGTCCCTTCATCGGCCGCGATAGCGCACCTGCAAGGTCGTGCTGCGCAGAACAATGCCGGCCAGTACGCTGACGGCGGCGACCGCGACCAGGATAACGGCGGCGCGCAGCCACGGTTGGCCGAAGAACCGGCGCTCGGCGACGAGGTGCCAGGTTGTCCCAAGCCAAATGATGGCAGCGGCGTAAGCGAGCCATTGCAGAACGCTCAGGCTCCAGCGCCGGCGCACCAAAAACAGCAGCGGCGTCGCCAGGCATAGCGCGGTTGGGAGCAGACTGCCCTCGCGCAGGAAGTGGGCGGCGATCAGCCAGGAGGTGATGACGTAAAGCACGAGTCGGGCGATCATTGCGCCGTCCTGGTCCTGCTATCGTAGATCCGCATTGACCACGGACGAGTCATACCAAGCGCCCTACCGATTGGCTCTCGGCTGGTTCGCACGTGTCGCTCCTCACGTCATGGCCGGGCTCGACCCATCTATGCAGCCGCGGTGCCGCGATAGATGGCCGGGTCAAGCCCGGCCATGACGGGTGGGGCGGTCCGTGCCGTACGTCAATGTTTCGGCCGGTTGGTATCACACCGACTGACCGAACGTCCTTCATTCCGGCCACCGTTTTTCCGGCAACAGGCCGCGATGCACGTCCATCCCGAGTTCCAGGCTCTGCGCGATGCGGCGTGCCTTTTCCATCAGCAGTTCGACTGCCGGCTCGGCGCAGTTGGCGCGCGCGGTCTGCTCGAACAGTGCCAGCCATCGAGCGAAATGCTGCGGTTCCAGCGGCAACGTCAGATGCGCGGCCATGGGCTGGCCATGATAGCGGCCCGTCATCAGCGCAACGGATGACCAGAACGTGGCGATCCTGGCGATATGCGCCTCCCAGTCCTGCACCGCATCGAACAGGTGGCCAATCACCGGGTCCTGGCGCGCGGCGGTGTAGAAAGCGCGTACCAGGCGCTCCAACACCGCATCGTCGAGGCCGGTCGCCGACTGGATTTTTCGGGTGATCGCTGCACGTCGTTCGGGCGTTTCAGGAAAGGCGATAGAGGGTGTCGCCGATGGTGTGGTCACGGTCGGTCGTGTGCGTCCTGCCACCGGACGTGTTGCAGGATCATCCTTGCCTGAAACTGCGGCCGCCGAACCGACAGGGGGTGACGACAATGCGGTCATCGCGGCTACCATCCGAACAGATTCACACCCAGGCTGCCTGCGACAGCGCCGGCGACCGTCAGCAGGCTCAGCGTCAGCAGGACGCGGTGCAGCCATTCCACCACGCGGTAGGTCGCTTCCGGCGCGGAGGCAGCGCGGCGGGCGAGCAATCGCTCCAGGAACATCGGTTCGATTATAAACAGCATCAAGGTGAAAATGAGCCAGGTCAGCACCATGGCGTGCATCCACCAGAAGTTGGCGGACCGGAACCAGCCCCAGGCGTTCAGCCGCCACGCCAGGTAAAAGCCGCTGACCCCGGCGACAGCCGTCGTGATCCGCGCCTGCCGGGCAAAGCGCTCCTCCAGGGCGTGGAACACGACGAAACGCTCCGCGGCGGGATACGACCGCCGAATGCTCGGCAGCAGCACGGTCGTGACCATCCCGACGCCACCGATCCAGAGAACCACAGCAAGAACATGCAGGACACGAGCAAGCACGATGTCCGTCACGGTACGTCCTTCCGATTGATGCTTCGGGTGGGCGATATCGGGCCAGGTCGCCCCTGCCAGGCGCGTCGGTCAACCGGTGAAGCGCGGGAACAGCACGTTGTTCTCGGTATGAATGTGCTCCACGAGGTCATCGGCAAATTTCCTGGCGCCGACATAGAGCGCGCGCCAGGTCGGGCAGGCGTCATCGGGGATCGCAAAGTCGCCGGTCAGCCGTTCGAGTTCGCGCAGATGGACACCGTGATCATCATGCTCGGAGAGCAGTACGGCGATGGGTTGCGCGATCATGGGATGGCCGCCACGGCGCATCAGCGGGAACAGGATCAGTTCTTCCTTCTTCATGTGCAC
Organism: Acetobacteraceae bacterium; assembly: GCA_049522565.1. Taxonomy (GTDB): domain Bacteria; phylum Pseudomonadota; class Alphaproteobacteria; order Acetobacterales; family Acetobacteraceae; genus JASHVB01. Next base: position 17,991 of record JBEKNT010000075.1, read on the forward strand.
TTCAAGTTCGCCTGCCATTGTCTCGAACAGGTCGGCGAGGCCGCGCGGCACCGCCGGGTGGGCCTGATGAACCGCTTCCACCCGGCGCGCGAGGCGGATCAATTCCGGAAGTTCGCGGCGGTGCGTTGCGTGATAGCGCGTCTCGATCATCGCAATCAGTTCGTCGGTCGCTTCAGGGCGTTCGGCTGGCAGGGCCAACGCGGCGAGCGCTGCGAGATCGGCTTCCAGATCCGCCAGCTTCAGCCCTTTCGCGGTTGCCGCTTCCGTCAGCGACACTTTGCCGCCGCAGCAGAAGTCGAGCTTGGTGCGGCGAAATATGCCGGTCGCACCGGGCAGCGTGGTGGCGATGTCGGCCAGAGTGCGGTCGGCATAACTGGTTTGTGCGGCGACGGTCGCGCTCATAACGGCAACCTCCAGGCCCGCCCGGGGCGGGAACAGGCCCGCGGGACGCGGCGGGCTTCGGCGATCGCCAATTAACTGGTATTAGCGATACCAATTATATATCCCCGGCAATATGGTATTGTCAATGCCAATTTAGCGGAGTCAGCCCATGCGCCTGCTCGCATCCACCGACATCGCGCTGCGCGTGCTTATGCTGCTGGCGCGCGAACCGCCCGGACATCACCTGAGCGTCGAAACCCTGGCGCGCGAACTCGGCGGCCTGTCGCGACATCACCTGCATAAGATTGTGCAGGATCTGACGGCATTGCAGGTGACCCGCACGGTGCGCGGTGCCGGAGGCGGCGTCATGCTGGCCGTGCCGCCGGAACAGGTCCGCCTGGGAACGCTGGTGCGTCAACTGGAGGCCGACCAGGCGCTGGTCGAATGCTTCCGCGCCACGGGATGTTGCTGCACGTTGACGCCGGACTGTCAGCTCCGCTTCATGCTGCGCGACGCCGGGGACAGTTTCTATGCGCAGCTTGAGGGGCACACCCTGGCCGAGTGCCTGCCGCTTGCGCGGCCTTCCAAGCCCGGCGGGGCGCGCAGGCGGCGCGCGCCGAGGTGAGCCGGATCAGCCGCCCTTGACGTCTCTTGTCAGCAACGCGGGCATGTTCACGTCGCTGCGTCCGGCCAATACCTTCTCTTCGTCCAACATAGGCTCATCGTCCGCGGCGGGCTCGGGACGAGACCTCTCCCTGAGGGCGCGTTTCCAATGGTCGTGCGCCCGACCTTCGGGGCGGCCCTCGCGCTCCCAAATGAAGTATGCCCTGTCGCGGATCAGCTGCTCGTTATTGCGATTGGCTTCAGGCATGCTCCGCTCACTCCTTCTCAAAATTGATCTGCCCGCCTGCCGGACGCCGGTCCGGAACCCCAGTGCCTATTTTCGCGGCATATCGGCGCAATTCCCACGCTTATGACGTTCGGCAAAAACTTTAACAGGGTCAAGCCAAATTTGCGCGGATCGGCGTCGTGCATGTGGGCAACCTTGGCGCAACTGCACGGCCCCCACGCCGGGTCCGGCGTCACCAGGAGAGCGAGAGCGCTCGCCATCATTGGTAGCCGGGGACGATTCCCGCCGGCGGTGGGCCAGCCTGTCGCGTGGCGTTAGGGGGTGCGAGGCTGCTCAAGCGAAGCCACGCTGTTGACAATCGGGCGTGGAGCAGCCTCGACTGGATTCGGTGGAATCCGGGTGAGACACGCGAAATGACGGCACCTGTTGATGTTCTGATCATAGGCGCGGGCGCATCCGGCGCCGCCGTCGCCTGGAGCCTTGCCGAAACCAAGATGCGCATCGTCTGTCTGGAGCAAGGCGACTGGATGAAGCCGTCCGAATATCCCAGCACGGGCCGCGATTGGGAAGCGCGTCAGCTCGCCGACTTCCATTACAATCCGAACCGGCGGGCGGGTGAGACGGATTATCCGATCAACGAGGACAACTCGCCGATCAAGATTGCCAATTTCAATGGCGTCGGCGGCGGCACGGTGTTGTACGCGGGGCACTTTCCGCGCTTCCACCCTTCGGACTTTCGGGTGCGCTCGCTGGACGGCGTCGCCGATGACTGGCCGGTGGACTATGCGACGCTGGAGACGTTCTACGACGAGAACGACCGCATGATGGGCGTGTCGGGGCTGGCGGGCGACCCCGCTTATCCGCCACATCAACCGATGATGCCACCGCTGCCTTTAGGCAAATCCGGGACGACGTTGGCGCGAGGGCTCAACGAACTCGGCTGGCACTGGTGGCCGTCGGATAGCGCGGTGGCCTCGGTGGATTATGAAGGGCGAGCGAAGTGCATCAACCTCGCCCATTGCACTGCCGGTTGCGCGCAGGGAGCGAAGGCCAGCACCGATATTACCTACTGGCCCGCCGCGATCCGTGCCGGCGTCGAACTTCGTACCCGCTGCCGGGTGCGGGAAATCACGGTTAACCAACAAGGCATGGCATCCGGTGTCGTGTATTACGATGGGGCGGGTGTCGAGCACTTCCAGGCGGCCGAGGTGGTGGTGCTGGCCTGCAACGGCATCGGCACGCCACGCATCCTGTTGAATTCGGTGTCGTCGCGGTTTCCCAGTGGCCTGGCCAATTCCAGCGGGCTGGTGGGCAAGAACCTGATGTTCCATCCCTATGCGCGGATTTTCGGGTATTTCGACGAACCGCTCGACGGCTATCGGGGCCCAGGAAACTGCATCTGGAGCCAGGAGTTCTATGAAACGGACCGGTCGCGGGGGTTCGTGCGCGGTTATACGTTTGAGTTCTCCCGCGGGCAGGGCGCCGTGATGGCCGCGGTGCACGGCATGGCGACGGGCCGTCTGCCCTGGGGTGGGGACCACCATCGCGCCTACCGCGAATTGTTCTGTCGCCGCACCGGCATGGTGGCCATCTGCGAGGATCTGCCGGAGGAACACAACACGGTCACGCTCGATCCGGTACTGAAGGACAGCAGCGGCATTCCGGCACCGAAGATCGACTATACGTTGAGCGAGAACAGCCGCCGCATGCTCGATCACGCGGTGGGGCGGGCCAGCGAGATCCTGCGCGCCGCGGGGGCGCGCGATGTGGGTTCCGAGGCGCCGCTTGCCGACGGCGGCTGGCACCTGATGGGGACGGCGCGCATGGGCACC
>JBEKNT010000076.1:0-20213 GCA_049522565.1 Acetobacteraceae bacterium
GACAGCAGGCGGCGCGATCGCAGTGTCGCTGCGCTTCTGGCAATGACAGCCCAGAGTGCGTCCCTGTGCAATGGGCGGCACTGGCCAAACCGCACCGTCGCGACGTAAGAGTTGCGGCAACGTGACAGTGGGGGAAATGGATGGCGATCGGCGTGACGCGGCGTGCAATCGCGGCCGGCATCGGCGCGACGGCGGCCGCCAGCCTCCTGCCGCGCGCGGCGCGCGCCGATCTCGATGCGTTGGCGGATGCGGCGCGCAAGGAAGCCACGCTGACCTGGTACGTTGCGCAAATGAGCGGCGAGGCGGCCGAGGCGATGGGCCGGCGGTTCACCCAGCGTTATCCCGGCGTAACGGTAGCGGTGATCCGCACCACCGGCCAGGTGGCGTATCAGCGCATCATGCAGGAACTGAAGAACGGCGCGCCGCAATGCGACGTGTTCAGCACCACCGACATCGCACACATGCCGGAGCTGAAGCAGCGCAACGCCTTGGCACACTACGCGGCGGAAAATGCCAGCGCGCTGGCGGCGCCGTTCCAGGGGCTTGGTGAACCTGGCTATTATTATCCGACGACGGCGTCGTTCCAGGGGCTGGTGTATTCCACCACGCATGTCAAACCCGAGGACGTGCCGCGCACCTGCACCGACCTGCTGGATGCGAAATGGCAGGGCCGCATCGGCCTGGCGCATCCGGCATTCAGCGGTTTTTTCGGCCAGTGGGTGCTGGCGATGCGCAAACTGCACGGCTGGGCGTTCTTCGAGCAACTGGCGAAGAACAACCCACGGATCGGTCGTTCCGGCAACGATCCGCTGACCCTGGTGAACGCCGGCGAGTGCCTGGTCGGCACCGGGCCGCTCAGCACGGCGATGCAGAACGTCGACAAGGGCAATCCGGTCGGCTTCATCTATCCCGAGGATGCCACGGTGATCACCGTCGGTCCGTCGGCGGTACTGGCGACGGCGCCGCATCCGAATGCCGCGCGGCTGTATCTCGAATGGCTGTTCAGTTCCGACTACGCGCAGGCCTGCGCCGAATGGCACCTGGAGCCGGTGCGCGCCGATGCGCCGCCGATCAAAGGCGCCAGGCCAATCGGCGCGTTCAAGTCGATGGCGCTGAGCACCGCGGAGATCGCCAAGGGCATCCCCGAGGTGATCGAGCAATGGCGCGATACGTTTGGGAATTGAGCGAATGGCGGGCGGCACTGGCGGATCGCCTCTCGTCATGGCGGGCGAAGGCCCGCCATCCACGACTATGCCGCATCCCACGCAGGAAAGTCGTGGATGGCGGGCCTCTGCCCGCCATGACGTGGATAGCAGGAGCCAAACCATGACCATCACCCGACGCCACATCATGACCGGCTTCGGCGCAGCGGGGATCGCGGCGGCCTTGCCGCGCCTTGCCCGCGCCGACATCGCTGCCCTGGAGGAAGCCGCGCGCAAGGAAGCCAGCGTGACCTGGTACATCGCCCAGGTGGACACCGAAACGGCCGAAGCGATGGGCCGCGCCTTTACCGCGAAATATCCCGGCGTGACAGTCGCCGCGATCCGCACCACCGGCCAGGTTGCCTATGAACGGCTGATGCAGGAACTGAAGAACAACGCACCGCAATGCGACGTGTTCAGCGGCACCGACATCGCGCAATATCCGGAATTGAAAAAGCGCAACCAGCTCGCCAACTACACGCCCGCCGGCGCGGCCACGCTGCTGCCGGCGTTCCATCCCGTGGAGGACCCTGGCTACTGGTACCCCGCCGCCTCCAACACCCATCTGCTGGTGCACCACGCGCAGAAGGTGACGGCGGCCGAGGCGCCAAGGAACTGGCCCGACCTGCTGGATCCGAAATGGAAAGGCCGTGTGGCCACCGGGCATCCGGCGTTTTCCGGCTGCACCGGCATCTGGGCGCTGGCGTTGCGTAAGCAATACGGCTGGGAGTTCTTCGAAAAACTCGCGAAGAACAATCCGCGCATCGGCCGCTCCGGCAACGATCCTGTCACCCTGATCAATGCCGGCGAGTGCCTGGTCGGGCCGGCGCCGGCGAACACGGCGTTCCAGCAGGTGGACAAGGGCAATCCGATCGCCCCGGTCTACCCCATCGATGGCGCAACGTTATGCGTCGGTCCCTCGGCGGTGATGGCGAGAGCGCCGCATCCCAACGCCGCACGGCTGTTCATGGAATGGCTGATGAGCGACGATTTCGCGAAGCTGTCGGTCGCCAACCATGGCGACCCTGTGCATCCGGGCCTGACATTGACCTCCGGACAGCAGCCGCTCGACCAGGTGGCGGTGATGGCCCTGTCGGTGGACGAAATCGCCAAGGGCGTTCCCGAAGTCATCGAGCAATGGCGGGATACGTTCGGAAGCTGAACGACGCGGGGGAGAGCAGGGATGGCGGAATTCATAACGCGTCGCGCGGCGGCGTCCGGGCTGGCGACGCTAGGCGCCGTCGTCCTGCGGCCGCGCGGCGGGATCGCCGATTCCGCCGGCGTGGAAGCAGCGGCGCGCAGCGAAGGCTCGGTGACCTGGTATATGGCGCAGGCGGATGCGGAAACCTCCGAGGCGCTGGGCCGCGCCTTCTCCAAAGAGCACCCCGGCATCAGCGTCTCGGTGATCCGCACCACCGGTCAGGTCGCCTTCCAGCGCCTGTTGATGGACATCAAGAACCACACGCCGCAATGCGACGTCTTCAGCGCCACCGACATCGCCCACATGCCGATCCTGAAGGAGCGGCAGGAGCTGACGCCCTTCACGCCGGACAACGCCGCCGGACTGATGCCGGCGTTCAAGCGCGTCTCCGATGACGGCTATTACTACGTCACCAATGCCGGCCGGTATTTCCTGATCTACAACAACCAGAAGGTGACAGCGGAAGCATCGCCCAAGGCATGGACCGACCTGCTGCTTCCGCAATGGAAGGGCCGGGTGGCGACCGGGCATCCCGCGTTCAGCGGCTGCACCGGCGTCTGGGCGCTGTCGCTGAAGAAGCTGTACGGCTGGGAATTTTTCGAGAAACTCGCCGCCAACAACCCACGCATCGGCCGTTCCGCAGCCGACCCGATCACCTTGCTCAATGCCGGCGAATGCGTGGTGGGCGTGGGTGCGGCCGGCGGTGCCTACCCCGCCCAGGACAAGGGCAATCCGATCGGCATCAACCACCCGACCGACGGTCTGGTGCTGTGCGTCGGGCCGTCGGCCATCCCGGCGCACGCGCCGCATCCGAACGCGGCGAAACTCTTCCTGGACTGGCTGCTGAGCGACAGCTATTCGCGGCTGGTCGCGCGCGACGGCACCGAGCCGCTGCGCGCCGGCGTGCCGCCGCGGCCGGGCCAGCCGCCGCTGGCCAGCCAGAAAGTCATTCCGCTAACGGTGGAGGAGATCCGCAAGGGCGTCCCCGAGGTGATTGAGCAATGGCGGGATACCTTCGGCAGCTGAGTTGCGCCGACCGCCTCTGGTCAGCGCGCCACTGCTCTGCTTAACGTCGCGCCAGGAGGCGACATGTCCCAGACCATATCACGACGCCGGCTTGCCACCGGCCTGGCCGCGCTCGGCGCCAGTGCCGTGCTGCCACGTGCCGCGCGCGCCGACATTGCGGCGCTGGAGGCAGCGGCGCGCAAGGAAGCCACGCTGACCTGGTACATCGCCCAGGTGGACGGCGAGACCGCCGAAGTCATGGGCAAGGCGTTCACCGCGCAATATCCCGGGGTGAAAGTCGCGGTGATCCGTACCACCGGCCAGGTCGCGTACGAGCGCCTGTTGCAGGACCTGAAGAACGACGCGCCGCAATGCGACGTGTTCAGCACCACCGATATCGCGCACATGCCGGCGCTGATGAAACGCAAGGCGCTGGCCAACTACACGCCGGACAACGCCGCCGCGCTGGCGCCGGCGTTCCAGGGGCTGGGGCAGGACGGCTACTGGTATCCGAACCATTCCACCCTCATGGTGATCATTGCCAACACCCAGCACGTGAAGCCGGAGGAGACGCCGAAGAACTGGCCCGACCTGCTGGATCCGAAATGGAAAGGCCGGGTCGCGTTCGGCCATCCGGCGTTTTCCGGCTATGTCGGCGTGTGGACCGTGCAGATGCGCAAGCTCTACGGCTGGGACTATTTCGACAAGCTGGCCAAGAACAATCCCCGCATCGGCCGTTCCGGCAACGACCCCATCACCTTGCTCAATGCCGGCGAGTGCGTCACCGGGTTGGGGCCGCTGGCGACCGCGCTGTTGACGGCGTCCAAGGGTAATCCGATGGGCGTCGTCTATCCGACCGACGGTTCGGTGCTGTGCATCGGTCCGTCCGGTGTGCTGGCCAACGCGCCGCATCCCAACGCCGCGCGGCTGTTCATGAACTGGCTGCTGAGCCGCGAATGCGCCCAGGTCATGGCTGACAATTTCCAGACCCCGGTGCGCGACGACGTGCCGCCCAAGCCGGGCGCCAAACCGCTGTCGGAGGTGAAGCTGCTGCGCCTGACGACCGAGGAAATCGCCAAGGGCGTGCCGGAGGTGATCGAGCAATGGCGAGACACGTTTTCGTGACCGAAAACCTCTCCCGCCTGCGGCGGGAGAGGTAGATATTGACCATGAGCCAGGCCCAACTCACCGACGCTCCGACCATCGCCACAACGCGCCGGCGCACGTTCGAGCCGCTGCTGCTGCTATGGATCGCCCTCGCGGTGGCGCTGCTGTTCCTGGTGGTGAACCCGCTATTCCGCCTGGTGCAGCTCAGCCTCCAGGACGCCGACACCGGCGCCTTCACCCTGGCAAACTACGCCGCCGCCTATGGCCGGGAACGCTACCTCGTCGCGATGTGGAACTCGCTGGCGCTCGGCTTCTGGGTGACGGTGCTGTGCCTGATCTTCGCCGTGCCGCTCGCCTGGGCGGTGGCGCGCACCGACATGCCGGCGAAGGGCGCGGTGCGGCTGCTGGTGCTGGGCGCGTTCGTCACGCCGCCCTATCTCGGCTCGATCGCCTGGATCCTGCTGGCGGGTCCCAACTCCGGCTGGCTCAACCGCGTGTGGATGGCGCTGACCGGCGCGGACCATGGCCTGTTCAACATCTATTCCTTCGCCGGTCTGGTGTTCAATATCGCGATCTACTCCTTCCCCTACATTTTTATCTTCACGTCAGCGGCGCTGGATGTGGTGTCGTCGGAAATGGAGGACGCCGCCAACATCCTGGGCGCCGGCACGCTGCGCACCACGTTCCGCATCACCCTGCCGATGGTCATGCCCGCGATCCTGGCCGGTGCCATCGTCACCTTCCTGGAAGCGATTGCGTTGTTCGGCACGCCGGCGCTGATCGCCATCCCGGCACGGTTCAACGTCGTCACCACCCAATTGCTCCAGTTCTTCGGCCAGCCGATCCGCGCCGAGGTCGCCGCCGCCTACGCCGTGCCGCTGCTGCTGATCACCGTGGCGCTGTTCGGCGTGCAGCGGCTGATCATCCGCCGCCGCGGTTTCATTGCCCTTACCGGCAAGGGCGGCGACCGCCGCACCATCGAACTCGGCCTGTGGCGCTGGGTCATGCTCGGCTACGCGCTGTTCGTGCTGTCGCTGTCGGTCGTGCTGCCATACTTCGTGCTGGCGCAGGCGGCGCTGTCGAAAGCCTGGGGCAGGGGGCTCAGCCTCAGCAACCTGACCCTGCACAACTTCACCTACCTGCTGTTCGAGCATGAGACGGCGCGGCAGTCCGTGATCAACAGCTTCACCTACGCGGCGGCAGCGGCTTGCATCGCCATGACGCTCGCCCTGTCGATCGCCTATATCGTCAGCCGCCGCCTGCTGCCCGCCGCCGGCGTGTTGAGCTTCGTCGCCATGGCGCCGTTTGTCGTGCCGGGCATCGTGCTGGCGATCGCCTTCTACGCCGCCTATGCGCCGCCGCCGCTGGCGCTGTATGGCACCGCAACGATCCTCATCCTGGCCTTCGCCACGCGCTTCCTGCCGATCGGCTACGCCAACGCCCACGCCGCGATCCGCAGCATCAACCCGGAGATGGAGGACGCGGTGCGCATCCTCGGCGGCGGCCGCTTGCTCGCCATCCGCCGCGTGCTGGTGCCGCTGATGCAGCGCAGCCTGATCGGCGCCTGGCTGCTGGTGTTCATTCCGGCCACGCGCGAGCTGTCCACCGCGATGTTCCTGTATGGACCGAATACACGGACCATGTCAGTGATGCTGATGGATATGAGCGAGGAGGGGAATTTCGAAACCCTGGCCGCGCTCGGCTTCATGCTGCTGGCATCGACCCTGGTGATCGTCGGGCTCGCCACCAGCCTGCTGGGGCGGGACTTCATGCTGCGACGGGAACGTGGATGACCAAGCTTTCGTTGATTGACCTGGGCAAGAGTTTCGGCGCGACACCGGCGGTGCAGAACGTCACGCTGGCGCTACAGCCTGGCGAATTCGTATCATTGCTCGGGCCGTCGGGCTGCGGCAAGACGACGACGCTGCGCATGATCGCCGGCTTCATCAAGCCGACCGCCGGGCGCATCGAAATGAACGGTGCGCTGCTGTCGTCGCCCAGCCAGGTGGTGCCGCCGGAAAAGCGCGGCATGTCGATGATCTTCCAAAGCTACGCGATCTGGCCGAACATGACGGTGGGGCAGAACGTCGCGTTCGGATTGAAGCTGCGCAAGCTGGGCGCGGCGGAGACGAACGAGCGGCTGGACCGCATGCTCGACGTGGTGCGGCTGAAGCATCTGAAGGACCGCTATCCGGCGGAGTTGTCCGGCGGCCAGCAGCAGCGCGTGGCACTGGCGCGCGCCATCGTCATCGAACCCGAGGTGTTATTGCTCGACGAGCCGCTGTCCAATCTCGACGCCAATTTGCGCGAGGAGATGCGCAGCGAAATCCGCCGCCTGCACGACGCCTTCCGTATCACCACGGTCTATGTGACACATGACCAGGCGGAGGCGATGGTGACCTCCGACCGCATCGTGGTGATGAACCACGGACGGATCGAACAGGTGGACGATCCGGTGTCGATGTACACCCGGCCGAAGACCCGGTTCGTTGCGGGGTTTATCGGGCGCACGAATTTTCTCGACGGCAGGCTGGACGGCGGCAGCATCGCTTTTCCGGGGTTCACCGTGCGCGCGGATCTGGCGCCGGATGCCGGCAGCCTGACTCGCGATGCGAGTTTTGCGGTGCGGCCGCAGAACATCGTCATCCATCGCGCCGCGCCGGCGGGGGGAAATAGCGGCTGGTGGGTGCAGGGCCGGATCGCCGAACGGGCCTATCTTGGCGAGTATTGGGAATACGTCGTGCGTCCGGCGGACGCCGACCTGCGGCTGCGCGTCATCGCCGCGCCCGGGGAAGTGTATGCCGCCGACGAGAGCGTCTGGCTGGAGATCGATCCGCGCAGCATCGCGCGTATTCCAAGTCCGGAAGGAACCGCCCTATGAACGATGCCCCCGCGATCAGCTTGCCCACCGAGAAGATGCTGGCCCGCATCGAGGGCCCGATCGGCTGGATGACCTTCAACAACCCGGCGCGGCGCAACGCCGTGTCGCTGGAAATGTGGCAGGCGATCCCGACCATCCTCGACCGCTTCGAGAACGACCCGGCGGTGCGGGTGATCGTGCTGCACGGGGCAGGGGAGGCGGCCTTCGTCGCCGGCGCCGACATCTCGCAATTCGAGAAGACCCGGTCGTCGCCGGAGAGCAATGCGCAATATGAGCATGCACTCGAGGACGCGAGCAGTCGGCTGTATGAATGTTCGAAGCCGACGATTGCGATGATTCATGGGTATTGCATCGGCGGCGGCGTTGCCATCGCCGTGTGCTGCGACCTGCGGATCGCCGCTGCCAGTGCGAAATTCGGTATCCCCGCGGTGCGGCTTGGTCTTGGTTACGGGCACAAGGGGGTGAAGAAGCTGATGGACCTGGTGGGGCCGTCCTACACCAAGGAAATCTTCTTCACCGCGCGGCATTTCACCGCGGCCGAGGCGCAGGTGATGGGCCTGGTGAATCGCGTGCTGCCGGTGGCGGAATTGGAAACCTACGTTCGCGACTATTGCGCGACGATCGCCGACAACGCGCCGATGACCATCGGTGCGCTGAAGCGCACGGTGGGCGAGCTGGTGAAGGGCGCCGACGGCGATCTCGGGTTGAGCGATCGGCTGGTAAAGGCGTGCTTCGAAAGCCAGGACTTCATCGAGGGCCGCCGCGCATTCATGGAGAAGCGGCGCCCGGTGTTCCGGGGGATGTGACATCAGCCGCCGACATGGGTCATGCCAGCCGGTCTGACGCTTGCCTCTCGGCGGGTTCGCAGGGGGCCGTGGCAACCGTCATGGCCGGGCTTGACCCGACCATCGGTCGCGCGGCACGGGTGCGGGAACCGATGGCCGGTTCAAGCCTGGCCATGACGATGGCATTGCGTGCAATGCCGGTTGGCCGGCAGGCGGGTTAACCGGTTCTCAATTCGTGCCCGGCATGTTGCGTGCCGAACGCACGCGGAGCCGTTCGCATGAGCAATCTGGAGGGCCGCAAGATCCTGATCGTCGATGACGATCGGTTCATCCGCAGCACGATCAGGCTGGTGCTGCGCGCGATCGATCGCTTCGTCATTGCCGAGGCCGATGACGGCGACGTCGCCCTGGTGCGGACCGACGAGTTCAAACCCGACGTGGTGTTGTGCGACATTACCATGCCGCGCATGGGCGGCTTGCAATTTGTCGCGCAGTTGCGCACGCACCCCGAGCGCCGGATGCGTGAGACGCCCGTGGTGATCCTGACCGGAAATGCCGAGGAGACGACGGTGCGCGATGCCCTGCGGTTGCAGATCAGTGGCTTCGTTGTCAAGCCGGTGTCGCCCAGGGCGCTCGGCGCTCAACTGCACAAGCTGCTCGGCTAGAGCATGTTCAGCCTGGCTGGAAACGCTGGTCCCCCGTCATTGCGAGGCGCGAAGTGACGAAGCAATCCCCCGCGTGACGAGCGGGCGGCTCCCCAGGCGGGGGATTGCGTCGTCGCTCCGCTGCTCGCAATGACGGGGGGGTGCCTCGACGATTCCAGTCACGGTGGAAATGCTCTAGCGTGGGCCGCTGCCGCCGGCGCGATGAACCTCCGGTGCTTTCTCGCGTTGTGAACCCAGAGCACCGGGCGGAACCGCGCAGCGCATGCCGCCCGGCGCTCCGCGTTCGCAACCACCGGTCAGGCGCGGTTTGGCAATCCGGGCCAACAGCGGCAATCTCCCGCCTCTGCACCAGGAGCGACCCACATGAGTCAGTCCCGTCATGCCGGCCGGCATTTCTTGCAGATTCCCGGCCCGACCAACGTACCGGACCGGGTGCTGCGCGCGATCGACAATCCCACCATCGACCATCGCGGTCCGGAATTCGGCCGCATGGGACGCGAGCTGCTGGAGAACCTCAAGGCGATCTTCCGGACCAGTGCCCCGGTGATCATCTATCCGGCCTCCGGCACTGGCGCCTGGGAAGCCGCGCTGGTCAACACGCTGTCGCCGGGTGACACGGTGCTGATGTGCCGCACCGGCTGGTTCGCCACGTTGTGGAAGGAGATGGCGGAGCGGCTGCAACTCAATCCGGTGTTCATCGACACCGACTGGCGGCGCGGCGCCGACGTGGCCGCGCTTGGCGCCGCGCTGGCCGACGATCGCGCGCATCGCATCAAGGCGGTGTGCGTCGTGCACAACGAGACGTCCACCGGGTGCACCAGCCGCATCGACGAGGTGCGCGCGGCGATGGATGCGGCGAAGCATCCGGCGCTGCTGCTGGTGGACACGATTTCGTCGCTCGCCTCGATGGACTACCGGCACGATGAGTGGGGGGTCGACGTGACGGTGGCCGGCTCGCAAAAGGGGCTGATGCTGCCTCCGGGATTGTCGTTCAATGCGGTCAGCGACAAGGCGCTGAAGGCGGCGGAGGGCGCGAAACTGCCGCGCAGCTACTGGGACTGGCGGCCGATGCTGGAGGCGAACAAGACCGGCTATTTCCCCTATACCCCCGGCACCAACCTGCTGTTCGGCTTGAGCGAAGCGGTGAAGCTGTTGCGCGAGGAAGGCCTGGCCAACGTGTTCGCCCGCCACGACCGTCACGCCGAAGCGACGCGCCGTGCGGTGCGGGCCTGGGGGCTGGAGGTGCAGTGCGCCGAGCCGCGCCATTACTCCGCGTCGCTGACCGCGGTGCGCGTGCCGGAGGGCCACAGCGCCGATGCGCTGCGCGCCACGATCCTGGAGAAATACAACATGAGCCTGGGCAACGGCCTGGGCATCCTGAAGGATCGCGTATTCCGCATCGGCCATCTCGGCGATTTCGGTGATTTGCAACTGATCGGCACGCTGGGCGGGGTGGAGATGGGGCTGCGCGTTGCGGGCATTCCGCACAAGCCGGGCGGCGCGCAGGCGGCGATCGACCACCTGGCGGGGAATGCGTGATCCCCATATAGGGTGGCGTGCCGGTCGAACCGCGGCGGGCGACCCATGTTGGATCGGCGCATACGGGAGCAGGAGGACGCGACGATCCGGCGGATCGTCGATGCGATGCCGTGGCCGGAGGACGTGAAAGGCTACGATGTGGGCGCGGACTGGCATTGCGATCCGGCAGTCTACGTGCGGTTCCTGGTAGAGGACGATCTCCGGCCGTCGGACAAGACGCTGGAACGGGTCGGCCGCTTCAAGGATGCCGTCAGGGGTGCATTGCTCGACGCCGGGTTGTCGCGCTGGCCGTTGGTCCGGCTGCGTGCCGCGCATCCGTCCAGGGCGTGACGCGGCGCAATGGCGCGGCATGCTGAACCGGCAATGGGGCCGGTCGTAACCAACTCACCAATCCAAGGAGGAACCCCATGATCGAAGTCTGGAGCTGGCCCACCCCGAACGGCCACAAGGTGCACATCGCGCTGGAGGAGCTGGAACTCCCCTACAAGGTCATCCCGATCAACATCGGCAAAGGCGACCAGTTCAAGCCGGAATTCCTGGCGATCACCCCGAACCACCGCATCCCGGCGATCGTCGATCCCGATGGTCCCGGCGGCCAGAAGCTGACGCTGTTCGAGTCCGCCGCGATCATGATCTACCTGTCGGAGAAGACCGGCGGCAAGCTGATCCCCAAGGACCCGGTCGGCCGCTACAAGTGCCTGGAATGGATGATGTTCCAGATGGGTGGCGTCGGCCCGATGTTCGGCCAGTACAACCATTTCGCCAACTATGCGGTGGACAAGATTCCCTACGCCATCGACCGCTACACCAATGAAGTGGCGCGCCTGCACCGCGTGCTCGACAAGCGCCTGGCCGAGGTCACCTGGCTCGCCGGCGACGAGTACAGCATGGCGGACATCATCACCTTCCCCTGGATCCGCAACCCCGAGCGCCGCAACATCGACCTGGCGATCTACCCGAACGTGAAGCGTTGGCACGACGCCATCGCCGCGCGGCCGGCGGTGCAGCGTGGCGTCGCCGTGCTGGCGGACAAACAGCGCCGCGGCTCGATGACCGACGCCGAGCGCGAGGTGATGTTCGGCAAGACGCAGTTCGCCGTGCGCTGACCGCGGCGCGGCGCACTGGCTGCGGCAGGTTCGATACACGAAGCGACCGAACCTGCCGCGCCGACGCTGACGCTACCATGAAAACAGCCTCCGGCCGACCGCACCGATGGTGCAGCCGGGGCCGTTTTCAGCCAAGGCGATGCGGCCCGGGCCACAGGCTAACGTCGTGGGGGAATCGCCGCGACGGTTGTAGTACGGCCGTGCCCACTCCGTCATCGTCGGCCGCCGGGTCAAGCGCCCGAGGGCAGGCTCCGCCCACGATCCGCGGCCTGCATTTGCGCGCATGGATAAGTCGCGGATGCCGATCTTCGTCGGCATGACGGGCAGACCGCATGCGCACGCCATCCGTCGATTCGACTGTTCCCCGGCGAACCGTCAGTCCGCCGCGGCTGCTTCCAGCACCGCCGCGGTCGCCGCGCCGTTCGGGCTGCCGAGGCCGGTGCACGCATCCCAGCCGATGGCGGCCGCATAGTCGCCGTTGCCCCCCTGGGTGATATCGCGCATCGCGGTCGCCGCGCGGTAGAGCGACGGGTTGATGAACCCGACGGCGCCGCCTTTCGCGGCGTTGATGCGCGCGATCAGCCCCGCCCAGAGCGGTGCAACGGCGCTGGTGCCGCCCAGCACCGTGTCGATGCCGTCGATCCGCACGTTGTAGCCGGTCTCCGGGTCGGCATTGCCGCTCACGTCCGGCACGCCGCGCATCGTCAGCGGACCGGTCTGGCCGCGCTTGACCACGGTCAACCCCGCCTGCCACACCGGCAGGGCGAAGCAGCAACTCACCCCGCCGCCGCCGGCGCCCCCGGTGGCGCCGTCGTTCCACCCCACTTCGCCGGCAATCGCCAGGTTGGCGGCCGTCAGGCTGGTCCCGCCGCAGGCCAGCACGTGCGGGCTGGAGGCCGGGAAGTCCACATGATCCGCCCCGTCGGTCGTGCCGTCGCCGGAGCCGTTGTCGCCCGCGGCAACACAGACGGTGATGCCCATCGCCGCGGCCGCCTGTAGCGCCGTGTCCAGCGCGGTCATCGCCTGCGTCGTCCAGGACGACTCGGGCCCGCCCCAACTGATCGAAATGACGGACGGCCGGTTGACCGTGTCATGCACAGCGGTGGTGATCGCGTCGAGGAAGCCGGCATCGGTGTTCGGCGCGAAATACACGGCCAGGCGCGCCGCCGGGGCGATCGCCCCCACCACCTCGATGTCGAGCATCACCTCGCCGTCCGGTCCGCTCGGGTCGCCGCTGGGCAGGTTCAGGCCGTGGTCCACCGAAACGGTGGTGACATCGGGCCACGGGCTGACGCCAAGCCCGGCGAAATACGCCTGTAGATCGGCGGCCTGGTAGCCGCCGCCCAGCTCGATGATGGCCACGCATTCGCCCCGCCCGTCGCTGGGCGGAAATCCGTACAGCGCGGCGAGAACCGTCGGGCTGAACGATGCCATCGCCCCGGTGGTGTCCTGCGGCGACGCGTCGCCATGCGGCAGCCGGCGGCGGACATGCGGCCGCGCGACGGGCCGGTTGTCCAGGCCCAGCACGGCCTCGACCACGTCCGCCAGCGTGTCGGGTAGGTGCACCGGGCCGGTCCGGCCACGGTACGCGCCGGCCGGGTGCTCGAACCGCTGTAGCTCCACGCCGAAGGTGTCGTTGCACGCGGCCACCGTGCCGGACAGCACGACGGTGCGGCGGGCCGCGTTCGCCGCCACCACCGCCAAGCCGTGCGCGGCGGCAAACGCCCTGACGGCGTCGATGTCCTCCCGGCGGGCACCGAACCGGCGGGCGAACTCCTCCCGCGCGAAATGCCCCCCCGAACGGTCGCCGCCGGCCAGCTTGCGCAGCTTCTCGCGCAGGATATCGGTCGCGCTGTGGCGGAGAACGACGCTGACCTCCAGATGCTCGGCGGGGTCGGCCGGGCCGACGGATCGCGCGCCCGGCACCGGTTGCCGGTCACTGCCGGCCAAGGCTTGGCGCGCCATGTCGAGATACTCCCAGTGCGATCGGTGGAGCCGGGCGGTGAGCGACGTCACCGCGACGTAAGAATAACTAACATGAAAGGGTAAATATCTTACTAACGCCGCGCGCTGCTCCACCGCCTGGTGCCGATCAGCGAGCACCCCACCGAAGACACTGCCAGCCCCACCACCGCCAGCGGCGCCAGCGCCTCGCCCAGCAGCGCCCAGGCCATCAGCGCCGCCGTGCCGGGCATCAGGTAGAAGTTCGCCGTCGCCCGCGCCGCGGTGCCCCGCCGCAGCATGACGAAATACAGCACCATCCCGCCCAGCGACACGAACGCCGCGTTCCACGCCACCGCGGCAACCGCGCCTGTCGTCCAGTCCGCTCGCGGCGCCTCGAACACCGCCATCGCCGCCAGGCACGCCACCGCGGCGGCGAGGAACTGCACCGTGGTGCCCTCCAGCAGCGGCACGCCGCGACAGAACCGGCCGAAATACAGCGTGCCGCCGCACAGCGCGAACACCCCCAGCACGTTCAGCAGCAGCAGGTTCAGCTCCACCCGGCTGTGCAGCGCCGCCATTCCGACGATCAGCACCACGCCGGAGGCGCCCAACAGCAACCCCAGCCATTGCACCGGCCGCAGCGTCTCGCCCAACACCGGCCAGGCCAGCACCGCCGTCAGCAGCGGATTCAGCGTCTGGATCAGCGCAATCGGCGCTGCCGGCACGCGGGTCATCGCCACATGCGCCACGCACAGCAGCACCGCGTTCATCAGCACGCCCGCGATTGCGCAGTGCAGCCACACCCGGCGCAGCACGCCCCATGGCCGCCGCAGCACCAGCATGACGGCCACCAGCACCGCCGCGCAGACGCACATGCGGACCGCGACGAACAGCAACGGCGTCAGGTGCCGCAGCCCGACCCGGGCGGCGATGAACGACGAGCTCCACAGCAGCACGAAGCCGAAAGGCGCCAACCGGTCCAGCATGGCCCATCCACCTGCGGCGGATGGTTCTCCGCCTCAGACCGGTGTGTAACGCCAGACGCTGGCGGGAGGAAAATTCAGCGGCGTCCAGGCCTCCCGTCGTGCCGTCAGCCCGTGCCGGCGCGCTGGCAGCGGCGAGGTGACGCAGTAGCTGAAGTGCAGGAAGCCGCGGCCGGGCGCCACCGACTCGATGGCGTCGATGAAGCGCCATTGCTCCGGCACCGGCAACAGCACCAGCGGGATGCCGCACACCACCGTGCCGATCCGCCCGTGCCACTCGGCCGGCACGAGATGCGGCAGCGATCGCGCGTCGCCTTCGATCACCAGGGCGCCCGGCAGCGCCTGGCGCAGGTGCGCCGCCATTTCGGGGACGATCTCCACCACGATCAGCCGCCCGGCCGGAACACCGCCGGCGAGCAAGGCGCGGGAAATCACCCCGGTGCCGGCAC
This sequence comes from Acetobacteraceae bacterium, assembly GCA_049522565.1. Classification (GTDB taxonomy): domain Bacteria; phylum Pseudomonadota; class Alphaproteobacteria; order Acetobacterales; family Acetobacteraceae; genus JASHVB01. The sequence goes on from JBEKNT010000076.1 coordinate 14,868, forward strand.
CCAGCTCCAGCACCGCCTCGTCCGGCGCGCGTCTTGTGTGCCGCACAATACGGCGGCACAGCGCAGCGGACGAAGGCACGATGGAACCCATCTGCAATGGGTTGGCAATCCAGCGACGAAAGAACATGCCAGGTCGTGCTACGCGCTGCGGTCTGTCACGCAACAGAAATACTTCATAGCCACCTGATGCTCCATCCTGTTCTGTCATGATTCCATCACACTGTTCTAGAAGAATACTGATGGTCTTGAATATTTTATCAAACCGGCATGGCTTGCGGAAGCCGCTTCGTCACGCCCGGCGCCGCCGCGGCCGCAGCGTGTATTCACTGCCGCACGCTGCCGCTTCCGTGCAGCGCAACGCTGCGTTAAGTTCTCGTGGGATAACCAGTTCCCGCCGCCAGCGAACCGCACGAGGCCAGGAAGACCGTCGCCGATGACCGCCCGCATCCTGATCGTCGATGACGTGCCGGCCAACACCCGTCTGCTCGAGGCGAAGCTGTCCGCCGAATACTACCAGGTGGCCAGCGTCAAAAACGGCTTCGACGCCCTCACCACCGCCATCGACTGGCAGCCGGACCTCATCCTGCTGGATGTGATGATGCCGGGCATGGACGGCTTCGAATGCTGCCAGCGCCTGAAGGACAACCCCGCCACCCTGCACATCCCGATCGTCATGGTCACCGCGCTCGGCGAACCGGGGGAGCGGCTGCGCGGCCTGGACGCCGGCGCCGACGATTTCCTGACCAAGCCGGTCGAGTACGAGACCCTGATGGCCCGGGTGAAGAGCCTGGTGCGGCTGAAACGCTTGCTCGACGAATGGCGCGCCCGCGGCGAGACCGCCCGCGCCCTCGGCCTCGCCGCCGATCGCCTCGCCATCCCGTCGGTCGCCGGCGCGCGCGCCCTGGTGGTGGACGACTGGGACCTCAGCGCCCAGACGATCCAGGACGCGCTGGCCCGCGAGGGCATCATCCCCGGCCGGGCCCGCTCACAGGCCGAGGCGATGACGCTCTCCGCCGCCATTCCGTTCGACCTGATCGTGCTCAGCCTGTCGCTTGTCGAGGAAGACCCGCTGAAACTCGCCTCGTCGCTGCGCGCCGCGGATGCCACCCACGACATTCCGCTGCTGCTGGTCGCCGAGCCGGAGGAGCGCGAGCGGCTGCTGCGCGGCTTCGACCTCGGCGCCAATGACTGGCTGCTGCTGCCGATCGACGAGAACGAGTTGCGCGCCCGCGCCCGCAACCAGATCCGCCGCAAGTTCTACCAGGACCGGCTGCGCGCCGATATCGGCACCGCGCTGGAGCTGGCGATGACCGATCCGCTGACCGGCCTCTACAACCAGCGTTACCTGATGCGCCACCTGCGCAACCTGATGGAAGGCCCGCAGGCGCGCGAACTGGCCCTGCTGATGATCGACGTGGACCACTTCAAGACGGTGAACGACGACTACGGCCACGCCGTGGGGGACCGCGCGCTGCACGCCATCGCCGCGACGCTGCGCGACAACACACGGGTGTTCGACTCGCTGGCGCGCTACGGCGGCGAGGAGTTCGTGGTGGTGATGCCGGCGACCGGCTGCGACGACGCCGCAATTGCCGCCGAGCGTCTGCGCGCCGCGGTCGAGGGGCTGGGCTTCGAGCCAGGCCCCGACCAACGCTGCAAGCTCACCATCAGTATCGGCATCGCCTGCACCATGGGGGCCGCGATGACCCCGGAGGCGCTGCTGCGTGCCGCCGACCTCGCGCTGTACGACGCGAAGCGCAGCGGCCGCAATCGGGTGGGGATGGCGTCCTACCCGGACCCGGTTACTTGATCTTGGCTTCCTTGAACGCGACGTGCTTGCGCACGACCGGGTCGTACTTCTTCAGCTCCAGCTTGGTGGTCGTGGTCCGGGCATTCTTCTTGGTGACATAGAAGAAGCCGGTGTCGGCGCTGGAGACAAGCTTGATCTGAACGGTGTTGGTCTTCGCCATGGCCTGATACCTCGCAAGGCCGGCAACATGCGCATCCGGGGCCGGCTGGTCAAGAACCCACCTGGGTCGTCGCGCGGCGCATCACGGCAGGTCCCTGCTCAGGTGCCGGAGGGGCTCCATGCCGTCATACAGCACCCGGGTGACGATCACGCCCTCGCTGCCATCGTCGAGACGGCCGCGGAGATAGTACAGCACGTGCGATGCGGCGCCGCGGCGTCGGGCGGCGATCTCGAGATGAAGGGATCGTAGCCCGGGCGCAAGATCGTCGCGTTGGCGGGAGCCGGGACGCTCAGGATCATCCGCGACCGTGCGGACCCCTCTGCCAAGGATGTCCGCATATTTTGCACGCTGGAGCGGGCCGAAGCGCCGCGCCGTCTCCCGCAGGATGTCCACGATATCCTGGTCGGCAACCTCGGTGAGTTGCGCTTCCAAACGTGGCTACGCCGGCCGCTCATCCGCCGCGCCCAGCGCAACGGCGATATCGGTGACCGAGCGTTTCGACAGGCGGCCCGCCTGCGCCTGGGTAACGCCGATGTTCACTTCGCGACGGAGGATCATCAGCTTCTCTTCCTGCGCCGCCCTCTCACGCCGCAGCAGCCGTAGGCCGTCTCGCACGACTTCGCTTGCGGTGCCGTAGTCCCCGGACGCGACTTCATGCTCGACGAAGCTGACGAACTCGTCCGATAAGCTGACGTTCATTGTCGCCATGTGACCTCCGATCTTATGTGCAGATTGCTCTTGGTTGGCAAAAATTGTCAATGAAGTCTGGCTGCATCGCGTCATGACAGTGCGCTGCAACCCACTTGGCGGGCGCCGGCCGATGCGCCATCCTCTCTGCCATATCGTTCGATATCGAAGGATTGCCGATGCCCGCGATCCCCAACCGCCTGCCCGGCCTGGATTTCGACCTCGGCGAGACCGCCGACATGCTGCGCAACCAGGTGGAGGCCTTCGCCGCCGCCGAGATCGCCCCACGCGCCGCCTCGATCGACCGCGACAACGCGTTCCCCATGGACTTGTGGAAAAAATTCGGCGACCTGGGCGTGCTGGGCATCACCGTCGAGGACGAGTACGGCGGCGCCGGCATGGGCTACCTGGAGCATGTCGTCGCGATGGAGGAGATTTCCCGCGCGTCCGCCTCGGTCGGGCTGTCGTATGGCGCGCACTCCAACCTCTGCGTCAACCAGATCCGCCGCAACGGCACCGAGGGGCAGAAACGCCGCTACCTCCCAAGGCTGATCGGCGGCGAGCATGTCGGCGCCCTGGCGATGAGCGAGCCGGGCGCCGGGTCCGACGTGGTGGGCATGCGCACCCGGGCCGAAAAGCGCGGCGACCGGTTCGTGCTGAACGGAAGCAAGATGTGGATCACCAACGGACCGGACGCGGACGTGCTCGTGGTCTATGCCAAGACGACGCCGGAGGCCGGGCCGCGCGGCATCACCGCGTTCTTGCTCGAGAAGGGGTTTCCCGGGTTCTCCACCGCGCAGAAGCTGGACAAGCTGGGCATGCGCGGATCCAACACCTGCGAATTGGTGTTCCAGGACTGCGAAGTGCCGGAGGAAAACGTGCTCGGCCGCATCGATCACGGCGTGCGCGTGCTGATGAGCGGGCTGGACTATGAACGCGCCGTACTGGCCGCCGGCCCGATCGGCATCATGCAGGCCTGCATGGACACGGTGGTGCCCTATGTGCACGGGAGAAAACAGTTCGGCCAGGCGATCGGCGAGTTCCAGCTTATGCAGGGCAAGCTCGCCGACATGTACACCACGATGAATGCCTGCAAGGCATACGTGTATGCGGTGGCCAAGGCGTGCGACCGCGGCGGTCCGACGCGCAAGGACGCCGCCGGCGCGATCCTGTACGCGGCGGAAAAGGCCACCTGGATGGCGCTGGAGGCAATCCAGGCGCTGGGCGGCAACGGCTATATCAACGACTACCCCACCGGGCGGCTGTTGCGCGACGCCAAGCTGTACGAGATCGGCGCCGGCACCAGCGAAATCCGCCGCATGCTGATCGGCCGCGAGCTGTTCGCGGAGACCGCATGAAAGTGCGCATGGAATATTCTCCCCCTCCCCTTATGGGAGGGGGTTGGGGGGAGGGGAGCGTGCGCCCACCGGCCGCTGCTGGACGCACCCCTCCCCCCAGCCCCCTCCCACCAGGGGAGGGGGAGCATTCTGCCTGCCTTGACACGCGGGAGACCCCCGCTTGATCCTCCGCTCGGACATCGACCCGCGCTCGCCTGACTTCGCCGCCAACGCCCTGGCAATGCGCGGCCTGGTCGAGGACCTGCGCGACAAGGTCGCCACGGTCGCGCAAGGCGGCGGCGAAACGGCGCGGCAGCGCCATCGCGGGCGCGGCAAACTGCTCGCGCGCGAGCGGGTGGCATGCCTCATCGATCCCGGCTCGCCGTTCCTCGAATTGTCGCAGCTCGCCGCGTTCGGGCTCTATGGCGGCGAGGTCCCCAGCGCCGGCATCGTCACCGGCATCGGCAGCGTGGCAGGCCGCGAATGTGTCATCGTGGCGAACGATGCCACGGTGAAGGGCGGCACGTATTTTCCGCTGACGGTCAAAAAACACCTGCGCGCGCAGGAAATCGCCCGCGCCAACCGGTTGCCCTGCATCTACCTGGTGGATTCCGGCGGCGCGTTCCTGCCGATGCAGGACGAGATCTTCCCCGACCGCGAGCATTTCGGCCGCATCTTCTTCAACCAGGCGAACCTGTCCGCCGCCGGCATCCCGCAGATCGCCGTGGTGATGGGCTCCTGCACCGCCGGCGGCGCCTATGTGCCCGCGATGAGCGACGAGAGCATCATCGTGCGCAAGCAGGGCACGATCTTCCTCGGCGGCCCGCCGCTGGTGCTGGCGGCGACCGGCGAGGTGGTGACGGCCGAAGACCTCGGCGGTGCCGACGTGCACGCGCGCACCTCCGGCGTGGTGGACCACTACGCGCATGACGACCGCCACGCCCTGGCGCTGTGCCGGCGCATCGTCGGCGGGCTGAACCACGTGAAGCGGCCCCACCTGGCGCTGCGTCCGCCGGCCCCGCCGCGCTACGATCCGGCCGAGCTGCACGGCGTGGTGCCGGCGGATCTGCGCGCTCCGTACGACGTGCGCGAGGTGATCGCCCGCATCGTGGATGCCAGCGAGTTCGACGAATTCAAGAAGCTGTACGGCACCACCCTGGTCTGCGGCTTCGCGCATCTATACGGCTACCCGGTCGGCATCCTCGCCAATAACGGCATCCTGTTTTCGGAATCCTCATTGAAGGGCGCGCATTTCATCGAGCTGTGCAGCCAGCGCGGCATTCCGCTTGTGTTCCTGCAAAACATCACCGGCTTCATGGTGGGGCGGAAATACGAGGCGGGCGGTATCGCCA
>JBEKNT010000077.1:0-20113 GCA_049522565.1 Acetobacteraceae bacterium
CAGAACCTCATCGCCGGACAACACCCTTCGGTCGTTTGGTCGTGCGCGGTGGACTTGCTCTCCTCGCCGCCGGGTCTTGTGCGATTGCCGCCTCTGCCGTTGCCCAACCGGCGAAGGGCGCGTTCTGTGGCGGCACCTCGATCGCATGGTCGACCGACATGGCGCAATCGGCGACCGACCGTTTGGGCAACGCGGTGACATTCGGTCAGCCCAAGGCCACGCTGGACTACTCGAACGACCTGTTCGCGCTGTCACTGCTCCGGCTGGCGGAGCGCACCGGCAACACGGCGTTGCGCGACTACGGTGAAAATATTGTCGGCTCGTTCGTCGCCGCCGACGGGAGCATCAAGCAGGTTCCGCAGAACGGATTCCGGCTGGACGCAATGCCCGCCGGCCTGGTGCTCATCGAGATCTACAACCGAACCCACGACGAGAAGTATCGCAAGGCCGCCGACTACATGCGCCAGCGCCTGGCAGTCCTGCCGAGGACCAGCGAAGGCACCTTCGCCTGGGCGCCGAATCAGATCTGGCTGGACGGACTGTGGATGACCGAGCCGTTCTATGCGCGCTACGCCAAGGAGTTCAATCAGCCAGCCGACTTTGACGACATTCTGCAGCAATACCGCGCGGTCGCGGCGCACAGCCGCGATCCGAAGACCGGACTGTACTATCACGGCTGGGACGAACGCCACGAGCAATTCTGGGCCAATCATGCGACCGGCACATCGTCGTCTTTCTGGGGGCGGTCGATCGGGTGGTTCGCGATGTCATTGGTCGATACGCTCGACTCGGTGCCGCAGGATCACCCGTTGCACGCGTACCTCGTGCAATTGCTGAGCCAGCTTGCCCCCGCCCTGGTGCATTATCAGGACCCGAAGTCGGGTCTTTGGTGGGAGGTCGTCGATCAGGGCGGGCGCGACGGCAATTACACCGAGGCGTCGGCATCGGCCATGTACGTCTACACGCTGGCAAAGGGTGTCAATCGCGGCTATCTGAGCGCTGACTACGCAGCGCCAGCGGTGCGCGGTTTCGCCGGCCTCGTCCGCGACAAGGTGGTCCGCGACGATCAAGGGCGCTGGAGCCTGACCAGCATCGTACGGAGTGCCGGGCTGGGTCCGCCTCCTGCGGTATGGCCGCCAGGCAGCGCACCCAGCCGACGCGATGCGGCGCCAGGTGGGCGGGACGGCTCGTTCGAGTACTATGTGGAGCAACCAATCGTGACCGATAACCCGCATGGCCTCGGTCCGTTCATTCTTGACGGGATCGAATTGGACAAACTGGCGATTGTCACCCGTGCCGGAGCCCCTGCACAGTTCGACGCGGATTGCCGCTTCCCGAGAAATTAGTCGTTGGTTGGATTTTATGCGGCAACCAAGGTCGCGCTCCGCAGCGCACAGGTGAATGGAGTGCTGTCGCCATGCCGCATGTGACCACCGACGACGGGGTCCGCCTCTACTACGAGGAATGCGGCCAGGGCGACCCGATTCTGTTCGTACACGAGTTCGGCGGCCATCACCTCAGTTGGGAGCCGCAGCTCCGTTATTTCGCGCGGCGCTATCGCTGCGTCACTTATGCTGCCCGCGGCTGGCCGCCATCGGACGTGCCGGACTCGGTCGAGGCCTATTCGCAGGCGCGCGCTGCCGACGATGCCGCCGCCGTGCTGCGCGGGCTGTCGATCGCCAGGGCGCATGTGGTCGGGTTGTCGATGGGCGCCACCGCCGCGATCGAGTTCGGCATCCGGCATCCCGATCGGGCGCTGTCGCTGCTCGCTGCGGCGTGTGGCAGCGGCGCCGCCACCGATCCGGCGCAGAAGCAGAAGTTCCACGACGACTGCATGGCGTTCGCGGCGCGCATCGATCGCGAGGGGATGCCGGCGATGGCCGAACTCTATTGCGCCGGTTCTGCCCGGGTGCAGTACCGCGAGAAGGACCCGCGCGGCTGGGCGGAATTCAAGGCCCAGTTTGCCGCCGGCTCGACGCCGGGACACGCGATGACCATGCGCGGCGTGCAGGCACCGCGCGTGCCGCTGTTCGAGCGCCAGGCGGAGCTGAACGCGCTTCCGGTGCCGGTGCTGGTGATCGCTGGCGACGAGGACGATTCGACGCTCGATCTGGCGCTGTTCCTGAAGCGCAACATCCCCGGCTGCGGCCTGCTGATGCTGCCGCAGACCGGCCATACCATAAACCTCGAGGAGCCCGCGGCGTTCAACGCGGCCATGCAGGATTTTCTCCACGCGGTGGAGCATGGACGCTGGCATCGCCGCGATCTCAGCCGGCCCGGCTATCTGCTGGTGCCGAAGCAGCCGTAGGGCGACGCACTCCATTGCCGTCAGATGCGGGCCGGCCAATCAGCGGGACCCGGATGCAGCTTGCCGAGTTTTAACCGGCCGGCCCTGTGCATCTCTGCCGCCGTGGGTTAATCGGGCACCGCATGGAACCGGGGCAAGGCAAGGCGGCCGCGCGTGCGTGGTTGCGCAATGAACAACGCGCGGGCAGCCGCGCGGCGCGTCCCGTGCTGTTGCTATCGCTGCTCGGCACCGTGCTGGCGGTTGGCCAGGCATGGTGCATCGCCTTCCTGCTGGCCGAGGCGCTGACCCGCCACCCGACACCGGGGCTCGCCGCCGGCGTTGAACCGGGGGGCAGCACGATCCCGCTGCTGCTGGGCTTTGCCGTCGCCGCGCTGCTGCGCGCCGGGCTGACCTATGCCACCGAGGCCGCCGCCTTCAACGCCGGCGCCGCCTCCCGCCGCCGGCTGCGCAGCGACGCACTGACGCGGCTGCTGCACGCCGGCCCCTCGCTGCTGCGCAACCGCCACTCCGGCGACCTGGCCGCCATCGTGGTGGACCGGGTGGAGGCACTGCACGGGCTCTACGCAAGCTGGATCCCCGCCGCAAGCTTCGCCGTCGCCGGCCCGGCCCTGGTCCTGCTGACGGCGCTCTGGGCGGACCCGTTCGCCGCCCTGGTGCTGCTGCTGGCCGGCGTGCTCGTGCCGGTCGGCATGGCTGTGGCCGGCATCGGCGCCGCAGCCGCCTCGCGCCACCAGTTCCTGGCCCTGGCGCGGTTGCAGGCGCGCTTCCTCGACCGGGTTCGCGGCATCGCCACCATCGTCTTGCTCGGCCGCGCCGAAGCCGAAGCGCAAGCGCTGGCCGCCGCTGCCGACGAACTGCGCGTCCGCACCATGCGGGTGCTGCGCGTGGCGTTCCTGTCCTCCGCCGCGCTGGACCTGGCCGCCGCCGCCGCCCTGGTCGTGCTGGCGATCCGCTATGGCCTGGCGCTGCTGGCTAGCCGCCTGGACCAGCCCGGCCTGGCGCTGTTCGTCCTGCTGCTGGTGCCGGAGTTCTTCGCCCCGCTACGGACCTTCGCCGCCGCCTACCAGGACCGGCTGCACGCCACCGGCGCCGCCGAGTCGCTGATCGACCTGCCGCCCGCCCCGCCTCCCGTCCCGGCGCGCGAGGTGCGCACCGTCGCCGCCCAGGGGGTGACCGTGGCGTTCGAGAATGTGCGACTGACCTGGGACCCCTCGCGCGGCCCCGCCCTGGACGGCGTGTCGTTCCGCATCCCCGCCGGCGAGACGCTGGTGCTCGCCGGTCCGTCCGGCGCCGGCAAGTCCTCCTGCATCGAGATTCTGCTCGGCTTCGTCCGCCCCGATAGCGGCCGGGTGACGATCAACGGCGCCGACATCGCCGACCTGGTGCCGCAGGCGCTATCCCGCCTGACCGCCTGGATCGGCCAGCGTCCGGTGCTGTTCGCCGGCAGCATCCGCGACAACATCCGCTTCGCCCGGCCGGAGGCGACCGACGACGAAGTGGCCGAGGCCGCCCGCAACGCCCGCGTGGCCGAGTTCGCCGCTGCCCTGCCGGACGGGCTGGACACGCCGGTCGGCGAAGGCGGCTACGGCCTGTCCGGTGGGCAGGCGCAGCGCGTGGCGATCGCCCGGGCGTTCCTCAAGAACGCGCCCCTGCTGCTGCTGGACGAGCCCACCGCGCATCTGGACCCCGTGACCGAGGCGGAGGTGCTGGACAGCCTGCGCCGCCTGGCGCTGGGCCGCACGGTGCTGCTGGCCAGCCACTCCGCCGCCGCGCACGGTTTCGGCGGCCGCCGGCTGGACATCCGCGAGGGCCGAGCGATGCCGGCGAGGGGCGCGGCGTAACAAGCCTCTCCCGCTACGCGGAAGAGGTCGTGGTGCGCAGCACCGAGTGTGAGGCTGGTCGGGTCGCCCCGCAGCATTTCCTCTGCCACTCTCGCCGAAGCGTGCCATCCACTCACACACCACAATCTCGCATCGGGCGCTTCGCCACGGACGACCGACCCGGTAGGCGCGCGAAATCGCCGCGTATCAGAAGCACCGCACCAAGCGTTTGCGGCGGGAGCATGCTTTCGGCAGCGCGTTGACCCAGCTTCGTTGATCCAGGTGTTGGTAGCGCCCAATTGCTTCGATACTCGCGCTACACGCCTGGTGGCCCAAGGCGTGCTGACCATAAGCATGGCGCGCCTGCGCCTTTCGGCCCATAAGGCGAGCGAGTAGATATTCGTTGACATGGCCGAACGGCGCCGCAGGCAACGGCAGGTCGCGTTCGACGATTTTCGCAATAACGCCTTTCGGGAGGGCGCCGATGGACGCATCCGTGGCGGCAAACCTGGAGCAGATCACCCTGCGCAAGGTCTATCTGCGCCTGATTCCCTATTCCTTCGTGCTCTACATCCTCTGCTACGTCGACCGCATCAATGTCAGCTTCGCGGCGCTGACGATGAATCGCGATATCGGCCTCACCGCCCATATCTACGGCCTGACCGCCGGCGCGTTCTTTTGGGGCTATTGCCTGCTCGAGGTCCCTTCCAACATCATCCTGCAAAAGGTGGGCGCGCGGATCTGGATCGCCCGCATCATGATCTCCTGGGGAGTGTTGTCCGCGGCGACCGCCCTGGTCACCGGCCCAGTCAGCTTCTTCATCGTTCGCGTGCTGCTTGGCGCGGCCGAGGCCGGTCTGTTCCCCGGCCTGATGGTATATTTCTATCGCTGGTTCCCGCAGCGCCACCGCGGCCGGGTCGTCGGCTGGTTCCTGACCAGCCTGCCGCTGGCCACCGTGATCGGTGCGCCGCTGTCCACGGCGTTCCTCCAACTGGATGGCATCGCCGGGCTGCACGGCTGGCAATGGATGTTTCTGTGCGAGGGCATGTCCACCGCCCTGGTCGGTGTCTCCGTCCTGTTCCTGCTGCGCGAGCACCCGCGCGACGCACGTTGGCTGAAACCGGAGGAGCGAGCCTGGCTGGAGGCTGAACTGGCGAGCGAGACGCAGGAGATCGAAACCGTGCGCGTCTACTCGGTGCTTGCGGCGATGGCGAACCCGCGCGTGCTGGCGCTGTCGCTCTTGCTCGGCGGCATGACCATGGCAGCCATCGGGCTGATCCTGTTCCTGCCGCAGATATTGAAGAGCACCGGCGTGTCGAACACCGAGGCGGGATTGCTCACTGCGATACCCTATGTGTTCGGCACGATCGCCATGGTCGTGTGCGGCCACATCTCCGACCGCACCAACGACCGCATCTGGATTCTGGTCGTCACCTGCGGCTGCGCCACGATCGGCCTCGTGCTGGCGGGGATGCTGCACGGCAGCCTCTGGGCGCTGGCGGCGTTCTCGCTGGCCACCATCGGCATCTACGGCGTGAAGGCGCCGCTCTGGCCGCTGCCTTCCAGCTTCCTGACCGGTCCGGCCCTGGCGGCGGCCGTGGCGCTGATCAACTCGCTGAGCAACGTGTTCAGCTACCTTGGCCCGATCGCGGTCGGCTATGCCAAGGACGCCACCGGCAACTTCGAGGCAGGGATCTACGTGCTTGCCGCGGCGGCTCTGGTCGCGACCCTGACTGCGCTGGGCTACGGGCTGTGGATGCCGCGCGGTGTGGCGCGCGTGGCGTGAGGCCAGGTCGTCAATGCACCGGTGCGGAGATGCAGTGCCTGGTGCGTGGTGTTCCACCTCCCTGTCCCGCGGAGTGGATGTTGCGGCCGTCGGTCACTCCTTGATCTGGCCCGCGGGACACGTTCCGTCGTCAACCAGGACAACCTCGCTGGCTGGCAATACCCCGGCCGCCGGCTCCTTAGCCAGGACCCAGGGTCCCGGATCGGCGGCGGCAGCCGACACAATGAACAACGCTCCGACACACGCCGCGGCACGGAAATCCCGATGCAGCGAGGCCACGGACCTGACAGCCAATCAGGCCTTGACCAGCTCGACCCGGCGGTTCTTCGCCCGGCCATCTTCCGCATCGTTCGAGGCGATCGGCTTGTCCGGGCCGTAGCCGGCCGACTGCAACCGCGATCCGTTGATACCGGCGGCGGTAACCGCGGCCACCACGGAGGCCGCGCGTGCCTGCGACAACTTCACATTGTAGTCGTGCCCGCCGATGTTGTCGGTATAGCCGTCGATCGACACTTTCAAGTCCGGGTTGTGCTTCAGCAGCTCGACGATCTGCGCTATGATCGGCTGCGCGTCGGGCTTCAGCGTCGCCTTGTCGAAGTCGAAATTGACGTAGAGGGCGATGTGCCCCTCCTTGTCCAGCTTGTCCTTCATGGCATCCGCGGTGGGCGGCTGGACCGTCAGCTTGAACGGCTTTTCCTCTACTGCGATGACCTGGCCCGAGTCGACGAACAGCCAGATGGTCTTGCCATTGTCGTCGAGGCGGGCGGTGATGTTGTCCTGGTCCGGAATGTCGCGCAGGAATTGCGCATGCAGGTCGGTCAGTGCTGCGCGGTAATTCGCCATGATCTCGTGCGGCGTGATCTCACGTTCCGGCGCCTTGGCCGGCGGTTGATAGCCGACGCTATAAAGCGCGCCGCGAATCGCGACGGCGCCATCCTCGGTCGGAAAACTGTGCTCGTCGAAATTCTTCTTGGTCGGCGTCTGCGCGACGAAGCCGGGCATGTGACCGAGCAATCGATAGTCGTTGCCACTGGGCGGCAGCAGGGTGCGCTTGAAGGGTTCCACCTCGACCACGCGGATGAGGTAGCTGTCGTCGCGGGTCGCGTTCAGGTTCAGCCAGTATTCCTTGCCGTCCTTGGTCAGATGGCCAACCACATAGCCCTTGTCGTCCCGCATGATCTCGGCGCCCAGTTGCTCCCACGACTCCTTGTAGTTCTCCGAGATCTCGAGGGCGCTGCCGTCGGTCTTGCCTTTGTTCTCATCGTAGCTTTGGGTGCAGACGACACCCTCCGGCGTGACGTCCTTGGCGTTGCCGTCCTGGGTGAAGGAAAACTTCCGTATGCCCCAGTTCTCCCAATCGGGTTTGGCTCCGGCGGTGTAATCGGGCATGGCGCCGGAGAACGGGCAATCCTTGAACGCCGCCGCCTGCGCCGCGCCGGCCGCCAGCATTGCGGCAAATCCGAGCATCAGGACCCGAACGAGTCTCATCCACGCCTCCCCTATCAAGGTAGTTCTGGTAGCTGAACGTTGCAGCAAGACGGACTTCGCCCGACGCTTCCTGGATGCACGATCCACCATTGACCCGGCGATAGCGTAGGGCAACGGTCGGCCTTGGCAATGGGCAACGATCGGAACCGGCCGGGTTGCCGCGTTCACCGCCGAGGGACATGTGCGGAACCGTTGATAGTCGCATCGCACCCGGGGCAAGCTGGATGCGTCCAGCCAGCCACTGAGGAGGCAACAACCGTGTTCGACCTCGACCAGTTCATCGCCGATCTCCGCGCCACGCTCGCCGAGCGGTCCCGCCAGGCCATGCAGGAGGTCGTGGCCCGGGCCGTCTCCGACCCCGCCTCCTTGCGCCGCCAACTCGGCGAGCCGGACAGGGCCGGGATCAAGGTGCTGCATAGTGCCCCCGACCTCACAATCATCGACGTGCTCTGGGGACCGCACCAGGTCACGTTTCCGCACAACCATCTGCTCTCGGCGGTGATCGGCATGTATGGCGGGCGGGAGGACAACATGTTCTGGCGCCGCGTTCCGAACCCGGCGAAATACCAGATCGAGGCCGCTGGGGGCACCGCGCTGGGCACCGGCGATGTGACGATCCTGGGTCGCGACGTGATCCACTCCGTGGTCAATCCGCTGACAAAGATCAGTGGTGCCATCCACGTCTATGACGGGGATTTCCTCGCCATCAAGCGCAGCATGTGGGATGCGGAGACGTTGGAGGAGCAGCCTTACGACATCAAGGCGGTGGCGCAAGGGATGCCGGTGCAGGCGGCGCAGTAAGCGCGCTCAGTCGCGATCCACGCAACCGGTCTTGCGGGCCCTGTGCCGCGAAAGAAGCGCTTTGAGCACCCGAGGGGTGACGACCGTGCGGTCCTGGCCCGGTCGCACCGGGTGGCGGCCGCGATGCCACGTCTGGTGCCGCCGCCCCTCGCCAGAAACAACTCCCCCTCCCACAAGGGGAGGGGGAGTCTCGTTCCCCCCTTCCTGTGCAGTTTCATTCAGGGCGGGTCGGCCGCCGCCGGCCGGTGGCCAACTCGCAATGCGGCTTACCGCCGCGGCGGTCGGTAGTTGCGTTTCCAATCATTCAGGCTGGCGGGAAAGCCGAGAGTCAGGGCGTCATGCGAGGTGGTGTGGATGCGTCCCCACGGCCGGATCATGAACCCGGCGTAGAGGACGATGAAACCGCTCAACGTCGCGTACCGGATCGCATGCGTCTCGCCACGTTGCTCCACACCGGCGGCGATCCACTCCTCGCGCGTCGGCTCGGCGTTGCCCAGGATCAGCATCTGGTTGCGTGGTCGCGGTCCCTGCTCCATCTGGCGCCAGACCATGGCGTTGGGACTGCCACGCAGATAACCGACGATGTCGGCGGGACCGTCGGCCCGGTAGTATCCCGGCAGAACCTGCTTGACCTGATCGAACCACGTCATCGGCGTTCCTCCCCGCGCAAATACGTCGCGATCCTACCAGTCCGTCCAAGGTCGGCGCGTGACGCAGGCCACAGGCGACGCAGGCAATAGCTGGGTCGACTGCCCCGCCTCGGCGCTATGCCAATCCCGCCAGGTTTCTCGCCACCGCCCGCGTCGTCGAATGCTCGGGGCCCAGCGTGCGCGTATAGATGTCGAGCGCGTATTGCAGCGCCACCTGCGCGCCATAGGCATCCCCCAGGTCGCGCAACACGCCCGCCAGGTTATTCGCGTCGCGGCCGATATTCGGATGATCCGGCCCCAGCGCTTGCTCATCCAACGCCAGCGCGCGTTCCAATACGGCGTGCGCCACCTCCACGTCGCCGGCGTCGTGCAGCACCAGGCCGAGATGGTTGAGGTCGGTCGCGACCTCTGGATGGTTGGCGCCGAACGCCGCGCTGTGCAGCAACCGGGCACGCTCCAGCAGCGCGGCGGCGTCGTTCAGGTCGCGTAGCTCGTGCGCCAGCCGGCCGAGGTCGCGCAGGTCGTCGGCCAGCACCGGATCGTCCGGTCCGAGTTCGCGCTGGCGTTCCTCCAGGCGGCGTTCCAGGTCGGCGCGCGCGGCGCGCAGGTCGGCGAGCGAGGTGATCGGCGGTTGCGGCATGCAAGCTGACTCGACGTGTTGGTGGCGCACGATAGAGCGAGACCGGTCCCACGGGAAAGCTCGACCCGCCACCTCGCTGTCATGGCGACGAGGGACTTGCGCCCTCCGTCCGCCGCTGCCAAACCCCCGCGCATGACCGAGGAAAAGTGGCAGTTCTGGATCGACCGCGGCGGCACGTTCACCGACATCGTCGCGCGCGACCCCGAGGGCGGCCTTACGACCCACAAGCTGCTGTCGGAAAACCCCGGCCGCTATCGCGACGCCGCGATCGCCGGGATCAAGACCCTGCTTGGGATTCCGCTCGACGCGCCAATCCCGCCCGGCCGCATCGCCGCCGTCAAAATGGGTACCACGGTCGCCACCAACGCGCTGCTCGAGCGCAAGGGCGAGCGCACCCTGCTGGTGGTCAACCGCGGCTTTGCCGATGCGTTGCGCATCGGCAACCAGGCCCGTCCGCGGCTGTTCGATCTCGCCATCACGCTGCCCACGATGCTCTACGAATCCGTGCTGGAGATCGCCGGCCGCGTCGGCGTCGATGGCGAGGAGATCGAGCGCCTCGACGAAAACGCCGCGCGCCACGAACTCGCCGCGGCGCGCGCCGAGGGCATCACCGCCTGCGCCATCGTGCTGATGCATGCCTGGAAATATCCGGAGCAAGAGCAACGCCTGGCGGCAATCGCGCGCGAGGTCGGATTCACCCAGGTCTCCGCCAGCCATGCCGTCAGCCCGCTGCTGCGGCTGGTGCCGCGCGGCGATACCACGGTGGTGGATGCGTATCTCTCGCCGATCCTGCGGCGTTATGTCGCGCAGGTGGAAAGCGAACTCGCCGGCGTGCGGCTGTATTTCATGCAGTCGAATGGCGGCCTGGCCGAGGCGCATAGCTTCCAGGGCAAGGACGCGATCCTGTCCGGTCCCGCGGGCGGCATCGTCGGCGCGGCGCGCACCGCCGCGATGGCGGGCATCGGTCGCGTCATCGGCTTCGATATGGGCGGTACCTCCACCGACGTCGCATTGTACGACGGCGGCTTCGAGCGTGCGTTCGAAACCGCGGTCGCCGGTGTGCGGATTCGTGCGCCGATGATGGCGATCAACACCGTGGCGGCGGGCGGCGGCTCGATCCTGCATTTCGATGGCGCGCGGTTTCGCGTCGGCCCGGATTCCGCCGGCGCCGATCCAGGACCGGCATGCTACCGGCGTGGCGGACCGCTAACGGTGACCGATGCCAATGTCTGCGTGGGCAAGATCCAGCCGGCGCATTTCCCGGCGATCTTCGGTCCGAACGGCGACGCACCGCTGGATGCCGACATCGTGCGGGAGAAATTCGCCGATCTCGCCGAGGAGATTGCGCGCGCCACCGGACGCCGAAGGTCGCCGCAGCAGGTAGCCGAGGGCTTCCTCCAGATCGCCGTTGCCAACATGGCGAACGCGATCAAGCAGGTCTCGGTGCAGAAGGGGCATGACGCAGCGCGCTTCGCGTTGCAGTGCTTCGGCGGCGCCGGCGGGCAACATGCCTGCCTGGTGGCCGATGCGCTGGGTATGGAGACGGTGTTCATCCATCCGTTCGCCGGCGTGTTGTCGGCCTACGGCATGGGACTCGCCGACCAGACGGTGATGCGCGAGCAAGCGGTCGAGGTGCCGTTAGAAGCGGAGACGATGCGGGAGTTGGAGGAAGTCGCCGACCGGTTGGCACTGGACGCGGAAGTGGCGCTGGCCGGGCAGGGTGCCGATGCGGACCGCATCAGCACGGCGCGTTCACTGCACCTGCGCTATGCCGGCACCGAGGCGGCGTTGATCGTTGCGCTGCGTCAGCTTGACCTCGTCGTAGCGGACTTCACCGCGGCGCATCGCGCGCGGTTCGGCTTTGCCACGCCGGAACGCCCGTTGGTGGTGGAAGCGGTCGCGGTAGAGGCGATCGCGCCGGGCGAGGCGGTGCGCGAAACCCGGTTGCCACCACGCAACCAGGGCACGCCGGCACCGATCGACTTCGTGCGCATGGTCTCCGGCCACGTGGAACACAACGCGCCGGTGTTCGACCGCACCGAGCTGTTGGCCGGCGATCGCATCGCCGGACCGGCGCTGGTGCGCGAGGCCAATGCGACAACCGTCGTGGAGCCCGGCTGGACAGCGGAGATCACGCCGCTGGATCACATGATGCTGCGCCGGACGGAACCGATGGCGACGCGCGTTGCTGCCGGCAGTGACAGGCCGGACCCGGTATTGCTCGAACTGTTCAACAATCTCTTTATGAATGTGGCGGAACAGACCGGGGCGGTGCTGCAAAACACGGCGATGAGCGTCAATATCAAGGAGCGGCTGGATTTCTCCTGCGCGATTTTCGACGCCGAAGGCTATCTGGTGGCGAACGCGCCGCATGTCCCCGTGCATCTCGGCGCGATGGGCGAGAGCGTGCGCACCGTGTTGCGCAACCGCGGCGGATCGCTGAAGCCGGGCGACGTGGCGGCGCTGAACAACCCGTTCAATGGCGGCACGCATCTGCCGGACGTGACGGTGATCACGCCGGTGTTCGACGAGGCCGGCTCGGCGATTCTGTTCTTCGTCGGCTCGCGTGGCCATCACGCGGATATCGGCGGCACCACGCCGGGATCGACGCCACCCGGATCGCGGACACTGGAAGAGGAAGGCGTCGTCATCGACGATTTCCTGCTGGTGGATGGCGGACATTTCCGCGAAGCAGAGTTTCGGGCCCTGCTGCGCGGCGCGAAATATCCCGCGCGCAGTCCGGACGTGAATGTCGCCGACATCAAGGCGCAGGTCGCCGCGAACGAAAAGGGCGTGCAGGAGCTGCGCCGCGTCGTCGCGCAGTACGGCTGGCCGACGGTCAGCGCCTATATGCGCCACGTGATGAACAATGCCGAAGAGTCGGTGCGGCGGGTGATCGGGCGGCTCGGCAACGGGCGCTTCACCTACATGATGGATAACGGCCTGCCGCTTTGCGTCGCGGTCAGCGTCGATCGCGAAAGTCGCAGCGCGGTGGTGGATTTTACCGGCACCGGGGCGCAGCACGACGGCAATTTCAATTCGCCGCCGGCGGTGACCCGCGCCGCGGTGCTGTACGTGTTCCGCTGCCTGGTCGGCGACGACATTCCGCTGAACGACGGCTGCCTGGTGCCGCTGCGGCTGGTGATTCCGCCCGACACGTTCCTGTCGCCACGCCCCGGCGCGGCGGTGGTCGCCGGCAACACCGAGGTGTCGCAGGCTACCTGCAACGCGCTGTTCGGCGCACTGGGGTCCATCGCCTGTTCGCAGGCGACGATGAACAACTTCATCTTCGGCGACGCGCATCGGCAATATTACGAAACCATCTGCGGCGGCACCGGGGCAGGGCCGGGGTTCAACGGCACGTCGGCGATCCATTCGCACATGACCAACACGCGCATGACCGATCCCGAAGTGCTGGAACTGCGCTACCCGGTGCGGCTGGAACGTTTCGAAATTCGTCACGGTTCCGGTGGCGATGGGCGCTGGCGCGGCGGCGACGGCGCGATCCGGCGGATTCGTTTTCTTGAGGCGATGACTGCGGTGATCGTCGCATCGCGGCGCAACGTCGCGCCGTTCGGGCTCGAGGGTGGTGACGACGGCGCGGTGGGGCGGCAATGGATCGAGCGCGCCGATGGACGCCACGAGATACTCACCGGTACCGACAGTGCGGAACTCCAGCCGGATGACGTGTTCGTGATTGAAACCCCCGGCGGTGGCGGCTACGGCAAATAAAACCCCTCTCCCGTTCTTATGGGAGAGGTTGGGTGAGGGTGACGCGTGCGCCCCGCTGCACCCTCACCCATCCTCTCCCGTAAGCACGGAAGAGGGGTTTGCTTCTCCTGCACCATGCTTCTAGTTTCCGGCCATGACTGAGACTCGACGACACACGCTTGAACAAACCCGCATGCGCAGGCCGCACCAGCAGAAATGCGCTCTCCGATGAGTGACCTGTTCGCTCCGGACGGCGGCTGGCGCGTGCGCATCCTGGATCTTTCCGGCGGCGCGCAGGACAACGTCGTCGAGGAGATTGGCGGCTTTCCCACCTTGATGCAGGCCAACGCCTTCGCGCGCCGCTATGTGCGGGATTCGGTGGAACTCTGCCGCGCCCCGGGCCTGACCACGAAAGAGGTCCTCGAAGCCTGGTTCGCCTTCGGAGAGGATGCCGAAGTGGTAGACGCGGGCGAATCCGGTTGGCGCAGCGCCACCGAACTCGGCGACTTCGTCGACAGCCCCGCGGGCGCCGAGGAACGCGATTGGCGCGCGCTGGATCCGCGCCGCGACGAGCCGGACGACGAGTCCGACGAATGATCCGCGTCCGTTTCGCTGCTGTCCCGACCGCGCCGATGACGGTCGGCACGGCCCGCATCGCGCTGCTGAATTACCTGCATGCGCGGCGCGATGGCGGGCATTTGCTGCTGCGGTTTGCCGACCTCGTGCCGCAGGCGACGGCGGAACACGCAGCGGCAATCGAGCATGACCTGCGCTGGCTGGGCATCGACTGGGACGCAACGCTGCGCCAGTCGGAGCACCGCGCCTTGTACGAAGACGCCGCCGAGACGTTGAAGCGGGCAGGGCGGCTGTATCCGTGCTTCGAATCCGAAGCCGAACTGCGTGCCAAACGCGACCACAGGGTGAAGCGCGGCCGACCGCCGATCTACGATCGGGCGATGTTGAAGCTGACGTCCGCGCAGCGTCAGGCCGCGGAAGCTGGCGGCAAGCGGCCGTATTGGCGGTTCCTGCTGTCCGACCGCACGGTGGAATGGCGCGATCTGGTGCTCGGCCATCGCGAGGTGGCGTTGCCGTCGCTGTCCGATCCGATCGTGTTGCAGGCCGACGGCACGCCGACTCGGGCGTTTGCCGGCGTCGTGGACGATCTGGCGACCCGCATCACCGATCTGGTGCGCGGCGAAACGCAGGTCACCGCCAGCGCGGTCGCGATCGATCTGTACGAGGCGCTGGGCGGCGATGCATCGCAATTGCGTTTCGCGCATCTGCCGCCGTTGGAAGATGCGGGGGAGAAACGGCTGGCCCGCCGGGTCGATGCGCGCACGCTGCGCAGCCTGCGACATGACGGGGTGGAGGGCGCGGCGCTGGCCGCCTATCTCGCGCGCATTGGCACGCCGGTGCCACCGGAGGCCGCATCGTTGCAGATGCTGGCGGCGACCTTCGACCTGTCGCAGTTCGCCGCGCAGCCGACGCCGTTCAAGGCGGCGACATTGCTCGGGCTGAACCGCCAGGTGTTGCAGTCGCTGGACTTCGCCGCGGTCGCGGACCGGCTTCCCGCCGGCGCGACCGACTCATTCTGGCTGGCGGTGCGCGGCGAGCTCGACCTGCTGAACGAGGCGCGCGGCTGGTGGGACGTGGTGGCGGGTTCGATCGTGCCGCCGGAAATCCCCGAGCGCGGCTTGCTCGCGACCGCCCTGGCGCTGCTGCCGCCGGAGCCATGGAACGGCACGGTGTGGCGGGATTGGACCGCAGCGCTGGCGGACGCGACGGGCCGCAGCGGCGAGGCGCTGGCATTGCCACTGCGGCTGGCGCTGACGGGGGAGGACGGCGGCCCGGAGCTCGGCGCGCTGTTGCCGCTGATCGGCCGCGCGCGGGCGGTGCACCGGCTGCAAGTGGCGGCGCAGTAGAACACAGACAGCGTTCTCCCCCTCCCACAAGGGGAGGGGGACAACGCTGTCATGGCGGCCGGCCCCCTCGTACACGGGGAGGGGAAAACCCTGCTCCCGCCTACGCCGCCTTGCTGCCGCGCGGCCAGCGGCGGTCGATGTCGTCCAGGCAGGCATTCAACGCGGCCGGCAGACGTGCGACGACGGCATCCAGCCGCGCTACCAGATTCCCGGCCGTCTCGCGGTCGTTGCGGGTCGCCGCGTCGGCGATCTCCTCCAGCAATTCGCCGAGCGCGAAGGCCCCGCAGGTCTCGGCACGCCCGCTGATCGCCTCGCAGGAGCGCAGGATGGCCTCCACCTCCCAGCCTGGCAGCAATTCACCCAGACGGGAGCAGCGGGCGGTGGCGTCGGCGAGGAACTCGGCGACCCCGGCGCGGGCACGGGCGATTCCGACGACCGCGACCATCTCCTCCAGATACGCCATCGACACGTCGCTGGCGTAATCGACGGCGCCAGCCTGCACCGGCAATGCGCTGCCGATCATGCGGTCCAGGGATGCGGTCAGCCGGTCGAGATTGACCGGCTTCTCCATCATGGCGGTGAAACCGGCCTCCTCACAGCGCAGCCGTAGCCTGGCACCCTGCAAGGCGGTCAGCGCAATGATCGGCACGGTTGCCGCATGGCCGTGCAGGGCGCGCATGCGCCGCACCGTTTCGAAGCCGTCGATCCCGGGCATCTGCAGGTCCATCAGGACCGCGTCGAAACTGTCGTGGCTGGCCAGCCGCAACGCGTCCTCGCCATTCCCGGCGGTGAACACGGCATAGCCGCGCCGGGACAGCGCCGCGGCCAGCAGCGTCTGGTTGGCCTTGTCGTCCTCCACCAGCAGGATCCGCCCGCCGCGCGCCAGCGAGACATGCGGCACCAGCGCGTCCAGCGACGGCCGCTGCGCCAGCAACTGCTTCGCCACCGTGGCGACCTGGTAGGGATCGGGCGGCGCCGGCACGATCGCATCCACTTCCGCCGTCTCGGCTCCGTTCCCCACCCACACGATGGCCGCGCGGTTGCCGAATGCCGTGTTGCGCAGGCGGATGACGAACACCTCCCCCGGCATGCCGGGCAGGTTGCCTTGCAGCACCACCAGGTCCACCGCGCCGCGCTGCGCTTCCAACCGCTCCGCCAGCGCCAAGCCAAGATAGCCGTCGGGCGCGGTCTCCACCATCAGCCCAAGCTCGCCGAGCTGGGCCGCGAGAGCACGCGTGGCGGGACCATCGTCGGCGACGATCAGCGCGGTCCGTCCGGCGAAGGGCAACAGCCGATCCTGCACCGGCACCCGATCGACCGGACATTCGAAGGTGAACTCGCTGCCGACGCCCAGGGCGCTTTCCAGCGTGATGGTGCCGCCCATCAGCCGGGCATTCTCCCGGCACAACGCCAACCCGAGACCCAGGCCGCCTTGCGACGCGCCGTCATGCGCGCGTCCGCGGCGGAACCGCTCGAAGATCTCCTCGCGTTCGGCCGGGTCGATGCCTGGGCCGGTGTCCGACACCGCGATCCGCAAGCGGCTCTGGCCGTCGGCCTCGACCGCCGAGGCGCGGATCTCCACCCGGCCGGCGGCGGTGTACTTCACCGCGTTGCTGGCGAGGTTGAACACGACCTGGCGCAGCCGTGACGGATCGACCAGCCACTGTCCACGCAGCAGGTCGTCGCAGCGCGTATGCAGCTCCAGCGCCTTGTCGCGCGCCTGCGGCCGCAGCATGTCCACGACCTCCTGCACCAGCACGCTGACGTCCACCGGCTCGCAAACCAGGGCACCGCGCACGGTCTCGTCCTCGGACACCGCCAGCAGGCCGTTGAGCATCCCGAGCAGCGCGCCGCAACTCCCCTGCACCCGCTCCAGCCACACCCGCTGCTCTTGCTCCAGATCGCCGTCCAGCAACAACTCGCAGGTGCCCATGATGCTGGTCATCGGCGTGCGGATGTCGTGTCCCAGCGAGGTCAGCAGCCGATCCTGGTTGCGCCGCGCATCCGCCAGGGCGGTCTCGGCGGCATCGCGCAGCGCCAGCGCGGCGGCCTCCCCGGTCATGTCGCGGCCGGTGCAGACGAACCCGCCACTGCTCTCGGGCACCAGGGCGATACGCCAGACGCGGTCATCGAGCCGCACCTGGATGTCCTTGAGGGAGGTGCGCTGCTGCAAGGCGGCGGCGATCTCTCCGGCAGCGCCGGACTCGCGCTGCGGACCGAGCGCCGTCAGCAGCGGCTGTCCGACGCTGTCGCGCAACGCCTCGGGCGGGTTGCCGTACTGCGCCACGACGATCCCGGCTGCCTCCAGGTCGCACTGCCAGTCCGCGCCGAACCCGACCGGCACGGCCTCGGTGCGTGGCCGCCGGCGCGCCGCAAGGACGAGAAGCACGCAGCTCAGCCAGGCCGCCAGCAGGGTGCAGCCGGATACGATGATCGGGGCGCCGAGTTCGTGGCGCGGCAGCGCGATGCTTGTCGGCAGCGTTGCGGCCACCGCCGCGGCGATCGTGTGCAGCGGTGCCGTCCCCGTCCAACTTGTTGGCTGGCCGAACCAGGCCAGCAGAGACAGCATGAGACGCTGCGTCCGGCTGTCCAGCCCGTCGAGCGCCGCGGCCCGATCCGCCGCATGCGGCAACAGCTCGCCGCCGGCGCCGCCGAGCAGGGAGAGCGCAATCTGCGGGGCCAGCCAGTCCGGTGAGATCAGCGCCTCCAGCGAGGCCTGCGGCAGGATCGCGCCGACCAGGCCGACCGGCTTGCCCGAAGCGTCGGAAACCGCCCGCGTCAGCACGATGCCGGACGATACGCCGAGCCACGGGGTGTCCTGGCGCTGCGGCACCAGTGCGCCCGCCGGCGCGGCGATCGCGCGACGGAACCAGGACGTATCGCCGACCAGGGCATCCGCCCGCGCGAACGGCGCCGATGCCGCCAGTAACTGCCCGTCGGCGCCGAGCATGAAGGTCGCGGCGGCCGGCAACAGTGTCTGGAGCCGCAGCAGCCGCGCCGTTTGCTCTACCCGGTCGGTGATCGCGAAATCCGCCGGGCGCACCGCCTGGACTTGCTCGGTGAAGCGCGAGAGGGTCGCATCGACACCGGCCGCGACGCCCTGCGCCGCCAGCGTCGCCTGCTGGCCCGCCTGGCGGCCGGTTTGCGCAAGCTCGGACCCTGCGAGAATGATCCAGACGCCCAAAAACAGCCCGGCGGCAACGGCCAGGGCTGACGGCAGCACGACATGTGACAGGACCGCGCGAACGGTGCCCCGATGTTTCACGATGACCTTCCTAATCCTCAATGCCGCATCGCAGGTTACGGCGTGGTAGCCGTGCACGCGCAAATGCGGCCGTGGTAGCGGCTTCCGTCACGTCCAGATCACGATGCCGCGGACGCAGGCGAACCATTGCTGGCCGTCGGCACCCGATTCCGGTAGCGAGAGGATCGGCAAATCCTGGCTTGGCGGGTCCAGGTTGAGTGCGCCACCGCTGAGCAACATCAGGATCCGGCTGAGCGAGGTTTCGTTGCGGTCCAGCGTGAACAGGACCTCGCGGCGGCCGGCATGGGTGCCCGGGACCAGCCAGCGGCCGGCCGGGCCGCTGAAATGCGCCACCGGCCTGGCGGGTGCGTCGCCTGGCAGCGACACGGTCAGCCGGATCAGCCCCTCGCGGCGAACGGCGATCTGCAGGACGGCCGAGCCGGCCCTGGCGAGGGCGACGCAGGCGTCCGGTCCGGTCTGGAAGGACCAGGCGGCGCGCAGCACCGGCCGGGCGGCATGCACTTGGGGCGGCGCTTGTGCCTCAGGTGCCGGCTCGGCGGGCTTCGGCGGCGGCGTCGGCGTTGCGCAGCACGCCGGCAACAGCGCGAGCAACAGGACGAACATCCTCCGGCGACGCGAGCCCGGGAAGTGGCGGTGGCGCACAGGCATGTC
The DNA here is from genome assembly GCA_049522565.1 of Acetobacteraceae bacterium. Taxonomy (GTDB): domain Bacteria; phylum Pseudomonadota; class Alphaproteobacteria; order Acetobacterales; family Acetobacteraceae; genus JASHVB01. The sequence continues at coordinate 19,043 of JBEKNT010000077.1, forward strand.
GCGGGCAGGCTACCATAGCGGATACGCGGTAGTCTGCTGTTGTTGCGCGGCGCCGGTGCTGCCGTGTGTTTGGGCGGGTGGCAGCAAGACCGTTGATCCGTCACCCGCCAGACTCGATCTGCCGGATGTTGGGACCACAGGCGAGCCGGTTGCGAGCTGCTACGGGATGAAGCGGTGCAAATCGTCCTTCAGCAGGACGCTGTTGAAATTCATTAGCAGGCCAACCTTGCAGCCGCTCAGGCGGAGGTAGGTCAGCGTCTGGGCCTTGTGCACCGGCAGGACGTGCTCGACTGATTTCAGTTCGAGCAATACCGTCTGGTCCACGATAATATCGGCGTAGTAACTGCAAGTCATGCGCACGTCTTGGTAGATGACGGCGAGCGGGACCTCGCTTTTGAACGGCATGCCGTCGTGGTGGAGTTCCCAGGCCAGGCATTGGTGGTAGACGGCCTCGAGGAGACCTGGTCCGGGCTTTCTGTGAACCTTGATGGCCAGACGAATGATTCGATCTGTCAGCGCATGTCCGGGTTCGGTCATGTGAGGTAGATTAGGGCCGGTTGGTTGCGGAATGCTTAACCCGCGGGGTCTGGAATGTGTTGGTGGCAGGCGATTCAACGCAGAGTCCGCAGAGAACGCAGAGTTCGCAGAGAAGAAATTTCTTCTTGCACGCCGGGGATACGCAAGTTCGGCGGCTTGCTTCGCGCAAGCTGCGATCCGCGTTCTCTTCGGCACCCTGCTCCGTAATCTCGGCGCCATGCCGCGCGGGTGCGACCAGTCCGGGCCCCATTAAGTTCTTCTCTGCGAGCTCTGCGTTCTCTGCGAACTCTGCGTTGAAACGCAGGTTACGAGCGGCACCAGCCCGACCGACTCACGCAGGACGCCTTGCGCAACCAGCCAACGTTGCACAGCATCCCGCGGCCAATCAGTGCCCGAGTGCCTGCACGATCTCCTCGGTCATCTTCTTCGCGTCGCCGAACAGCATCATCGTGTTCGGCCGGAAGAACAGCTCGTTCTCCACGCCGGCATAACCCGTAGCCATCGAGCGCTTCACGAACAGCACCGTCCCCGCCT
>JBEKNT010000078.1:0-19778 GCA_049522565.1 Acetobacteraceae bacterium
CTTGGTGGGGCTCCAAGGGGCAGAGCCCCTTGGTGGGGTTCCAGGGGCAAAGCCCCTGGCCTTGCTTCGCTCACCCGTTTGCTCCGCCATGACCGCCCCAACGCTCGAATTGCGTGGCCTGCGCACGCATTTCTTCACCCGTGCCGGCGTGGTGCGCGCGGTGGACGACGTGTCGTTCGCGGTATCGCGCGGCCGGGTGCTCGGGCTGGTCGGTGAATCCGGCTCCGGCAAGACGGTCACCGGCTTTTCCATCATCCGCCTGGTCGATCCGCCCGGCCGCATCGTCGGCGGCTCGATCCTGTTCCAGGGCCGCGACCTTGCCCAACTCTCCGAACGCGAGATGCGCGAGCTGCGCGGCAACCGCATTGCGATGATCTTCCAGGACCCGATGATGACGCTGAACCCGGTCCTGCGCATCGACACGCAGATGATCGAGACGGTGCAGGCCCACATGCGCATTTCCCGTGCCGACGCGCGCGCCCGCTCACGCGACGCGCTCGGCATGGTCGGCATTCCCAGCCCGGACGAGCGGCTCGCCGCCTATCCGCACCAGTTCTCCGGCGGCATGCGGCAGCGCGTCGCCATCGCCATCGCACTGTTGCACCACCCCGATCTGCTGATTGCCGACGAGCCGACCACCGCCCTGGACGTCACCATCCAGGCGCAGATCCTCGCCGAGGTGCAGAAGCTGGCAGCCGGACATGGCACGGCATTGCTGTGGATTACGCATGATCTGTCGGTGGTGGCCGGCCTGGCCGACGAGATCGCGGTGATGTACGCCGGCCGCGTGGTGGAAACCGGCGACGCGGGTGACGTACTGGACCGCCCGCGGCATCCCTACACGCACGGGCTGATCGGCAGCGTGCCGAGCCGCAACAAACGGGGGGAAAAACTGCGGCAGATTCCCGGCATGACGCCGAGCCTGTTGAACCTCCCCGCCGGCTGTGCCTTCCGCACCCGCTGCGCGCGCGCGGATGCAACGTGTGCGCAGGATCCGCCGGTGGGCGAGCCGGTGCCGGGGCAGGCGGTGCGGTGCTTCCATCCGATGGTGGCCGCGTGAGCAAAACCTCTCCCGCGACGTGGGAGAGGTCGGCGCGCGTCGGCGCTCCGGCTGAGGGTGCCGCGTACCGCCGCGGTCTTGTTTCTGGTTCGTGTCAAAGGTTGGCCATGGGGCGCCGCAACACCCTCACCAGCCGCTTCGCGGCCTCCTCTCCCGCGCAGCGGGAGAGGTCTCCCGCGTCATGACCCCCATCATCGAACTGCGCAGCGTCTCCAAGCGTTTCGGCCCCACCTACGACGCCGCCGCCCGTCTGGCACGCGGCCTCGGCCGCCACCTTGGACGCCCCGAGAAGAACGAGACCGTGCAGGCGGTCGATCGCGTGGACCTGGCGATCGCGCGCGGCGAGGTGGTCGGCCTGGTCGGCGAATCCGGCTGCGGCAAATCCACGCTCGGCCGCATGGTCGCCGGCATCCTGCGGCCGTCCGCGGGAGAGGTGCTCTTCCAGGGCGCCGACATCGCCACCCTGCCGCCGGCCGCCGCCAAACAGGCGAAACTCAAGGTCCAGATGATCTTCCAGGACCCGTACGCCTCGTTGAACCCGCGCCTGCGCGTGGCCGACATCGTCGGCGAGGCGCCACTGGTGCACGGCCTGGTCTCGCGTGCCGGCTTCGACGACTACGTGGACGCGCAACTCCGCCGTGCCGGCCTCGATCCCGAGCTGAAACGCCGCTACCCGCACCAGTTCTCCGGCGGCCAGCGCCAGCGTATCGGCATCGCCCGGGCGCTCGCGGTGCAGCCCGACTTCCTGGTGTGCGACGAGGCGGTGGCCGCGCTCGACGTCTCGATCCAGGCGCAGATCCTCAACCTGTTCATGGACCTGCGGCATGAACTGGACCTGACCTACCTGTTCATCAGCCACGATCTCGGCGTGGTGGAGCACCTATCCGACCGCGTGCTGATCATGTATCTCGGCCGTGTCGTCGAAGCGGCGCCCGCCGAGGAAGTCTTTGCCCGACCCAACCATCCCTACACCCAGGCATTGCTCTCCGAAGTTCCGCGCATCGAGGCGCGACATCGCAGGTTCACCGCGATCACCGGAGAAATCCCCAGCCCGCTCGCGCCGCCCTCCGGCTGCCATTTCCACCCGCGCTGCCCGCACGCCATGCCGCGTTGCAGCGTCGCGGCGCCTGAGCTGCGGGAGATCGCCCCCGGCCACCGCAGCGCTTGCCACCTGAACGACGCATGACGGGGGACCAAACGTTTCGTCTGACGGCGCTGCACCGGCTGTGGCGGCTGCTCCCGCCCCGTCAGCGGCGTCGCCTGGTCACCGCCGCCACCGCGCTGGTGGCACCGGGCATCGACCGTCGCCCGCCGCCGGCACGTGCCGGCGTGGCCGTTGCGGGCGAGCTTTCCCGGGCTTCCGGCCTGGGGGAGAACGCGCGGCTGATGCTGCTGGGGTTGCAACACCTCGGCGTCCCGCACTGGCCGATCGACGTCGCCCCGCTGTTGCCTGGCGCGTCGGCCGACCTGCCGGTGGCAGCGGGCGGCGAACCTCCGCCCGGCGCACCCCTGGTGCTGCACGTGAACCCTCCGCTGCTGCCCCTGGTATTGCTTCGTCTGCGTCGCGGCCTGGCGCGGGGCCGCCGGGTGATCGGCTATTGGAGCTGGGAGCTGCCGACCGCGCCGCCCGACTGGCGCGTCGGCGCGCGGTTCGTGCACGAAGTCTGGGTGCTGACGCCGTTCGTGGCCGCCGCGCTGGAACCGCTGCTGCCGGGCAAGGTGCGCGTGGTGCCGCCGCCGATGGCGATCGCCCCGCCGCGTCCCTCGGCGCTGGACCGCGCCGCGTTCGGGCTGCCGACGGATGCGGTGGTGGTGCTGGTGATGTTCAACCTCGCCTCCTCGTTCGAGCGCAAGAACCCGTTGGCGGCGATCGCCGCCTTCCGTGCCGCGTTCGGCGATCGCGCGGACCGGCGGCTGCTGCTGAAGATCGGCAATCGGAGCCATTTTCCCGAGGATTTCGCTCGCCTCGCCGCGGCCGCCGCAGCGGCGCCGAACATCCGGCTGGAGACCCGGACCTTGCCGACGGCCGACCTGCACGCGCTGGTGGCGGCCTGCGACATCGTGCTGTCCCTGCACCGCAGCGAGGGCTTCGGCCTGGTCCCCGCCGAGGCGATGCTGCTGGGCAAGCCGGTGATCGCCACCGGCTGGTCCGGCAACATGGCGTTCATGGACGCGACGAGTGCGGCTCTGGTGGGCTACCGCCTGGTCCCGGCGGAGGACCCGCGCCACGTCTACGAGGGCGCCTCCTGGGCTGAACCGGACCAGGCCGACGCCGTTGCGCATCTGCGCCGCCTGGCGGACGATGCCGCCGCCCGCACCGCCCTGGGCACGCGCGGCCGGGAGGCGGCCCTGGCGCGTCTGGGGGTGGCGCCACTGGCGGCGGCGCTGCGCGACCTCGGCCTGCCGGCATGAGAGTGCTGGTCTGGCAATGGGGCCGCTTCGGCGGGGCGCCGCGCTTCGCCGCCGCCCTGGCTCAGGCCATCGGCGGGTTGCCGGGCACCGAGGTGCTGCTGTCCATGTCCCGCAGCGCCGAATTGCTGCGCAGCGCCGCCGCGCCGCGGTGCGATCTGCCGGTAACCACCTATGACGGACTGGCGAGTTTCGCGCTGCGCGCCGCCGGCGCCCCGTTCGCGGTGGCTGGGCTGGCGCGGCGGATCAAGGCGCTGCGGCCGGATGTGGCGGTTTGCGCGCAACCGGGGCCGCTCGACCTGCTGATGGCGGCGGCGCTGCGGCGTTTGCGCATTCCCTTCGTCGCGCTGGTGCACGACGCCGATGTGCATCCGGGCGACGGGCTGCCGTTGCAGATGCGGTTGCAGCACGCGCTGTGCAGCCGTGCCGCCGCCGTGGGTGCGCTGACGACGCATGTCGGCGATCGGTTGCGGGCCCAGGGGCTGGCCGGCACGCCCACCCGCCCGCTGCTGCTGCTGTCGCATCCCCCGGTGGCGTTCGCCGTGCCACCCCGTCCGTCCTCCGACCCTCCGGAAGACGGCACGCTGCGACTGCTCTCGTTCGGCCGGCTGCTGCCCTACAAGGGACTGGATCTGCTGGCCGAGGCACTGGCCCGGCTAGGGCCGCAGTCCGGCTTGGCCGTCCGCGTGGTGGGCTCCGGCCCGGCAAGTGCGACGCTGGACGCGCTGCGGGCGCTGCCGGGCGTGACCGTCGAGAACCGCTGGGTGCCGGAGGACGAGATCGGGTGCTTGCTCGGTTGGTCGGATGCGCTGGTGCTGCCGTATCGCGAGGCCAGCCAGAGCGGCGTCGCGGCGGCGGCGCTCGCGGCCGGACGGCGTGTGCTGGCCACCAGGGTCGGCGGCCTGGCGGAGCAATTGGGGGGTGCACCGGGAGCGATCCTGTGCGAACCGAATGCGGCGAGCCTGCTGTCCGGCCTGCGCCATCTGCTGGACCTGCCGCGCGACACCGCAGCCCCGCCGCCGGTGGATACGCACGAGGCCTGGCGCGACCTGGCTGCGTCGCTGATACGGCAGATCGAGGCGCTGCGGTTGTAACCGCCGCCGGGGCCTGCGACAGCCGGTTTATCCGAATTTTGTGGACGCAGGTTCGAGTTCCCGCAGATCGCGGTTCCGCGTTTCCCGTCCAAGGATGGCGATCAACACAAGCGACAGTGCCGCCGGCATGGCGATGCCCATGGCCGCGATGTCGAGCGCAGGAATCAGCGCCAGCACGCTCAGGCCCTGCGCGATCAGTCCGCCGAGCTTGCTGCAGCCGGCGACCCATCCCGTGGCCCGGCCGCGTACCTTCACCGGAACATTCTCCGACGTATAGGGAAGGATGATCGAGATGACACCGGTGGAGCCGACAATCAGCAGTGCGAGCGGCAGGATCGGATTCGACAGCACGGAGACTCCCCCCAGCCCTCGCAACAGCAGCGACAGAAGCCCCAATGTCGTGATCCCGATCATCGTGACGAGCGTCCATTTCGTGCTCCAGACGCTATAGAGCCAGGCGACCGCGACGACGGCGGGCGCGGCGAACAGCGTCGATTTCGCGATGATGGTGCTGGCCAGGCCCATGCTGCGGCCCTCCGCCATCAAGGAGCCCGGCAGCCAGAGCAGCACGCCGAAATTGACGAAGCCCCAGGCCAGCGCCGCCAGCGTCAGCGCGATGGTTGTCCCGACATAGCCCGGCACGTTTGGCGGCAGCGGGGTATGGTCCGCCGCTTCCTCGTCCGACGGATCGTCACCATCCGGCGCCGCGGCGATCACCGCGCCAAACCGCGCCAGGACAATGCGCGCTTCGCCCGTGCGGCCCATGTGTTGCAGAAAACGTGCCGACTCAGGGATCAGCGGGCTCAGCGCAATGAGGATCAGGCCGGTTGGAAAATTGAGGAACCACATGATGCGCCAACCGAAGAACGGCTGCAGCAGCGCCGATAGCAGGCTCGAGGCCAGGTAGCCGCGACCGCACCCACGCCGCCGACCAGCACGAGACACCAGCCCCGGTGCCGGGTCGGCATGATCTCCGCCAGCAGCGCATAGGTCACCGGCAGCATGCCGCCGGCCGCGGCCCCCATCAGGAAGCACATGACGACGTTCCACCAGAACGACGGCATCGCGCCGCAGATCGAGGTGCCGATGAACATCACTGACGACAGAAGGATCGTGGCCCGCCGGCCGTAAATGTCGGCGAGCGCGCCCCAGACGAAGGAGCCCAGCACCGTGCCGATCAGCGCGGAGAACGGCAGCAGGGCAACGGTGGCGGCATCGACGCCGTATTCCACGCGCATGCCGGGTGTCACGAAGCCAAGGCTTGCCGGCTTCATGATGTCGATGACGAGTGCCACGGCGAGCACGCCCATCAATAGCCAGTGGGCGCGGGTGAGCGGCGCGTTCTCGGGTGCCGCGATCGCGTCGTGTGTCATGGGTTCGGCGGGGCCCTTCGGCAGCAATCCGTAGCCGGCCAAACCGATGCCGCCGACGATCAGCGCCATGCCCCAAAGCATGCCCGCATCCATCGGCATGCCGGCCAGCATGAAATCCATGTCCCGCGCCATCCAGAACATCGGCAGGTGCAACAACACGCCGATAGCGACGACGGCAGAGCCAAACCAGAATGCCGGAGCGTTGCGGCGTTGCGCGAACAAGAACGTTTCCGACACCGTGGTGCTGCCCCTTTTGGCCGCGAGTCGCTAATGTTGTGATCCTGCCTCCTCGGTCCCGCAGCTAACACCGTCAGTGCGGACGAAGCGAAGCGATCTCCCCCGAGATATCGCACCAACGCGCGCGGGAGATTGCTTCGCTTCGCTCGCGATGACGCCGAAATACCGGGGTCGAAGCGTCAGAGGCAGAACATTAGCATGGCAGAAGTGATCCGACGACCCAACAAGCGGGGCGATCGCCGGCGGTGATTGTTAGCCGCACCGCGTCGGGCGGGACTGCCGTGTCGCGCCGCTGCTCGCAATGACCATCGGACTGGGCGTGGATCACGATCGGTCCATCGCGTCGGGGCCCTGTTGTCGAAGCGGCGGATTGCCATGCTGGAACTGCGTGTGGCGGGCGTCCTCACTTATCCGCGCGGCATCTTGCGCCGACGCTGGCCGGAAGGTGAAGTTGGCGGTCGCCTTGATCGTCAACGGCGCCGCTTCAGGCCTCCTGCATGCCCCGCCTTCGTTTTCACCGCTTCGCACTGCTTGGTCTGCTCTGGCTTGCCGCGGCTGCCCCGGCACCGGACTGGCAGGCCAGCCAGAGCGCCCAGTGCCGGACGGCGATCGCCGCGGCGGAAATGAAATACCACCTGCCACCAGCCCTGCTGGGCAGCATCGCCAAAGTGGAGAGCGGCCGGCCGATCGCGCCTCTCGGGCAGGTGCAGCCCTGGCCCTGGACGATCGATGCCGACGGCCAGGCGCTGTTCCTCGACAGCCGCGCGGCCGCGGTTGCCTGGGCGCGGCAAGGTCTGCGACACGGCGTGCGGTTCATGGATATCGGCTGCATGCAGGTGGACTGGCAACTGCATCCGGACGCCTTCGGATCGCTCGATCAGGCGTTCGACCCGGGCGCCAACGCCGATTATGCGGCCCGCTATCTGCGGTCGCTATACGCCGAATCGCATGGCGATTGGAACGTCGCCGTCGGCTGGTACCACTCGCACACCGTCGATCTGGCGGCGGATTACCGCGACCGGGTCGCCGCGGTGGGCGCCGGGATCCTGACCGGCATTGGCGGCCCCGAACCATTGTTCGAGCGGGCCATCCGCCAGGGTACCCTGCGCATGGCGATGGTCGGCGGCGGCACACTGGCGATCAATGTGCACCGCCAGCCACGCGCCCGACCGGGCAAAGGGATGAGCCGCTGCCGGATCGCGCGGGAACTCGCGCCGCTGTTGGCGTCGCGCGTGCGGGGCTGTTGACCGGAGACCTCCGGCCGATTCGGGGGCATCCTGGTTCGGGAGCGGTCCAGCGAGCCAACGCGCCCCCGGGCTATCGCGTCGGCCGCGGGTCCTGTGGTGGGACGACCACGTCCGGCACGGCCAGATCGGGCTGCGGCTGACATACCGACAGCAGGTAGGCGGCGCGGAAGGCGGTATGGCGGATCGCCGCCTCGGCCGGCAGGTGCATGCCGTGGAACAGCGCGGCGACGATCACCACCACGACGAGCAATCGGCCGGGGCGAAGCGCCGGGGGCGCTCCGGCGAGGCCCAGCAGCGCCGCGGCCCCGGCCAGTCCGACCAGCGCGCCCAACACGACCTCCGGCAGCGAGTGCATGCCGAGCACCAGACGCGACACGCCGATCACCACCGCCGCGAGCATGGCGACCGGCAGGATGCTGGCGCGCCGCCGGGTCAGCAACGCCGCCAATCCGCCGCACACCACCGTGGCGGCAGCGACATGGCCGCTTGGGCTATGGATGTCGATCGCGCCGGTCAGCGGCGCACAGGCAAGGAAAGCAAGCTTCAGGACCAGCATCAGGCCGAAGGTGACAAACACCACGCCGAGCCATACCAGCGCACCGCGTCGCCACCCTTGCATCGCGAGTACGATGGCAATCGCGAGGACCACGGGCAGCATGACTGCCTGATCGGCGAAGTTGGTGAGGAACAACATTGCGACAGTAGTATGCCTCATTTTATGAGATGGTGTCGATCAATTTTCGCGCTGCGCTTGTGAAAATAAAACATGACGTCAGCGCGTAATGGCACGATCCATACAATCGCATGGCGTCACTGCGATCAGGTGATCGCCCGCGCCGCATGCAGCACGCGGTCGATGAACGCGTTCGTACTGCCGAGATACTGCCCGGGGTCGGTCAGCCGCTCGATCGCCGCACGGTCCAGCTTGTCCGTCACCGTTGGCTCGCGCGCCAGGGCGTCCACCAGTCCGATGCCCTCGGTCAGTGCCGCGTCGCAGGCGTGCTTGACCACGTGGTGCGCCTCGCCGCGGCCGAGATGCGGCGCCAGCCCCATCATCACCGCCTCGGCGACGATCAGCCCATGCGTCAGGTCGAGGTTGCGCCGCATCCGGGCCGCATCGACCACCATGCCCTCGGCGATGGCGCGCGCCTGGAGCAGGGCGCCGTGGGTCAGGACGAAGGTTTGGGGGAGGGCGAGCGCCTCGGCCTGCCACGGCCCGGTGGCGCGCTCGTGGTCCTGCGCCATCGCGCCCAGCATCAGCGGCACCAGCGCCTGCACGCCGCGCGATGCCGCCAGGATGTATTCCGAGGCGATCGGGTTGCGCTTCTGCGGCATCGTCGAAGACGCGCCGCGGCCGGCGACATAGGGCTCCGCGACCTCGCCCACCTCGGTCTGGCAGAGCAAGATGATGTCGGTGGCGAGCTTGGCCAGGCTGCCGCAGACCACGCCGAGGAAGCCGACGGTTTCCGCCAGGGCCTCGCGGCAGACATGCCAGGGCGCGGCGGGCGCGGCCAGTTGCAGTTCCGCCGCCAGACCCTCCATCACCGCGATGCCCTGGTCGCCGAGCGATGCCAGGGTGCCCGCCGCGCCGGCGAACTCCACCTGTTCGACGCGCGGGCGCAACTGGTCGAGGCGCTGCACGTGGCCGAGGAACGGCGACGCCCAGACCGCGCATTTCAATCCGAAGGTGGTGGGGAGCGCCTGTTGCAAATGGGTGCGGCCAGCCATCACCGTGTCGCGGTGGCGGTCGGCCTGGGCGGTGAACGCGCGCAGGAGGGCCAGAAGTTCGGCGCGGACCAGCGCCAGGCCCGCGCGGACCTGGAGCACGGTGGCGGTGTCCATGATGTCCTGCGTGGTGGCGCCCCAATGGGTCCACGCACCGGCCTTGCCCGCGGCGCGCGACAGGCCGGCGACCAGGCCCACCACGGGATAGCCGACATTGCGCGCGCTGGCGGCGAGTTCCGCGGGATCGAGGTTCTCGTAGCGGGCGGCGGCCTCGATCGCCGGCGCGGCGTCGGCCGGGATGATGCCGAGCCGCGCCTGCACCCGCGCCAGCGCCGCCTCCACGTCGAGCATGCGCTGGAAGTAGGCACGCTCGTCGAACACGGCGCGCATGGCGTCGCTGCCGTAGAGCGCGCCGAGGATCGGGCCGTCGGCTGGATTGATCGGCATGGCGGTATATTAACCTCTCCCGCTGCGCGGGAGAGGTCGATGGTGCGTCAGCACCGAGGGTGAGGGTGATCGGGTCAGCACAGTATTAGCTCGTGCGGCTCGCTTCACCCTCACCCGCGTCGCTGTCGCTCCGCGACCTCTCCCGCTTTACGGGAGAGGTTTTACTCTCTGTTACCCCCGCTGGAGCAACTCGATCGACACATTCTGCGGCGCGGTGAGGAATGCGATGCGCACACCAGGCCGGATGGTCCTCGGCTCCATGGTGAACGCCACGCCCTTGGCCTTCAGTTCGGCGACCGCCGCGTCCATGTCTTGCACGGTCAGGCCGAAATGCTCCAGGCCCATATACGGCGTCTGCGGCGATGCGCCGGTGGTCGCCGGGTCGGCCTTGGCGATGAAGATCTTCTGGCCCGTCAGGCTCAGGTCGATGCGGGTCGAGCCGTCCGGCTGCGGCGTGCGGATCACCTCCGCGCCGAGCTTGTCTTCGTACCACTGCGCTGTCGCCGCCGGGTCCGGCGAGCGCAGGTGGATGTGCTCCCAGGTGTACTTGACCATGGACTCCCTCCCTGTTGATGTGGCCTTGGGCCATTAGCCCATCACGCGCGCTGCCCGGCAAGGGCGGGTCGGAACGTGCCGTTCCAAGCGCACGCGCCGCACCGCGTCGCTTGCCCTCCGCCGCCGTGCTACAGTCGCACGTCCGGCCGCACCACGTGCCGCGCCGGCGAAGGAGACGCATCATGGCCCCTCCCCCCGTTATCCGCCTGCATCCCGACGACGGCGTGGTGATCGCCCGCACCACCTTGCTGCCCGGTGCGCCGGTCGCCCCCGGCGTCACCGCGACCCAGCGCATTCCCGCCGGACACAAGGTCGCCGTCCGTCCGATCGCGCAGGGAGAACCGGTGCGCCGCTACGGCCAGATCATCGGTTTCGCCGCTTCGCCGATTTCGCCGGGGCAGCACGTGCATGTGCACAATTGCGTCATGGGCGACTTTGCCAAGGACTATGCCTACGGGATCGATGCGAAGCCGACCGCGCCGGCCAACGCGCCGGCCAGCTTCATGGGCATCCGCCGCCCCGACGGCCGCGTCGCGACGCGCAACTATATCGGCATCCTCACCAGCGTGAATTGCAGCGCGCATGTCGCCGGGCTGGTCGCCGACATATTCCGCCGCAATCCATTCACCGGCGACGATCCGCTGGCGGCGTATCCGAACGTCGATGGCGTGGTGGCGCTGACCCACAAGACCGGCTGCGGCATGACCGAAGGCGAGCCGCTGCGGCTGCTGCGTCGCACGCTCGGCGGCTATGCGCGGCACGTGAATTTTTCCCACGTCATCGTGCTCGGGCTGGGCTGCGAGGTGAACCAGATCGGCGGCCTGATGCAAGAGCAAAAACTGGCCGGGCGGCTGAAGTCGCTTGACATCCAGACCATGGGCGGCACGCGCAAAACCGTTGCGGCTGGCGTGGAGTTCGTGAAGGAGGTGCTGGCGGAGGCCAACCAGGTGCGGCGCGAGCCGGTGCCCGCCAGCGAACTGACCGTGGCGCTGCAATGCGGCGGCTCCGACGGCTATTCCGGCGTCTCCGCCAATCCCGCGCTGGGCGCCGCGAGCGATCTGCTGGTGCGGCATGGGGGGACGGTGATTTTGTCGGAGACGCCGGAGACGTACGGCGCGGAGCAATTGCTGACGCGCCGCGCGGTATCGCAGGAGGTGGGGGAAAAGCTGGTCGCGCTGATGCGCTGGTGGGAGGACTACACGCGACGCGAGGGTGCCGAGATGAACGCCAATCCCTCGCCCGGCAACAAGGCCGGCGGGCTGACGACGATCTTGGAGAAGTCGCTGGGTGCGATGGCCAAGGCGGGGTCTACGAACCTGGTGGATGTGGTGCAGTACGCCGAGCAGGTGACGGCGAAGGGGTTCGTGTTCATGGATACGCCGGGGTACGATCCGGTGGCGGCGACGGGGCAGGTGGCGGGCGGCGCGAACATGGTGTGCTTCACCACCGGGCGCGGATCGGTGTTCGGCTGCAAGCCGGCGCCGTCGATCAAGCTGGCGACCAACACGCCGATGTTCAAGCATATCGAGGACGATATGGACGTGAATTGCGGCACCATCCTGGACGGGGACGAGACCGTGCAGGAATGCGGGGGGAGAATATTCGAGCTGATGCTGCGGGTGGCGAGTGGCGAGCGGACCAAGAGCGAGAGCTCCGATTTCGGGGCGGCGGAGTTCGCGCCGTGGGTGATCGGGGCGACGATGTAGGGTCGGTCGGGACACGTTCATATCGCGTAGGAGGCTCGCACGAGTGACCTTTATGAGAGCGACATCCTGATCTGGTCGGAGCAGCAGGCGGAACTGCTGCGCCGCCTCGCCCACGGCGGGCGCATCAATGACCAACTGGATTGGGAACACCTGATCGAGGCGGTGGAGAGCGTGGGCAGCGAGCACTTGCACGCGGTGGAGTCGCTGCTGTTCCAGGCCCTCGTGCACATGCTGAAAGCGCAGGGCTGGCCGCTCGCCCGTGCTGCGGAGAACGGGCGCGCCGACGCGCGCGGATTCCGCGCACAGGCGGCAAACCGGTTTGCTCCGTCCATGCGCCCGAGGCTCGATCTGGCCCGCCTCTATCGCCAGGCATTGCGTGCGTTGCCGCAGACGATGGACGGACAGCCGCCGCAGCCACTGCCTGAGACCTGCCCGGCGACGCTGGACGAACTGCTGAGCGAGGCATCGTAACAGGAGGCAGCGAGGGATGCGCTCGGCATACCCAACGATGAGATTATCATTCAACTTCGGCGAGGCGAAGTTTGCGCAGCGGGTGATCGAGGCCACGATGTGATCAGCTACTGCTGCTTGCGGTGGTTATTGCCACTGCCTGCGCAGGCATCTGGATACAGAGCAACACCCTTTCACATGAGCAGTAAACGGTAGCTGTCTAACGAAACGATCTGAGAGTGGGGCACCGCCAGCGCAAAGTTATCTGGCCTAGGTTCAACCGAGATCCCGTAGAGCATTCTTGTGGTCGATCGCGACAGGGTGCGCCGCAGGCGGCTGCCGATTGCGCAGGGTCTGGGGTGCGGCAGCGGTTCAGCGCCGCGGTCGCCTCGCGAGCCTCCGCCGTGGTCCCCGACGCCTCATCGCGGAATAACCCCGCCGGCACCAAGCAACGCCGCAAACTCCCGGTCGAACGTGGCGACGTGGCGGCACCGCGCCTGATCGGCATCATGCCGGATGATGCCGTCGGCGAAGTCGCCGCCGCGGCGCAGCAGCTCCAGGCCCGTCTCGGCTGCCGGACGATCCACCGCGACGTTGCGGCTTTCGATGATCTCCTGAATGGCGTCCGCGATCTCGGTGGTGCTCAGGCCATAGGGGCGTCGTAGCACCCAGACCAACTCGCAAAGCACGATGGTGGAAATCGCGATCGTCTCGCCGCTTTCGATCACCCGCGCGGCGGCCTTCGCCTGAGCGAGGTCGTCCCATGTCAGATAGCGAACCAAGACGTTTGTATCGACGGCGACGGTCACCGGGTGCGGCCAGCCTCGATGGCAAGCCGCATCACCTCCAGCGACACCGGCTTCTGACCCGCCCGGCGCAGTCGGCCACGGACACTGCGCAGGTCGTGGCCCGTTGCGGGCGGAACCAACTCCACCTTGCCATCCCGCAGTAGCGCGACCGCCACCTTGTCGCCGGGCTTCAGGCCGAGGTGGTCGAGTACAGCTTGCCGCAAGGTGACCTGGCCTTTCGCGGTGATCGTCAGTTCGAAGCTCATGGCCGCCCCGGTAAGGGAGTATCTGCCTTGATCTGGGCTCCACGAGCGAATCTGTCAAGTGCGTCTGAAGGAACCTGATAGTGCGTCGGCTCACTGGCGAAGACGAACCAACACCGACCGCAGATGGCCAATCGCCTACTCCACGGCCTCGTGCGCCAACTCCGACGCCAACCAGTGATGCGCGCTCAGCGTTCGGTTGGGATCCATCTTGTTCAGGTCGAATTTGAATCCCAGATCCAGCCCGGGATCGGCCGGGGAGGCCGGCGCGACCAGCGGGCTCAGCCCGTCAACCCGATCATCCACCAGCGCAAGGTCCGCCTGGTGCGCGGCGAAGAACGCCTTCAGGCTGGTCTGGCCTGCCGGCGCCGGATCCTTGCTCGAGAACGTCCCTCGTGGCGGCAGTGCCGCAAGCAACCGGTTCGTCGCGTCGCGCACGTTCTTCACCGCATCGGATCGGAGATTACGGATATCGACGGGATCGATCTTGTGCAGCGCCAGCCCGTCCTGCACGAAGCGGACATAGAACAGCGCCCGCGCCGACGACACGTCAAACTGCGTTCCCTTGAACCCGGAGACGTTGGCAACCGTCGTGTCGTAAAGCTGCATCCCGCCCGGCGCGGTTGCGGCGGGCATCGTCGCCTTGTCGGCGCGCACCGCGTTGCCCAGATCCTGATAGCTCGCGTCGAACACGGTAACGCGCTCCACCAGGCTGACATCGACGGTGGCCGCGCCACCCTTGCCGATCGAGTGCTCCAGTCCGCGCGCGCCGCGGCTGTGCGCGACCAGGCGAAGCGCGTCGATTTTCGTATTGGGGCGCTTCAGCGCTGTCAGGCATTGCTGGATTTCCGCCGTGCTCAGCGTGACCCAGTTCGGCGACCAGCCTTCCTCGACTCCCGGAACCGCGATCAGGATCCATTCCGAATTGTCGTACTGGCTTCGCAGTCCCTGCTGGCTGACAAATGATGTGGGGTTGTCGGCCGGCGTGAAAAACACCGATACCTTGTTCTTGTCCGGCGGCGCGTTGCGCGGCACGAAAGCGACCAGCGGCTTGTTGAAGGTCATCGGTGCCGGGCTGGGCTGCTTCTCGGTTGCGGGCGGCGTCAGGGTGATCGAATCGCCCCTGACGCCCACCGTCTGCCCGCCGTATTTGTCGAGGCCCGCGTCAAGCTCATTCGGACGATCCGCGGCGATGCCGAGCGTCCCGGCGGCGATCCTGTGCTTGAACGCCGTCAACGCCGCCTTGGTATCGGCATCCAACGTCCCGCTTGCCGTGGTAGCCGCCAGCAGGCCAAGCGCCATCAGGCGATTTTGCACGGCCTTGATATCGTCCGCGTCATTGGTGAGGCCCTGACCGATCCCGCGTCCCGCCGGCTGCTCCGGCAGCTTCAGCCCCAGCATCGTGTTGGCGACTGCGTTCGCGATATCCGGTTGCTCGGCCTTGGTGATCGCATTCTTCAGTGGCACCAGGTCATTGTCGGAAATCACATCGCCGGGACCATAATGCGCCCAGAGCGTCTGCACGGTATTCTTATAACCGTCGTTGTCGATCGCCCACAGGTGCCACAAGCGCGTCAATGCATCGACCGCATCCTCCTTCGTATTGTTGGTCGGCAGCGGCAGCGCGACACCCAGTTGGTGACCGTTGCGCAATATCAGGGTCTGGCGCCGCAGTCGGCGTTGGTCATCCCGCTCGCCGTCCGACTGGGCAACATGCGCCAATTCATGCGCGATCAACCGCAGGCCGTCGGTTGTCGCCGGCGCGTGTGCGCCTTCGCCGAACACGATATCCGCGCCGACCGTATAAGCGGCCGCGCCGACATCGCGCGCGGAACGCGCTGCCTGAGCGCCGGTATGCACCCGCACATCGGCGAAGTCCCGGCCGAACCGTGGCGCAAGAAAGGCGCGCGCCGCCGGATCGAGTGGTTGACCGGTGGTTCCCAACGCGTGGTGCACCGAGTCTGGCGCGATGCCGGCCGGAATGACGCCCTCCGGCGCTCCGGATTTTGCGCGCCGGCGCAGCAGCGCCTGATTGCCGAGGCCGGACACCGGCTGGCGCGAGGCAACGCGCTGCTGCTGTTGCGGCCCCGCCGCATCCGCCGCGGACGTTTTCGTCTCGGCTCGGGCGATCGCAGGCGCGATCATCGGTCCATCCTTTCCACATCATCCATTGCGCCGGCGCCGCGCCGGACGAACCAGCCACCAGAACACCCGGTGTGCCATGCGTCAGCCGTTCCGGCGCCGCATAGCTCTAACCGTTTGACCAACGTGGCACACCGACCGAATTGTAATACCAGCCGTCCGAAACATTACCCAATGGCGCGGGCCGCGTCATCGCCGGGATTGCCCCCGGCCGTTCGTGCGGCTGCGGTACCGTGCCCCACGGCCGACTCAAGCCTGACCGTGAAACGGTTGGGACGGGGCGATCCGAACCGGCCGACAGTCGATCGTCACGGCGCTCGGTATAAGTCGCGAACATCGTGACGCACCGCCCCCGAAGGTCAAGCTTTTTCCACGCGTTGAGCATGCGCCGGACCCATGGTCCTGGCGATGACAGGGTGGCGTTGTGCTCGGCAGCCGCGGCTGGGCAAGATGAACCAGCGCAACCATGAGGCCCGCCATGCCGTACGATCAGCCTGCCGCCAGCACTGACTACGTTGCCCCTGACTGCGCCGGCATGGATTTCTATGCCGCCGATCGCGGCTTGCGCGACTTGCTCTCGATCTATCTTCCCCCCGCGACCCGCGCGGTGCTTGATCCGCACTACGCGCGCCTCGGCAGGCTCGCCGGCGGGCGTCTGGACGAGCTCGCGCGCATCGCCGACCGCCATCCACCCGTGCTGCATCAGCGCGATCGATTCGGCCGCGACGCCGACTGGATCGAGTATCACCCTGCCTACCGCGAAATGGAGCAGATCGCGTTTGGTGATTTTCAGTTTCATGCCATGAGCCATCGGGGCGGCATGCTCGACATGGATCGCCCGTTGCCGCCGGTGGCGAAATACGCTTTCCAATACCTGTTCGTGCAGGCCGAATTCGGACTGATGTGTCCGATCAGCGTCACCGATACCTCGGTCCACCTGATCCGCAAATTCGGCAGCAATGCGCTCCAGGATTATCTGCTGCCGCGCATGCTCTCCGGCGACATGGCGACGCTGTGGAAGGGCACCCAGTTCATGACGGAAAAGGCCGGCGGCTCCGACGTGGGCGCCGTGGAAACCGTGGCGCGGCAGCAGGATGGCGTGTGGCGGCTGTACGGCGAAAAGTGGTTTTGCTCGCATACCGACGCCGACGTCGCGTTGATGCTCGCGCGGCCGGACGGCGCGCCGGGCGGCACGCGCGGCCTCGCATTGTTCGCCACACCGCGTCACCTGCCCGACGGACGGCGCAACGCGTATCGCATCATCCGGCTGAAGGACAAGCTGGGCACCCGCTCGATGGCGAGCGGTGAGATCCGGTTCGACGGCGCGGAGACCTGGCTGGTGGGTCACATCGACCAGGGGCTGAAGCAGATGATGGAGCAGGTGAATCTGTCGCGGCTGTCACATGGCGTGCGGGCGGCCGCGATGATGCGGCGCTGCATGAACGAAGCATTGGCCGCGGCGCGCGGGCGCAGCGCGTTCGGCCGCGCGGTGATCGACTTCCCGCTGATGCGCCGGCAATTGCTCAAGCTGATCGTGCCGGCGGAGCAAGCGCTGTCGATGGCGCTGTGCACCGCCGACGCCATGGGCCGCGGGGCGCGGGCCGAGCTGCGCATCCTCACCGGCCTGCTGAAGCTGCGCGCCTGTCGTGACAACGTCACAGTCGCTACCGGCGCGATGGAGGCGCGCGGCGGCAACGGCTACATCGAGGAATGGGTCACCGCACGCCTGATCCGTGACGCGCAGGTTGGATTGCTGTGGGAGGGCACCAGCAACATCAATGCGCTGGACGTGATCGGCCGCGCGGTCGCGCGAGACGGCGCGCAGCACGCGTTGGCCGCATTGCTGCATCACCGGCTCGATGAGGCGGCAGAGTTGCCGGCGCCGTTCCGCAATGCGCTTGGCGTGGCGGCGGACAAGGCGGTGGCGCTGGCTGGCAGCATCGCTGCGAACGCGCAGGAGACGTTGGCGCGCGGCGTCTGCACAGCGCTGTACAACGCCGCCAGCGCGGTCCTGCTGGCCTGGGAGGCGACCCGGCCGGGCGCCGATGGACGCCGCAGCCTGGTGGCTCGCTGTGTCCTGGCGCATCGGCTTGCGCCCCAGGATCCTCTGGCACCGCAGGAAGCGGCGTGGGAGAAGCCGGCTGCCGCATGGTTGCTCGGCGATGCACCGGCATCCCTTGCCGACGTTGCGCCGCTGCTGGTGTGATGACAGGGGAGGCGCCGGTGCGACGGCAAGGTTCTTCTGGTGCCGCACGCTGGAGATTGCGGCCCCATGCCCCTCGTCACGCGGCTAGCGGCTGCCCGTCTTGGTCCATTCGAACGGCTTTGCCATGGTCAGGTTGAAGTAGGCGATGAAGCGCTCGATCCGTTCCTTGAGGTCCTGTTGCGAGGTGCCGGAGGCAATTCTCCTGTTCTCCCTCCGATTGTGGCAATCCGCACTCACCCCCAGCCATGCAATCGCCACTTTCGGCGTGCGGCACTAGCTTATAGGTGCGCATTAAATCAAATATGCGCGTGAGCGCAATGTGGAGGCAGGAATGATCGAGAGCATCAGCGCGATCACGCTGGCCACGCATGACATGGCGCGGGCGGTGGCGTTCTACACGGCGCTCGGCTTCGCGTTGAAATACGGCGGGGCGGAGGCCGGGTTCACCAGCTTCCATGCCGGCGGCGGCTACCTCAACCTGACGACCGCACCGGCGGAGCGCCAATGGTCCTGGTGGGGCCGCGCGATTTTCCACGTCGATGACGTTGATGCGGTGCATGCGCGCGCCGTGGCAGCCGGGCTGTCGCCCGCCTTCGCGCCCCGCGATGCGTCATGGGGCGAGCGGTACTTCCACATCACCGACCCTGACGGGCACGAACTCAGCTTCGCCCGGCCATTGTGAGGGCGGCCTCGCGGCACTTTCAACGTCATACCGGGCGAAGACCCGCCGTCCACGAGATTGCTGAAACCAGCACGGCAAGTCGTGGATGGCACGCCGTCGCGCACCATCACGCAGAGGGAACCGATCATCTCGCTTGGCGATTGGTTTATTCCTCGGCGGACATTACGGCTGCACTGGCGCCATCCGGTTGAAGTCGGCGGCCAGGCTTCGCCGCAGCGCCATGCGCAGCGGTCGCGGCACCGCAAAATACCACCGCAGCAGCCAATCCTGCGATGCCAGCGGACCGACCACGTAACTCATCCAGACCATCCGCCCATGCCCGAGCAGGGTGACCGGGGTGAAGCAGTCGACCACCCGTTCCTCCCCGTCGGCCCAGACCCGCTTGTACGGCTCCTGGCCGGGCAGGAAGTCGAACACCGTCAGTCCCCGTTCCATGCACCAGCGGATCATCTGCTCCATCAGCAGCCGGGAGGGAGAAAGGGCGCCATACCGCGCGTCATAGGCGAACATGTAGAAGACGAACTTTCCCGCATGAACGAAGCCGAAGCCGGCGGAGAGAATATCGTCGGCGGTCCCAAGCCGGCACAGCATCAGGTTGCCGGATGCCAGGCAATCATGCAGCACCGCCTTGATGAAGCCGCGATACGCCGGGGTCGGGTAGATGCCCGTGTCGATCGATCGCCTGGCCGCCCACGCCAGCTTGTGGGTAAAGATCCAATCCACCAGCGAGTCGATCTCGCCCGCGTCGCAGACGACGTGGAACCGGTAGTCGCCCGACATTTTTGCCAACCGCCGCCACTGGCGCTGCTGATCGGCGACCAGTCGCTTGGGAAGCGAGGCCGCGTAAGCCTCCCACCCGGCGAAACGGTCCAGCCGAATAACCGGAGAAGCCAGTTCTCGCCTCAGGCCGTGCCGGACCGACCGGCCGAAGAAGTCTTCCAGCAACGAGCCGGCGGGGATTTCCCGCAGCTCCAGCATATCACCGCCCGCCAACCGGCTGGCTCGCTGCCACGCGGCAGCAATCCAACGCGTGGCCTCCGTTCCCTGCTCGACCAGAATGTCGCGATATTCGAATTTTTCCGAGCCCAGGAACCGGATCCATCGTCCGTCCAGGACCAGAGGCCAGATCAGCACCACGCGCGTGCCAACCCGGCCCACCAGGATGCGCAACCGGCATCCGCGCGCGGACGCAATGTGCTGCCATGCGTGGCATTGCCAGTCGTAGAGGCTGAAGAAACTGTGCGGAGCAGCGCGTTGGCACAGCTCGCGCCAGTCCGCCTCGAGCGCTCGGAAGCCAGCCGTGTCGGTAACCGTCGTGAAGAGAATTTCGTTCGTCATCTATTCAGAGCCTGAAGACCTTCCCGCTTGTCCGCTTCCGCACCTCGACGCCGTCC
>JBEKNT010000079.1:0-32519 GCA_049522565.1 Acetobacteraceae bacterium
CGAAGGCGTTGGCCGGTTCGGCGTAAAGCCTGGCCGGCGAATCCACCTGTTCGATTCGCCCGGCGCGCAACACCGCAACGCGATCCGCCATCTCCATCGCCTCGGCCTGATCGTGGGTGACGAAGATGCTGGTCAGGCCCATCTGGTCATGCAGTGCGCGCAGCCAGACGCGCAGGCTCTTGCGTACCTTCGCGTCCAGCGCGCCGAACGGTTCGTCGAGCAATAGCAGTTCGGGCTCGATGGCCAGTGCGCGGGCAAGTGCCACGCGTTGCCGCTGGCCGCCGGAGATTTGCTCCGGATAGCGCCCGCCGAGATGGCCGATTTCCATCAGATCCAGCAGCGACTGTACGCGCGCCTCGATGTCCCGCGCCGGCGGCCGTCGGCTGCGCGGCCGCACTTCCAGGCCGAACGCGACATTCCGGGCCACGGTCATGTGCCGGAACAGCGCGTAATGCTGGAACACGAACCCCACACCGCGTTCACGCGCCGGCACAGCGTGGATCGAACAATCGTCGATGACGATGTCACCGGAATCGGCGAATTCCAGCCCTGCCACCACGCGCAGCAACGTGGTCTTGCCGGAGCCTGACGGTCCTAGCAAGGCGATGAATTCGCCGCGCGCGATCGTCAGGCTGACATCGTCCAAGGCAGCCACGTTGCCGAACGATTTGCGCAGGTTGCGCAGTGCGACTGTCACAACAGCGCTCCGCTCCGCTGACCGATGCGCCATTCCAGCATTGCCTTCACCGCCAGTGTCAGCAGTGCCAGCAGCGATAGCAGTCCGGCGATGGTGAAGGCGCCCACCCAATCATAGTCGTTGAACAGCGCCTCGACCTGCAGCGGCATGGTCATGGTCTGTCCCCGCACATGTCCAGACACCACGGCGACGGCACCGAATTCCCCCATGGCGCGGGCGTTGCACAGCAGCACACCATAGAGCAAGCCCCAGCGAATGTTCGGCAACGTCACGCGTCGGAAGGTCTGCCAGCCGCTCGCGCCGAGGGTCAACGCCGCCTCTTCCTCGGCCGCCCCCAACTGCTCCATCAACGGGATCAGCGTGCGTGCGACAAACGGAAAGGTGACGAAGGCGGTGGCGAGGATCAACCCGGGCAAGGCAAAGATGATGCGAACGCCGAGCCGGTCGAGCGCCGGCCCAAACCAGCCATTGGCACCGAACAACAGCACCCATACGAGACCGGAGATGACCGGCGATACCGAAAGCGGCAACTCGATCAGCGTCATCAGCAGACCGCGGCCGGGGAAACGGAAGCGCGCGATGCACCATGCGGCGGCGACACCACAGACCGTGTTCAACGGCACGCTGACGGCGGCGACGATCAGCGTCAGTTCAATGGCCGCGATTGCGTCGGGCTCGGCGAGCGCCGCCACGATGCCGCCGAGGCCGCGCTGCAAGGCTTCAGTGAACACCACGATCAGGGGTAACAGCAGCAACAGGACCAGAAGCAGGATGGTCAGGGTCGTCAGTGCCGCGCGCGTTGCCGGTGCCTCCTGGGTAGCCGCGTCACTCATGCGTGCTGCGCGCTGATGCGACGTTGCAGCAGGTTCAGCAGCAGCAGAATGCCGAATGATACCAGCAGCATGATCAGTCCCAGCGCGGCGGCACCGGCATAGTCGAGTTGCTCCAGGCGGATCACGATGAGCAAAGGCGCGATCTCGCTGATCATCGGCATGTTGCCGGCGATGAAGATGACCGAGCCATATTCGCCGACACCGCGCGCCAGCGCCGCGCCGAAGCCGGCCAGCAGCGCCGGTAGAAGCGCCGGCAGCACCACCCGCCGGACGATCTGCGCGCGCGTCGCGCCGAGGGTCGCCGCAGCCTCCTCCGCGTCCAGCGGCAGTTCCATGATGACGGGCTCCAGCGTGCGCACCATGAAGGGCAGCCCGACAAAGATCAGCGCGACCAGGATACCGAGCGGCGTGTAGGCAACCTTGATGCCGAAAGGTGCCAGCAGCGCACCGATCCAGCCTTTCGGCGCGAACAGCGCGGTCAGCGATATGCCGGCCACCGCCGTCGGCAGCGCGAGCGGCATGTCGATCAGCGAATCCGCCAGGTTGCGGCCCGGAAAATGGTAGCGCACCATGACCCAGGCGATCAGCAGTCCGAACGGGACATTGACCCCCGCCGCCAGCGCCGCCGTGCCGAAGCTCAGGCGCAGGGCAGCGAGAACACGCGGCTCGGTGACCGAGTGCCAGACACCGGCCAGGCCGAGTTCCCATGGCCGCAGCACCAAGGCTGACAGCGGCACCAGCACGATCAGCGACAGCCAGAGGAAGGTGATGCCGAACGTCGGAACGAAGCCCGGCAGTGCCGACCGCTGCACCGGCAGCATCATTTCCCCGGTGTAAAGATGCGGTCGAACATGCCGCCATCCGCAAAGTATGCGGCCTGCGCCGTACTCCAACCGCCGAAGTCCTGGATGGTCGCAAGCTTCAGCGCGGGATAGCGTTCGGCATATTGCGCTGCCACGGCCGCATCGCGGGGTCGGTAGTAGTTCTTCGCGGCGATCTCCTGGCCCTCCTTGCTGTAGAGGAACTCCAGGTAGGCTTGCGCAACGGCGCGTGTGCCCCGCTTGTCCACCACGCTGTCCACCACCGCGACCGGCGGCTCGGCGAGCACGCTGACCGACGGATAAACGATGACGAACGCGTCCTCGCCCAACTCCTTGCGCGCCAGCCAGGCCTCGTTTTCCCAGGCCAGCAATACGTCGCCCAGGCCCCGTTGCGCGAAGCTGTTGGTGGCACCGCGCGCGCCGGTGTCGAGCACCGGTACATGCTTGAACAGCGTGCGCATGAACGCCTCGGCGGAGGCCGCGGTCGCGTTTGGCTGTGCCTTCGCCCAGGCCAGCGCCGCCAGGAAGTTCCAGCGTGCACCGCCGGATGTCTTCGGGTTCGGCGTGATCACGGAGACCTCCGGCTTGATGAGGTCCGGCCAGTCATGGATGGCTTGCGGATTGCCTTTGCGCACCAGGAAAACGATCGTGCTCGTGGTGGGCGAAGCGTTGTCGGGCAGCCTGGTCTGCCAATCCGCCGCGACCAGGCCGCGCTTTGCCAGTGCGTCGATATCGGCGGCGAGCGCCAGCGTGACCACGTCGGCCTGCAACCCGTCGAGCACGGCGCGCGCCTGTGCCCCGGATCCGCCATGCGACTGGTTGATCGCGATATGCTCACCGGTCTGCTTCTGCCACGCGGCGATGAACGCGCGGTTAACGTCGCGGTACAGTTCGCGTGTCGGGTCGTACGAGACGTTCAACAGTGTCGTCTCCGCAGCCGTCGCATGGCCGGCGGCGAGAGTGGCGAAAGCAAGGCCCAAAGCGTTGCGCCGGGTGATCATGTTGGCCTCCGATGACGTCAGCGTTGCAACAGGCGGCGCAGCAGCGTGCCTTCGATCTCGGCGGCTTCCGGCGCCCCGCGGCGTCGTGTGCGCGGCAGATGGACCGGCACATCCATCGCGACCTGACCGTCTTCCAGCAGCAGCACGCGGTCGGCGAGCGCGACCGCCTCCGACACATCGTGCGTAACCATGACGGCGGTGAAGCCCTTGTCCTGCCAGACATTGGCGACCAGGTCCTGCATCTCGATGCGGGTGAGCGCGTCCAATGCGCCGAGCGGCTCATCCAGCAACAGCAAGCGTGGATGGCTGACCAGGGCACGCGCCAGCGCCACGCGCTGCTTCTGGCCGCCCGACAACACCGCCGGCCTATGGCGCCCGCGGCCGTCGAGCCCGACCTGCGCCAGGGCGTCCTCCGCCTGTCTGCGTCGGTCGTGCTTGTTGCGAGCGTGCGTCAGCCCGACTTCGACGTTGTTCGTCACGCGTTGCCAGGGCAGCAGCCGCGGCTCCTGGAACATCAGCCGCACGATCTCGTGCCAGCCTTGCGTCTGCCGATCGACCGCGATGCTGCCGCCGCTCGGCTGATCCAACCCGGCCAACAGGCGCAGCAAGGTCGATTTGCCGCAGCCGCTGCGGCCGACGATGGCGACGAACGCGCCCGCCTCGATGTCGAGATCGATGCCGTGCAGCACGCGGTGCGTGCCGAACGATTTGACCACGCCACGCAATGCGATGGCGGCGCCGGGTGAACTGGCGCGCAATGCCGTGTCGGCCGCATGATCGAGAATATCGACGGTCATGGCTCAGGCCTTTGCATAGATGGGGTTCCACGCGAGCGTCGTGCGCTCCAGCAGGCGGGCAACGCTGTCGGCGAGCTTGCCGAGCGCCGCATAGACCAGGATCGAGAACACCACGACGTCCACCTGCATGAACTCGCGCGCGTTCATCGCCATGAAGCCGATGCCGGACGAGGCGGAGATCGTCTCCGCCACGATCAGCGTCAGCCACATGATGCCGAGGCCGTAGCGCAGGCCGACGAAGATCGACGGCAGCGCGCCGGGCAGCACGACGCGCAGGAAAAGCGCGGTTTCCGACATGCCGTAGGCGCGTCCCATCTCCAGCAGGTGCGGATCGACCGAGCGCACGCCGTGCTGGGTGTTGACGTAGATCGGGAAGAACACGCCGAGTGCGACGAGGAAGACTTTTGCTCCCTCGTCGATGCCGAACCACAGGATGACCAGCGGGATCAGCGCGAGATGCGGGATGTTGCGCAGCATTTGCAGCGTGCTGTCGGTCAGCGTTTCGCTCAGCGACGACAGGCCGTTCATCATGCCGAGCATGAAGCCGATGCCGCCGCCGATGACGAAGCCGAGCAAGGCGCGCGCGGCACTGACTTCGATATTGGTCCAGAGTTCCCCAGAGCGCGCGAGGTGCCAGCCGGCCTGCGCGACGGCGCTCGGCGCCGGCAGGACGTTGGCCTGGATCACGCCGAACTGGGACCCGGCCTGCCAGGCCAACAGGACGAGGACGGGAACCAGCCAGGGGAGAATGCGGTTCCGTAAAACCTCTCCCGCCGCGCGGGAGAGGTCGCTGCGAAGCGGCGGGTGAGGGTATTGCGCACGCCCATGGCGAAGCTGCCGCGCGGCCCGCAGCAGGTAGCGTGCGGCACGCGGCACCCTCAACCTCGGCGCTGACGGTTGGTTCGCTTCGCGACCCAACCGACCTCTCCCGCGTAGCGGGAAAGGTTTTGAACTTTGAGGACGAGGGTTTTTCATTCCGCCGCTATCCTTGGCGTCACGTCGCGGAAGTCGCGGCCAGGTTCGTGGCGCTGGCGGCCGATGCCGAGCGCCGGGAACAGCAGTTCGGCGACGCGATACGCCTCCTCCAGATGCGGATAGCCGGACGCGATCACCGTGCCGATGCCGAGCGCCTGGTACTCGCGCAATCGCGCCGCCACCGTCTGCGGACTGCCGACCAGCGCGGTGCCGACGCCGTGCCGCACCAGACCGACTCCGGCCCACAGGTTCGGACTGACTTCGAGCTTGTCGCGCCGTCCGCCATGCAGTTCGAACTGCCGCCGCTGACCGACCGAATCCGATTCTTCGTGCAGCCGCCGTTGTGCCGCGGCGATCGTTGCGTCGGACAACCGGCTGATCAGCCGGTCCGCGGCTTGCCACGCCTCGGCATCCGTTTCGCGCACGATCAGGTGCACCCGCAGCCCGTACTCCAACCGGCGCCCGAGCGCGGCGGCACGGGCGCGCGCCGTGGCGAGTTTCTCCGCCACCTGCGCCGGCGGCTCCGCCCAGGTCAGATAGGTATCGACGTGGCGCGCGGCGACCTCGATGGCGGCGGGCGAGGAACCGCCGAACCACAGCGGCGGATGCGGCTTCTGCACGCTGTCGAACTGCCCGAGCCTGGCATGCCGCGCGGTGAGGTGACGGCCTGCGAAATCGATGCCGCCGTTGAACAACCCGCGCCAGATCGTCAGGAATTCGTCGGTCTGTTCATAACGCGCGTCGTGATCGAGCAATATGCCGTCGCCGGCGAGTTCCTTCGGCAGGCCGCCGGTGACGATGTTCAGCAGCAGCCGGCCGTTGCTGATACGATCCAGCGCCGCCGACTGCCGTGCCGCGAGGGCAGGCGTCAGCACGCCGGGACGCAACGCCAACAGAAACTTCAAGCGCTCCGTGGCGGGAGCCAGCGACGCGCCGGTGATCCAGCCGTCGAGGCAGTTGTTGCCGGTTGGCAATAGCGCGCCGCCGAAGCCCAGACGATCGGCGGCGACGGCAATCTCGCGCAGATAGCCGAACTCGGCGGGGCGATGGCCGACATCGGAACCGAGATAGGGCCCGTCGCCGCCGGTCGGCAGGAACCAGAAAAGATCCAGTGCTGCGTCGGATTGGGTCATTGAAGATGCTCCGTATCGGTGTTGCATGACGCTTCGTAGGACTGACGCACCGGCGCCGCCCTCTCGTCATGCCGGCGACCGGCGGCGTCCACGACTTCGATGGTCGCAGCGCGAAAAGTCGTGGATGCCGGCCTTCGCCGGCATGACGAGGAAGGCAACGCCACCCGGGATGACGACGAAGGCGACGCCACCCGGCATGACGACGAAGGCGACGCCACCCGGCATGACGACGAAGGCGACGCCGACCGGTCAGCCTTGCGGACGGCTGATGTCATGCGCCGGCCCGCCAGACTTCGTCGCTGACCTTGATCTCCGTCGGAATCAGGCCGAGCGCGCGAAACCGTTCCGCGACCTTCTGCTGGCTGCGCGCGAGTTCGTCGTCCATCGGCAGCACGATGAACGGTGCGCGATCGACGCCGCGCCGCACGGCATCCAGCGGCATGCCGGTCGCCGTCGCGAGCAATGCGGCGATGTCCGGCCGATGCGACCGCGCCCAGTCGGCAATCCGGCTGAACTCGCCGACGAGTTTCGCGGTGACCTGCTGGTTGGCCTCGACATATCCGCGGCGGGCCATGAAGAACGAGTTCTGTTCGGTGATATCGGTCCATTTCGCCAGCACGCGCACGCCGGGCCTGGTCTCGAACAGCGCGTAGTACGGGTCCCAGATCGTCCAGGCGTCGATCGCGCCGCGCTCGAACGCCGGCCCGGCATCGGCGGGGCCAAGATAGATCGGCTCGATATCGGTATATTTCAGCCCGGCCTTCTCCAGCGCGGCGAGCGTCAGGTTATGCGCGCTGGAACCGCGGCCGAAGGCGACCTTCCTGCCTTTCAGGTCTTGCAGCGTCTGCAACGACGAGCCGGGCGGCAGCAGGATCGCCTGGCCGCCGGCGCGTTGCGCGGCGATGTACAGCAGGTCGCCATGCGCCGCCTGGGCGAACACCGGTGGCGTGTCGCCGACGGCGCCGACATCGATGGCGTTGACCCGCATGGCTTCCAGCAGCGGTGGGCCGAACTGGAACTCGATCCACTGAACTTCGACGCCGAGCGGCTCCAGCAGCGTTTCCAGGCTGCGGTTCTGCTTCGCCGTCAGCAGGATCGGCTCGCCCTTCTGGAAGCCGATGCGCAACGTCTTGCCCGGCGCCGCCATGGCTCGCGTAGCCGCGGTAACGATGCCGGCCGCCGGCAGCGCGGCAAGCAATGTTCGTCGTGTGATCATCCGGTTGGCTCCCGTATTGTCGAAGGTCATGCGGTGGGTCGCCACGTGGCGTCGGCGATGGCGATGCGCGCCGGGATCAGGCCCAGGCGGTAAAACCGGTCGGCGACCTGCTGCTGCTGCGCGACGATCTCGTCGGTGACCGGCCCGATCGCGTAGATCGATCGCGCCACCGCGCGTTGCATCGCGTCCAGCGGCACCCCGGTGCCATCGGCCAACAACTGCGCCACCTCGGGGCGATGCGCGTTCGACCAGGCGGCGACCTTGCCCAGTTCATCGATCACCGCCTCGATGACGGCGGCGTTGGCCTGCACGTAGCGGCGACTGGACAGATAGAACGAGTTCTGTGGCGCGATGTCGCGCGACGTTGCGAGAACCCGTACGCCGGGCTGCACCTCGGCGATGGCATAGTAGGGATCCCAGATCGCCCACGCATCGACATTGCCGCGCGCGAAGGCGGCGGCCGCATCGGCGGGAGCGAGCTGAATCGGCTGGATGTCGGCGAAGGCCAGGCCGGCCTTCTCCAGTGCCGCAACGGTCAGGTTATGCGCCGCGGAGCCACGCGCGAAGGCGACGGGCTTGCCCTTCAGATCCGCCAGGGTCTGCAAGGTCGAGCCGGGCGGCAGCAGGATCGCGGCGCTGGCACTGCCGGCGCGCATCACCGCGACATAGAGCAGATCGGCATGCGCCGCCTGGGCAAAGATCGGCGGGGTGTCGCCGACGGTACCGAAATCCAGGCTGCCGAGGCGCAGCGCTTCCAGCATCGGCGGACCGAAGGAGAACTCGGTCCAGCTTACCGATACGCCCAGCGGACGCAGGCGGTTCTCGATGTACTGTTGCTGTTTGGCAACGAGAAGGATGCCGCTCTTTTGGTAGCCGATGCGCAGTTGCCGCGGCGGTTCGGCGTGCGCCACGGATGCCGTGGCGATCACCGGAATGCTGCGGAGCAGCGTGCGGCGGGTAATCATCGAACGCCTCGCGTGGCGTTGGTGTTCGGTCGTGCGGTCATGCGAACGCTCTGGCCCGGCGTGCCGCGGGTTCGTCGCCCGGCCAGATCGGCAGCGCGAGATGCCCGGGTCGTACGAAGTGCTCCACACGGTGCAGGACCAGCGAACGGAGGGGTTGACCTGCGCCATCGTCATCCAGCGCCTGGAGCAAGGCGCGCCGGGCGCTTGCCAGGTGCGGATCGGCCGGACGACGGGGAAAGCCATCATCGAGCGCGAGGTCCAGTTCGATGCGTGCGGGCCGCGCGCCGAGCACGATGACTCGCGTGGCGACCGCCAGCGCCTCGTCTTGGTCGCTGGTGGCCAATAGCGCGGTGAAGCCGGAGCGCTGCCGTAGCGACACCAGGTCGCCTTGAATGGTGGCGCGCGTTATCGGGTCGAGCCGGGCGAACGGATCATCCAACAACAGCAGATGGGGATCGTTTACCAGGGCGGTTGCCAGAGAAACGCGTTGCGCGGTGCCCGCGGTCAACTCGCGCGGGCAGGCGCCGGCGAACCGATCCAATCCGAGCAATCGTAGTGCGTGATCGGCGTCTGGTGTCGCTTGATCCTCGGCGCCACGCCGGGGATTCCGCGCGGCGGTGACCTGCGCGTGCACCGTGCTGGACGCGGAGAGCCCGGGAGCGCGCGACAACACCATATGCGGTGCGGCGGCGGCGGTTGCCGCGCCATCGAGCAGGATCGTGCCGCACGACGGACGTTCGAGCCCGGCGATCAGCCGCAGCAGGGTGGATTTGCCGCAGCCGCGCGGCCCGAGCAGGGCGACCAGCTCGCCGGATTCAATTCGTAGATTGAGTTGCGCCAGGATCGGCAGGCGATTGCCATTGCCCTCGACCGTGTGACTGACCTGGAACAGATCGAGTGCGGTGCCAGGGACGCGGTCAGACCCTGTATATCGTGTGCTCATCCGATTGCCTCCCGTGACGCGGTTTGCCGGTGTCGGATTCAATTCATATTTCACAGATAGGAATAATGGGCAATGTCGGTGCGCCGAGTCAACCGAAAAATCGCTCCCGGCCGCAAAAGGTCGGAACCTGTCCGGTCGCGCATGCGCCGAGCCAGTCAGCCCCGCCAGGGTCAATGCCTGATGCTGGCGCGGCGACTGGTTTGCGGCCGGGAGTACGCTGCCGGTTGGCAGCAGGGCGCGATGCGACACCGCGCCGCCCGGGGCACGTCGCCTCATGGTACGGTGGCTTTGCGACGCCGGAGGACGGCTAGGCGACGCTGCGCAGGACCGGCGGTGTCGGCGGCGTGCCGCGCGCGGCCAGGCTGCCGTTCAAATAGAGACGGCGCGCCAGGCGCTGCACCTCGGCGAGCGTCGGCCAGATCGTCTGGTCGAGTTCCTCGAGGCGCATGTTGGTGGCGATGAAACGATAGCCTTGGTCGAGGCGGACGGCGGCTCCGACGAACACGCCGTCGATGTCGATGGGGTGGGATTGCAGCATGGATCCATGCTCCGAAAATTGGCTCAGGCGGATGCCTGGCGATGGTGCGGTGGTGCGGCCTGGCCGGCGTCGCGGCGACATCGCGGCGACGCGGCGCGCGTACAGCGCATGCGGTGCGGCGTCGGCAGCGCCGGCCGGTCATGCCGCGGTGCCGGGGGCGACGCGGCGGCGCGGGCGGTGACGGGCAGGGTGGCGGCGCGGGGAGCCATGGCGATCCTCGGCTGGTGATCCGGGGTGGGCACCGCGATTGGTGGCCCGAGAGGATAAGAGAATATGTTTTCTTGAATATGCAATATGCGGCGTGAAAAAAGATTATTTTTCTATTCGTGTGGCTTTCGCGGGAAGACCACGCTGATGTCGCACTGCAGGAGAGACGCAAGTCGGCCGCGTCCGAGGCACCACCGTGGCGATGGGTGCCGGGGATGCAAAATGGCGGGCGTGCGACGATGGTCGCGCCTCCCCGTCATGGCGGACCGCCCTAGGTCAAATGCCCGGGGGCGCCGTGACCGGAGCGCGATGATGAGGTCGTCGTGACGGAGAGTGTCTGACGCGGGACTACGGCGGCGTCGGTGAAACAGCCGCGGCGATCCTCATGGTTCGGCCGCATGGCCAACCCCGTCATTGCGAGCGAAGCGAAGCAATCTGCCACGGACATTGGTGCGACTTCCCGCGGGAGATTGCTTCGCTTCGCTCGCAAGAAACAACTCCCCCTCCCTCAAGGGGAGGGGGAGCCTTCTCGGCCCGGCGACCTCCACAGTTTCATTCAGGGCGGGTCGGCTGCCGCCGGCCCGTGGTCAACGCGCAATGACACCGAAAAGGCGAGCCCGCAACGACACCGCAACGGCCGGTCTCGAAGCACCAGAGTCCGAATCCTACGCCGTCTGCTTCGCCGCGCGCTGGCGCCCGGGAACAGCGGCAGCACGCTTCGCCTTTGGCGGCGCGGTGACCATGCTCGCCAGCGAGCAATTCTCCAGCACCGCCGCCACCGCGTCGCGCGTCCGGCGCATCAGCGGTTGCAGACGGCATGACTTCATGTCGACGCAATCGGCGCAGGGACGAAACCGCGTCACGCTGGCGCAGGGCGTCAACGCCAATGGCCCATCGACGATGCGAATGATGTCGGCGACCGAGATCGCCGCCGGATCGCGCATCAGCCGGTACCCGCCATGGGCGCCCCGGCGGCTTTCCACAATGCCGTGATCGCGCAACTGCACCAGGATCGCTTCCAGGAACTTGCGGGGAATGTGCTCCTGTTCGGCGACCTCGGCGGTCTGCACCCAATCTTCGGTCTTGGGTCGTTCGGCGAGGCGAATCGCCGCACGCACCGCATATTTCGCCTTGCTGGACAGCATGGCGCCCTCCTGCCGCCTGCCACGCGCAGGGTCAAGGTCCGCCCGATCCGCGGCGGCGATTCTCGTTGACTCGCGTGCCTTCTATTGCCCATATTCCCTATCGATAATATATGTAATATGGGAGAGCGCCATGGCCGACACGTCGATCGCGGTTATCGGGGGCGGGTTCACCGGTTCGCTGCTGGCGATCCACCTGCTGCGCAAGGCCCCACCCGGCACGCGCGTGCACCTGTTGGACCGCTCCGGCCGGTTCGGTTCGGGTCTCGCCTACGGCACCCAGCATGCCGGACACCTGCTCAACGCGCCGGCCGGGAGAATGAGCGCCTTCGCGGATCGGCCGCGCAATTTCCTGAACTGGCTGGGACGCCGATCGGACCAGGTCCTGGCCGGCGTGGTGCCGGTGGAGGGCGCCTTCGTCCCGCGCCACCTCTATGGCGCCTATCTGCGCGATCTACTGCTCGACGCCCTGTGCGGCGCGGCGCCGGATACGCTGGTCCTGCGGCACGATGACGTGGTGGCACTCGACGAAGAGGGCGCGCGGCTCACCCTGCATCTCGCGTCCGGCGAGCGCCTGCCTGTCGATGCCGCGGTCGTGGCGGGCGGCAATTTTCCCGCGGTGCCGGTGCTGTCCACCGATGCGGCGTTCCGCAGGTCACGGCGATGGCGGCCCGATCCGTGGGCGAATGACGCGCTGCGCGGGCTGGATCCCACAGCACCGGTGCTGCTGATCGGCACCGGGCTGACCATGGTGGATTCGACGGTCTCGTTGCTGGCGCAAGGACATGTCGGTCCGATCCACGCGCTGTCGCGCCACGGGCTTTTGCCGCTGGCGCATGCCGCGGTGCCCGCCGCGGTGCCGCCACCGCCGCACGGCCTTCCCACCACCTTGCGCGCCCTGACCCGGCTGTTGCGACAACAGGCGCACCGCGCCGTTGCGGAGGGAAAACCCTGGCAGAGCGTGGTCGATGCGCTGCGGCCGGTCACCCAGGAGCTATGGCAGACGATGCCACTGGAGGATCGCGCGCGCTTCCTGCGCCATGTGCGCCCGTGGTGGGATGTGCATCGGCATCGCATGGCGCCGGCGGTGGCAACGCAGATCGAGGGGGCGCTCGCACGCCGGCAGTTGCGCGTGCATGCCGGACGCGTCATCGGCTGCAAGCTGGCAGGCGAGGGGGTGGACGTACAGTTTCGCCCGCGCGGCGGCGGCGATCCCGTCGCGCTGCATATCGCCCGCGTGGTCAATTGCTGCGGGCTGGCGCCCGATATCACCAAGGTGGCCGATCCGCTGTTGCAGTCATTGCTGGGCGGTGGCATCGCGCGTCCCGATCCGTTGCGCCTGGGGTTGGACGTGACCTCCAAGGGGGCGCTGCGCGATCGGGACGGCATGGCATCCGAGCGGCTGTTCGCGGTCGGTACGCTGACCAGGGGCGTATTCTGGGAAGTGACGGCGGTGCCGGACTTGCGTCACCGGTGCGAGGCGGTCGCGCGGCACCTGGGGTTGCAGCTACAGCCCGCGATACGGCGGGTGAAGGCGCTGGTCTAAGGGACCGTCCGGGAACAACCGAGTCAGTTGCCGGCGGATCGCAACCTCCGTGTCATGGCCGGCGCAGGCCGGCCATTACACCGAGGTTGCAGCGCGATAAATTGGAGCACTTGTTCCCGGACGGTACCAAACAATACGCGGTCGCGCAGATCGTCGGCCCGCCCCCGTTCCGATTTCGCACGCACGGCGCTGCTGCCTCACCGCGGCAGAAACACGCTGGCACGCAACCCGCCCGGACCTGCGCTGTCAGCCGCCCTCGGACGGTTCACCAGCGTAATTTCGCCGCCATGCGCCTGTACGATCGACAACGCGATCGATAGCCCGAGTCCGGTCCCGCCAGTCTCCCGGCTGCGCGATTGCTCCAACCGGTGGAACGGCTCGAACACGCATTGCAGTTCCGCATCGGGAATGCCGGGGCCGTCGTCGTCGATATCGATTCTGACGGTTGACGCCGACGCGTCGATCGCAACGCGGGCCGTCGTGCCGTATTTCACGGCGTTGTCGATCAGGTTGACGAGGGCGCGCCGCAGCGCGCCGGGCTGGCACTCCAGCAGGACCGGTTCGGCCGGCGCCATCGTCACCGGCAGGCCGGCATCCGCCATGTCGTCCACGATCGACGCGACGAGCGCGATCAGGTCGGTGCGCCGCCAGGTCTCCGTCGTGGCCTGGTCGCGCGCGAAGCTCAGCGAGGCGCCGATCATCGCGTCCAGTTCGCCGATCGTTGCCAGCATGCGCTCGCGCTCCTCCGCCTCCTGAAGATTTTCGGTGCGCAGCCGCAGCAGGGTGAGCGGGGTGCGCAGATCGTGCGACAGCGCGGCGAGCATGCGCGTGCGGTTGTCCAGCAGCCGCCGGATCCGCTGCTGCATCTGATTGAACGACTGTGCGGCCTGGCGCATCTCGCGCGTGCCGGCCTCGGTGACAGGAGGCGCGTTGACGTCGCGCCCCAACCGTTCGGCGGCGCGTGCGATCATCCCGAGCGGCGCGGTCACCCGCCCGACCGCCCAGACCGAGGCCAGCACCACGATCACGGCCATGACAGCCAGAGCGGCGATGAACGGCCAGGGGGCCGACGGTCCGGCATTTGGCAGCGCGGCGACGAAGGACAGCCACTGCCCGTCGGAGAGCTGAATGGCGGCCTCCAGCCCGCGCACGCCGCCCGGAACGGTCATCCATGGCGGGCCGCCCATCGGCATGCCACCCATCGGCATGTGGTGGGCAAAGCCCAGGGTTGGCGGACCCGCGGCGGATACCGCAACATGCAGTCGCTCCGCCAGCGTCGCGGGCAATTGCCCGGCGAGATAGCGCTGGATTGGCTGGGAGTCGGCGTCGGCCCCAGCCGTGGCAAATGCCGGTGGTTGCGGCGACAAGGTGACTTGCAGGGTTGGGTCGCTCGCCGCAGCAACGATGCGGCTGCGCCAGGCCGCGGGCGCCTCATCGACCAGCCGGGCCAGGTTGGCGATGCGCTGCGTCGCTGCGTAGCCGCCGATCGCCCGCACTGCCTGCGCGCGGTCGGAGGCATAGATCAGCGTGCCGACAAGATGCGACACCAGCAGGCCAGCCAGCAGGATCAGCACCATCTGGCCGAACAATGTGCGCGGCAGCCAGCGCGTCACGTCCGGCTCACCGCGGTCGCGAACATGTAGCCGCCGCCCCAGATCGTCTTGATGATCCGCGGCTCTGCCGGATCATGCTCCAGCTTCTTGCGCAGCCGGCTCACCTGGGTGTCGATGCTGCGGTCGAACGCGGCGGCGGCACGGCCACGCGTCAGGTCGAGCAACTGGTCGCGGCTCAGCACGCGCTGCGGTCGTTCGACCAGTGCCAGCAGCAGCTCATACTCGCCGGTGCTCAGCGGCACCGTCACGCCGTCGTCGCGTTGCAGCGCGCGGCTGTCGGTGTTCAGCAGCCAACGGTCGAAGCGATAGCGCGGCGTGGCCGGAGGCGGATCGGATGGCGCCGGCGGCCGGTGGCTGCGGCGCAGCACGGCCCTAATGCGCGCGATCAGCTCGCGGCTGCCGAACGGCTTTGGCAGGTAGTCGTCGGCGCCCATCTCAAGGCCGATGACGCGGTCCACCTCCTCGCCCTTGGCGGTGAGCATGACGATCGGAACGTCGCTGTCCGCCCGGACGCGGCGGCACAGCGACAGTCCGTCCTCGCCGGGCAGCATGAGGTCGAGCAGGATGAGGTCGATATGGGCGTCGGCGAGGGCGCGCTGCATGGCCTTGCCGTCGCCGACCGCGGTGACGCGGAAGCCTTCGCGGGTCAGCGCACGGCCGACCAGTTCGCGGATCTCGCGATGGTCGTCGACGATCAGGATGTGCGGCGAGACGTCCACGGCCGAACCATAGGCGCTCCGTCGCGCGCGCCGGAGGGCAAAAGTGTCACAAGGTTTGTCGGTCGGCCGGTGTGGCACATCCTGGCACAAACTCGGGCGGCGGCGACAAAGCCTGGTGACAGACGCCGCCCAGATGTCGTGCGACGGCGTAACACCGATCGCCGCGTGACAGGAGCATTCCGATGAACAGGATCACCAAGGGCCTCGCGATCGCCGCTTCTTTGGCCGCGATCGGGGGCATCGGCCTGGCCGCCGTGGCGCAACCGGTCGGACCGGGTTACGGACCGCCGGGCTGGATGTGGGGGCACATGGGGCCGGGCATGATGGGCGGCGGGCCGGGTATGATGGGTTGGCAGGATGGTGTGGGCCCGCGCGGCTTCGCCGATCCGGCAGCGCGTCTCACGGCGTTGAAAACCGACCTGGCGATTCGGCCGGAGCAGACGGCGGCGTGGGACACATACGCGAAGGTGGTGCAGGACACCGCGGCGACGATGCAGGCGGCACGAGCCAAGCTCGATCCGAGCACGCTTCAGACGATGTCGTGGCAGGATCGGCGGGCGGCGATGACAGGCCTGCACGAACAGCACGCGCAGGCGTTCGATGCCATCAAGACGGCCGCTGACGCATTGCTGCCGACACTGGATAACGCCCAGAAGACCGTCGCGCGCGCCGCGTTGCCCGGACTTGCCGCGGGTGGTCCCTGGATGATGGCGCAGCATGGCGGCATACCGATGATGGGTTACGGCATGGGGATGATGCCCGGGCCTCGCGGCGGTTCCGACCGGTAGGCGTCAAGAGCATGCAGCGGACCAGGCAGGCAGGGAGGTGCAGCGAACCTCGTTGCCTCCGCGGCAGAGAGAAATACTTCCCCCTCCGCCTTGTGAGAGGGGGGGAGAGTAATCCGTGGTCCGGGCCTTATGCCGATGCGCCTTCGGTCCAGCCCGGCCATCCCGGTTGGGATGGCGCGTGCGCGCCATTCGAGAGTCAATCTTTCGGGCGGGTGGAATTGCTCGCGGGATCAGCCCTTGACCCCGCCCATCGTCAGACCGCCGGTCATGAACCGCCGGAACGCGTAGTAGATCACCAGCGGCGGAATCGCATAAATGATCGCCGCCGCCATCAGGTAGTTCCACGGCGCCTCATCGCTGTTGAGGAATTTTCCCAGCGCCACCGGCACGGTGATCGTGTTGTCCGATGACAGCAGCAGGAACGCGTAGAGGTATTCGTTCCACGCCAGCAGCAGCGCATAGGTGCCGATGGCGACCAGTGCCGGCGCCATCAGCGGCAGGTAGATGCGGAAGAACACTTGCGGGGCGGAGGCGCCGTCGATGCGTGCCGCCTCGTCCAGTTCGTGCGGGATCGACGCGCTGTATTGCGAGAAGATGAAGATCGCGTACGGCGTGGCGAAGGTGACCTCGACCGCGATCACCGAAAGCTGGTTATCCGCCAGCCCGTAGCGCTGCATGATGCCGTAGAACGGGATGGCCAGGAACGACGCCGGGATGACGTAGGTGAACAACGCCGCGTTGGTCAGCAGCCAGCCGAAGCGGATGCGCAGCCGGGTGATGGTGAAGCTGGTCAGCGTGCCGATCGTCAGCACCAGCGCCGCCACCGACACGCCGATGAACAGGCTGTTGCGCATCTGCTTCCAGAAGCTGGCGAGCAACCAGTAACTCTCGTTGAACACGGCCGAGAAGCTGTCGAGCGTCGGCGCCGGGGGCCAGATATTGGTGCTGAACACGTCTTCCTTCTGCTGCACCGACACCAGCACCATGTTGTACAGCGGCAGCAGCGTCCAGATCAGCAGCACGATGCCGAGGAGCACCGCGCCGGCATCGGCGATGCGCCGGTCGAACCGCGCGCGACTGCCGACGCTCACAACTGCACCGAGCCTTTGTTCAGGCGGCGCATCAGCAGGATCACGATCGGCACCAGCAGCGGCAGCGCGCAGATCACGCAAGCCATTCCCATGCGCGGGTCGCCGAGTTCGAAGGCGTCGCGGATGCCGAGCGTGGCGAGCACGTGGGTGGACAGTGCCGGGCCGCCGCCGGAAATGAAATGCACCGAGTTGAAGTCGCCCAACGTCCAGATGGTCGAGAGCAGGGTGCAGACGGTGTAGAGGCCGGCCATGAGGGGGAAGGTGACGTGGAAGAAGCGGCCCATCCTGGAGGCACCGTCCACCTCGGCCGCTTCATACAGCTCGTGCGGGATCGCCATGCGGCCGGCGACGAAGATCAGTGTCCAGAACGGCAGCCATTTCCAGATATAGCCGTAGATCACCGAGCCCATCGCAAGCGTCGATTGGTCGAGCCAGGGCGGGCCGTCGGTCTTGAACAGGTCCCAGATGGTGTTGTTGATCAGCCCCCATTGGCCGTTCAGCATCCAGTGGATGGAAATGAAGGTGGGAATGCCGGGCACCGCCCACGGCAGAATGAACACCAGCAGCAGCGCCTTCACCCACCAGCCCTTGCGCATGAAAAAGCCGGACAGCATCAGGGCGAGGAACAGCTTCAGGTTCACCCCGATCGCCAGGTAGACCAGCGTGTTGACCACCGCCGACGGAAACACCGGGTCGGCGAACAGCGCGCGATAGCTCGCGGGATCGCTGCCGAGCCACAGCCCGTAGGCCACCGGATAGATGACGAAGGCGAGGAACACCGCGACGTAGGGAATGATGAAGGCGATTCCCCAAAGAAAGTCGGTGCCGAGCAAGCCGCCGCGCCATGTGGTGTGGTGCGTGCGTTGGGCAGCGCGCGCGGCGTCGAACGTCGTGCTGATGGACATCGCGGCGATGCTTTCCCTCGGATCGGGGCCGTGTCGTTGTCTCGGGCGTCGGCTGGAGTTTAGCGGCCTGGTCCGGGCCGAAGTCAATGACGGGGGGTGGAGCGTCCCGTGGCGTTTCTGACCGCGAATGGGCACAGGCTGCCGGGCCGACCCTGCGGCCCGTCAGCAACGACCCGATGGCGGCTCATAGCGCTGGCAGGCTCTTGGCCGTTGCATCGGCCGGGGATGCAACCGTCGAAGTCACCGCCGTCGTGGTCCGTGCCTGGTAGGCCTGGCGCCGGGCCTCGGCCGCATCGCCGTGAAAGAATGTCAGCAGCACGTGGCGGCGGCCGCGTAAGACCGGGGCGGCCTCATGCAGGAGCGAGGTGGAGAAGATGACGCCGGCGCCGGTCGGGGGGCGGTAGCGATGGTCATTATATTCCGGGAAGCACAGATGGCCGCCCTCGTATTCCTCGGTGTTCAGGTTCACCGAGATCGCGAACTCCCGGAATGCGACGTTTTCGGCCATGTTGTCGCGATGGCGGCCGAACCACCCGCCGGGTGCGTCGTAACGCGCGACCAGGATCCGGTCGGTGTGTGCAACCTTCGCCTGGAAGGCCTTGGCGATCTCCGGGGCACAGCGGTGCAGCAGAGCATCGCGAAGCATCGGGTGCCATGCATCGTCGGGCGGGATCGGCAGGTCGCGCCGCCACTTCTTCGCATGATCGATGCGGCTGTGCGGTCGGCCGGCCGTGTCGATCGACGCAATCCCGCCATCGATGCTGGGGCCGCTCTCGAACCGTTCGATCAGGCCCCGGCATAGCTCGCGCGGCAGCAGGTTCGGCAGCACCAGGACGGGAGCCGGCAGCAAGACGTCACGGGCAGCCTCGCGCGGCAGCGCATCGAGGCATGCCAGACAGGCTGCCGCGACATCCACCGCCTGTCCCGGCGACAGTCGCATCGCCACGCGCAGGTTGCGGTCCACCACCAGCGCCACCGCCGCGCCTGCCGGAGCGCCGCAGCGCTGCAGGAAGCCGGTGCGGCAGTCGATCGCCTGGATCCGCCAGCTTGCGGATGGGTGTCTCGCCAGGGCGCGCACCACGTCCTCGTCGCCCAGGATCAGCACGTCTGCGTCGCGGCTGGCAAAGGCATCTGGCTGCCGGGCAAAGTCCTCGATCACCGGCCGCAGCTCATCAGGGCACACCGCGTGGGCCAGAATGATCGCAGCGGATCGGCCTGCCTGAGCCTCGAACGAACAAAACTGCCGGTCGGCGGTCATGCCGTAGCAGAATGGCATCCGATCGCCGGCTAGCACGCCGGTCATTGTGGGTCTCGCATTGCCATCGCAGCACCTCCGGTCGTGACACTGGTTCTTGACTCTGACGGATCGATCCCACCGGCCGCCACGATCGTCATGGCCGGCGAAGGCCCGCCATCCACGACTGTGCCGCCCACGCTGGGAAAGTCGTGGATGCCGACCGGAGCCTGCCACCGGGCGCGTGCTCGACCCGGTAGTCGGCATGACGGGCTGCGGCGTTCGTGGCCAGTCCGCAGGGATCGAAACGTCAGGATCACAACACTAGCCGGGATCGGTTAAGGAAACGTAGCAGCACCGCCGTCACAGATAGCCGAGCCGCTCCAGCCACGGCGCGGCGGCGTCGGCGAAGGCGCGGCTGGCGGCGTCGTCCAGGTGCTCGCGCCAGTTGCCTTGCGTGCCGTTGCGGAAGAACGACTCGCGGTTCTCTTCGCCGCGCGCCCGGCCGGCGCTCAGCCGCTCGAACGCGGCGGCGTCGCGGCATTGCGCCACCACCTCGGCGCCGGCCGGCACGCCCAGGAAGTCGAGCACGTCGCGCAGCACGGGAGCAGTACCGGCCAGCAGGTCCTCGTAGCGGACGGTCAGGCACGCCAGCGGATGGGCGGTGGCGAAGCGATCCGCGAGGGCGATGTCGGTCGCCCATTCGCGCGCGAACATCGCGGCGTAGGCGGACAACGACGGGAATTTCGCGCGGATCCAGTCGGGATTGGTCCGCAGATTGTGGAACCAGCCGGATATGGCGCAGTCGCGTCCGTCGCGCACCACGTTGAGGAATTTCGCCGCTGGAAAGATCGCGTGCAGCACCTCGAAGCAGCGGACATTGTCGGGCGTCTTCTCGCCCACCGCGCGCAGCGCCTTGCCGGCGTCCAACTTGGTGAAGGCCAGCAGCAGCGTGGCACCGATCAGGTACGCCAGGTCGTCGGCCGTATAGAGCGGGAAGCCGTCCGTTTCACCGAACACGATGCGGTTCTTGTGGGCGATCTTCTGGTTGTGCTTGTCCAGGCTGGTCAGCAGCAGTTGCGCCATATGGTTGGTGACATGGCCCTCGCCCTTGCAGGCGACCTGCGGGTGTGCGTCGAGCAAGAGTTGCAGCCAGGTCGTGCCGGATTTCTGCGAGCCGCCGATGAAGAACATCTGCGTTGCGCCGAGTGTGCCGATCAGCCCGTGCAGGCGCTGGAACGTGCTCATCACGCGTCACACCGGGCGGCGGCAAGCGATGACAAGCAAGCATTTATTGCAAGGGTCATGGGTATTGGCTGACGACCATCCCCTCCAGATCGTGCCGCACGCG
This sequence comes from Acetobacteraceae bacterium, assembly GCA_049522565.1. Classification (GTDB taxonomy): domain Bacteria; phylum Pseudomonadota; class Alphaproteobacteria; order Acetobacterales; family Acetobacteraceae; genus JASHVB01. The sequence continues at coordinate 20,516 of JBEKNT010000079.1, forward strand.
TGCGATCACCTCGGGCCAGTGATGCGGCCTGGTCTGGCGATACAGTCGCAGCGTCGGATACCAGGGGCTATCGGGACGGTCCCGCAGCCAGCGCCAGCAACCGTCGTAGCGTGACAACAACCAGACCGGGCGGCCCAGACCCGCCGCCAGATGCGCGACCGACGTGTCCACCGAGATCACCAGATCGAGCGAGGCGGCCACCGCCGCGGTATCGGCGAAATCGTTCAGTCCGGCCATGCCGTCGATCATCTCCAGCCCCGCAATGCGCGGCGGCGACAGGTCCTTCTGCAAACTGACGAATTGTACGCCCCGCAGATCCGCCAGACCGCCGAGGTCCGCAGCGCCGAGGGAGCGGCGCCGATCGATCAACCGCGCCTCCCAACTGTCGAGATTCGGCAAGCCGGCCCAGACCAGTCCAACACGCGGCCCCCGGTGGTGCGGCAAGCCGGCGCGCCAATGCTCCCGCCACCGGGCGATGCGCGCGGGGTCGGCATGCAAGTAGGCGGGCGCGGCCGGAATACTGTCCAGCGTCGTGCCGAAGGCGTGGGGCAGGCTCATCAGCGGGCAGTGGCAATCGAACGGCGGCAGTTCGTCGCCGCGTGCGACGACCTGGGCCACGCCGGGCAGCGCGCGCAGCAGCCGGACGAGCGAGGGCTGCACTTGCAGGATCACGCGGCCGCCCTGCTCCGCCACCAACGGCGCGTACCGCACGAATTGCAGCGTATCGCCCAGCCCCTGCTCGTGATGCAGCAGGATGGTGCGTCCTGCCAACGCCTCGCCCCGCCATGGCGGGGGGGCGAAGCGCGGGTTGTGCCCGGGGCGGCGCCAGCGCCATTCGTACTCCGACCAGCCCTCCGCGAATGCCCCCGAGGCCAGCAGCGTGGTCGCGCGATGGAAGCGGACTCGCGCGTGATCCGGGGTGTTCCCGGGGGTCGCGGCGACCGCGCCGTCGTGCGCCGCGAGCGCCTCATCCATCCGCCCCATGGCGCGCAACGTGTTGCCCAGGCTGCTGAGCGCGCCGCCATGGCCGGGCGCATGGCGCAGCGCCGTCCGGTAGGCGGCAACCGCCGCCGCATGGTCGCCGGCGTGATGCAGGATGCTGGCGAGGCAGAGCAATGCGTCGGGCGAGCCTGGCATGAGCTGCACGCCGCGTGCCGCGAACCCGTGCGCCTTATCGAGCATCCCTAGGCGCAACAGGACGTTGGCCAGGTTGATATGGGCGGCGCCGAAATCCGGGACACTGCGCAGGCACCGTACCAGCGTCTCGGCGCTCTCCACCGCCTGCCCGGCCTGCAACTGGGCGTTCGCCAGATTGAACAGCGTGGCCGCATGGTCCGGCCGGAGCTGCAGGCAATGCTCGAACGCCGCGACGGCGCAGGCCGCGTCGCCGCGTTCGAGGCAGATATTGCCGCGATGGAAGGCGTCGGTGGGGTCGCCCGGAAGCTGCATCGTCGCCCGTGGGGAGGAAGAGCGGCACGCTACCGCGTCCGACGTTAACGCCCGGTTAACCCGGATTGCTCAGCGCTTGCTCGGACGGTACGGTCTTTGGCACGTCGTGGCCTGCCGCTGTATGCCGGTTTCGCGCGTCGCGACGCGTGTTGAGCCGCCCCGCCCGGCGCCCCTCTTGGCACAGCGGCCGACGCCCTTCAGACAGCCACTCAAAGCAACCGACCGGAGGAGGTCACCCCATGCCCGACGGCAAGCTCTACATCGGCAACCGCCGCTACTCGTCCTGGTCGATGCGCGGCTGGCTTGCCGTGCGCGCGGCCGGCCTGGATGTGGAGGAGGTGGTAATCCCGTTCACCCGTCCCGGTCCGACGCCGGCGATCGCGGCGCTCTCGCCCAACGGACTGGTGCCCTATCTCGAGCATCGCGGCGCGCGGGTGTGGGAATCGATTGCGGTCTGCGGCTACTGCGCAGAGCATGCACCGGCGCTGTGGCCGGAGGATCGCATCGCGCGCGCCCATGCACGCTCGATCGCAGCCGAGATGCATGCCGGGTTCCGCGAGCTGCGCCAGGCGATGTGGATGAATCTCGGGCGCGACTTTGCCGGACACGGCCGCACGCCGGGCGCGCTGGCCAACATCGCGCGGATCGAGGCGCTGTGGGCGGAAACGCGGCAACGCTTCGGCGCCGGCGGGCCGTATCTGTTCGGTGCCGACTTCACTGCGGCGGACGTGATGTACGCGCCGGTGGTGGCGCGCTTCCTTACCTGGAAGCCGGATCTGGCGCCGGAAACGCTCGCCTATTGCGACGCCGTGCGGGCGCATAAGCTGGTCGCCGCCTGGTACGATGCGGCGGCGGCGGAGCCGGCGGAATGGCTGGTGACCGAGTACGAAACCCTGCCATGAGCCAGGCCACGGCGCTGGACCATGTCGGCGTCGTAGGCCGCGATGTGGCGGTGCTGGCGGGGGAATTCGAGCGAATCGGGTTCTGCCTCACCCCGTTGGCGCGCCACGCCGGCGGACGCACCGGCAATCGCAACGTGATGCTGCGGCGGGGCTATATCGAGCTGCTGTCCGTGGTCGATGGCGGCAGCAGCGCGACGCTCGACGGGTTTCTGGCGCGCTATGCCGGCATCCATATCCTGTCGCTCGCCATCGACGACGAGACTGCGACGCTGGCGCGCCTGCATCGCGCAGGCTTTAGCCAGGCCGTCCTGTCGCACACCGATCGGGCCGTGGACGACGCCGACCCGGCGGGGAAGCGGGCGCGCTTCACCCTGGTCACCACGCCCGACCCTCCGGAGGGCCGGGTGCACCTGATCCGCCATCTGACGCCCGAGGCGCTGTGGCAGGAACGTTTCCTGCACCACCCGAACCACGCGGTTGCGCTGGAGGAGGTGGTGCTCGTCGTTGCCGAGCCGGCCGCGACGGCGGCTCGGCTGTCGCGGCTGGCGGGGCGGCCGGTGATGCCGGATGCGGCGGGCGGCTATGTGCTCGACCTGCCGTGCGGGCGGGTGCGGATGCTGCCGGCCGGTTCGCTCGGGGCGGTGTTCCCCGACCTTGCGGTGCCGACATTGCCGTGCATCGCCGGCATCACGCTGGGCACCGACGATGCAAACGTGGCACTGCGGCGCTGGCTGCTCGATCGCGCCATGCCGCATCGCATTACGAACGACGTTGTGCTGGTGCAGGCCGGCGGCGTGGCGCTGCGCTTCGTTCCGGCCTGACGCTGGACGAGCGCGCACGCAGGGCCCGGGTCGGGGGGCGCTGCCGCCCTTGTTGCGCAAGCCGGGAATCGCAGGCGCGCCCGAACGTGATGCGTGTCATTTGCGAGGTGTGGCGTTGAACTCGACGGCGGCGGTACGAGCCGCGGCAATCAACGACATCCTTCGATCGAGCACGTCATGGACCAGCGCATCGCCGGCGCTTTCGGGTTCGCCCGCATCGAACGGTGGTTTCGGGGCATATTCCAGCAGAAGTTGGATCCGGCGAGCATAGTCGTCCCCCCGCAACGCGGCAGCGAGTGTCAGTCCGAAGTCCAATCCGGCGGTGACGCCTCCACCCGTGATACGATTGCGATCGATGACCACCCGGCCCGGGTCGGCGATCGCGCCCATCAGCGGCAGGATATCGCGGACATACCAATGCGATGTCGCGCGATAGCCGTTCAGGAGTCCCGCCGCGCCAAGCAATAGCGAGCCCGTGCAGACGCTGGTGACGTATCGCGCGCGGGCACCGCGATCGGCGAGGAACGCGAGAACCTCCTTATCCTGCATCAGCGCCACGCTGCCCTTCAGTCCGCCGGGCACGAACAGCACGTCAAGGTCGGCCGGGCAGGTTGCGAATGTCGCGTTGGCGCTGACCGGCAGGCCGACATCGGTCGCGACCGGATCAAGGTTCTTCCAAACGAGGTGGATGTCGGCCATGGCGATCGACAGCACCGTCTGCGGCCCAACAAGATCGAGCAATACCATGTCCGGATGCACCAGCATCGTGATGCTGGCACGCGGCGGATTTGTCATCGCGCCGGCCGCGACCGGTTCCCCCGGTTGCGCAGCGGGCGCTGCATGAGGTCTCAGTCCAGCCACGAGTGCTGCGCTTCCGAGGGCCAAGGCAAGTTCACGTCGGTTCATGGCGGTTCCCCCGCGGTCTGATTTCATGCCAATGGCCGAAAAGCAGGACGCTCGGCCCATGTGGCGGGTGTTCGGCGCTGTTACATTATGGTCGAACTTGACCCGGCTATTCATAAGACAGGGTGCCGCGATGGATGGCCGAGCCCGGCCATGACGCGGGGAGTGCCGGTGCCATAGGTCATTAGTTACGGCGCTGGTGCTAGTTGCTTCTTCGGTCGTTGACGTGCTGTCGGCGGAAGCGGCTAGCGCCTTGTGATGCCTCGCCTGGAACCGAGCAACCGCCCGCTTCGCACAAGCTGAAGGCTCATGTATGTTTGCTCGACATGATGACCCAGCGCCGCGTCCCCGCTTCCGGTCTGTTCCTCGCCCTGCTGGCGCTGGTGGCGCAGCTCGCCTTCGGCGCCGTGGTGCCGCGACCGGAAGTCGCGCTGGTGCTGGACGAGGCTGGCGTCATCTGTCACGCCTCCGCGCCGTCGGACGGCACGACGCCGCCGGCCCACCACCACATGCCGGACTGCCAGTTCTGTCCGCTGTGCATGTCCCTCGCGACGCCGGGCATTGTCCTTGCGTCGGCTGGTCCGAAGCCGCCGCCGCCGCAGGTCGCCGCGTTCCGCCGTCCCGGCCTGCCGCCGCCCGCCATTGCGCCGCCGGTCGCGGCAGTGCTCTCCGCGCAGCCGCGCGGTCCTCCCGTCCTGGTCTAAGTCCCCGGTCCGTACCCCGACGCGGCGCCGCGCGCGCCGCACGACTCATGTCCAGGAGAGTCCCATGCGTATAGTCACCATGCTGGCCGCGCTCGCCGCGGCGGCACCACTGATCGCCCCTCCGGTCTTCGCGCACTCCTATCTGCAGAACGCTTCACCACCGGTGAACAGCACCGTCACCCTGACGCCAAGCGAGGTCACGATCGCATTTACCGCGGCGATCGAACCCCGGTTCAGCACCATTGAGGTCACCGGTGCCAGCGCCCAACGCGTTGATGACGGCGAACCGCATTTGGTCGACGGAGACGCAAAGCGTCTCGCCATCGGACTCCAGCCGTTATCGCCGGGAACCTACACCGTCGCGTGGCAGGCGACCTCGGTCGATACGCACAAGACCGACGGTAGCTACCATTTCACCGTTGCTGCCGCGGATGCATCGGACATCAGCCTTGAGCATGTCTGGGCCCGCGCGAGCGCCGGCAACGCGACGACGGCCGCGGCCTATCTTACGGTGACCGATAACGGCCGCTCCGACCGGCTGATCGGGGCGAGCACGCCGATCGCCGACATGGCCGAGTTGCACGAGACGATCAACGACAACGGCGTCATGAAAATGCGCCCGGTGGCGGCAATCGCGCTCGAGCCGGGCAAGCCGGTCAGCTTCAAGCCGGGCGGCTACCACGTCATGTTGATGGGGCTGAAGAACCCTTTGAAGGCCGGCGACAGCTTTCCGCTGACCCTCACCTTTGAGCATGCTCAACCGGTCACGGTGACAGCGCACGTGGAGGCTGTGGGTGGCGCCGGCATGGATCATGACCATGGCACCATGCAAGGCATGCCGGGCCAGATGGGCAACAAGCCATGACAGCAGCGGCGGTGCTCCCTATGGCACCGACCGCATCCGACCTTCGCGCATGTCGCATGTTTGGATATGTTGTTGGTCCGCGATGACCCGCCACCGCATCCCCGTTTCCGGTCTGTTTCTCACCCTGTTGGCGCTGGTGGCACAGCTCGCCTTCGGCGCGGTTGTGCCGCGGCCGGAAGTCGCGCTGGTGCTGGACCAGGTGGGAGTCGTCTGCCACGCCGCCGCACGGTCGGACGGCATGCCGCCGCCGTCCCATCACCACCACACGCCAGACTGCATGCTCTGTCCGCTGTGCGTCTCCCTCACCACGCCGGGCATTGTCCTGCCAGGCGCCGCCCCGCATCCGCCGTTGCCACGGGTCGCGGTTTTCCATCGCCCCGGCCTGCCGCCGCCTGCCACCGCACCACCCGTCGCGGCAGTGCTCTCCGCGCAGCCGCGCGGCCCGCCCGTCCCGGCCTGAGTCACAGCGTTTCGTTTCGATGCGGTGCCACGCGCATCGCGCTCACTCATGGCAAGGATGTTGCAATGTTCCCGTTCTTTGCTTTGGCCGGCCCGCGCCGCCTGTGCCGCGCCGGCCCCACCTCAGCCGCCGTCACCGCGCTCTTGCTTGCGTTTCTCGTAGGGCTGTCACCGAAACCAGCCTTCGCCTGCGCCTGCGGCTGCGGTGTCTTCGATGTCGCCACCAGCTCGATGTTTCCGACCGGCGCCGGCGGCACCGTGTTTTTCGGCTTCGACTTTCAGGATCAAACCCGCAACTGGAGCGGCAGCGGCACCGCGTCCAGCGCCAACAACGGCGACAAGGAGATCCGCACCCAGTTCTATACCGTCGGCTTGCAATATATGTTCAACCGCAGTTGGGGATTTCAGGTCGAGGTACCCATCTGGAACCGCTACTTCGCAACCGACGTCAATTTCCCGAGCCCCCCGGTCAACGTCCAATCGACCCATTGGACCGGCGTCGGCGACATCCGCATCAAGGGCATCTATACCGGGTTCTCGGAAGATTTGTCGACCGGCGTGACCTACGGTATCAAGCTGCCGACCGGCAACAATAATTACGATCCGGCCCTCGTCGACAGCGACAGCCAAATCGGCACTGGCAGCACCGATATTCTGCTCGGCGCCTTCCATCGCCAGGCTCTGACAAGCGACAATACGTGGAGTTGGTTTGTGCAGGCGCAGGCTGACCAGCCGGTACTGATTCAAAATCAATATCGCCCGGGCGCCGAACTGGATACCGCGGGCGGGATTCACTACAATGGCTGGACGATCGGCAATCTGCAGATCACCCCGGTCGCCCAGGCCATCGTGTCCCTACGCGAGCGGGACAGCGGCGCGAACGCCGCGAACCCGATAGCATCTGGCTACGAGCGCCTGATTCTCTCTCCGGGAATTGAATTCGATTACAACCAGTTCTCGGCGTATGCCGATATCGAGGTTCCCGTGCTCCAGCACTTCAACGGCAACCAACTGGTGGCGCCGTTCATGATCAAGGTCCTGCTGGCTTACAGCTTTTAGGCGAAGGAGGGGTCGCATGCGTGGCGCACGCGCTTTTCTATCGGTGATGGCGGGCTGCATCGCGCTTGTCCTCGCCTGCGACCTGGCGCTGGCGGCGGCGGATGTCGGACAACCGGCACCGCCGCTCGCCGCGCCGGAACTGGATGGTCACGTGTTCGATCTCGGCGCGTTGCGCGGCAAAGTCGTCATCGTCAATTTCTGGGCGACCTGGTGCGTGCCATGCCGGGCGGAGATGCCGGCGCTGGACGCGTTCTATCGGCGGTATCACGACCAGGGCCTCGATATGATCGGCATCAGCGCGGACCGCCCGCGCGACCGCTCCGACGTCGTCAAGATGATGCAAGCCTTCGCCTATCCGGCCGCCATGCTCCGCGACGCCACGGTCAATGGCTTCGGCGCGCCGGAAGCGATTCCGGTGACCTTTGTCGTGGACCAGGCCGGCATTGTCCGTGGCAGATTCAGGGCGGACCAGACGGAAGTGACGGAACAGAGCCTCGCCGCCACGGTGCTGCCGCTGCTCTCCCATAACGCCGGAGAGGGGCCAGGGAGCAGTGGTGCCGCGCCGCGAAAGCCGTGATGTCCAGTGGGGTGGGGATTGGCTGATAGTCTGACGTGCTGGTCGGGGCGGATGATGTCGCCGTTGGGTCGAATGCCGACCAATCCTGAGTGCATCACGCGTGGGTTACGGAAGTCAGGGGCAGGCGGACGCGTCTGTCCCTACCCATGCCCGTCTGGTGCCGTCGTTGAAACAGCCGTTTGTCCAGAGCCCGCTGAAACTGCCGCGCGCCGTTGTCCACTGCCCGAAGCCGTTTGCCTTGCCGTCGCGAAACTCCCCCTCGTACCGTCCGCCATTGCCCGGGGTGAGGATCCCGTGGCCGTTCATTTGACCGCCGCGTAACTCCCCCTCGTAGTGTTCGGACGGACGACCATTCTCGAACCATTGCAGGACACCCCTGCCCTGCGCGACGCCATTCACGCAACCGCCCGACCACGTAATGGATTCTGTCGGTTGCGGATGCGCGTTCATAACCCGACATCCGGTGCGGGGATCGGATATCCACCCAGGCTGCGGAGTCTGCGCGATGGCGGCCATCGGAGTAAGCAAGAGGCTCGTTGTAAGCATCATTCGGACAAGCATCGTGTTGGCGCCTTAGGGTCAGGTGCTGCTATTTTACACCTGCAACGCTCGGATGCCACCATGCCCAACCAAAACGCTCTTATCGCGTTGCCCGGTGGCAGTTTCGTAGGGTGGAAAAGCGCAGCGCCTTCTGCCACCGCACGAAGGAGCAGGCGGGGTCTGTCGTCGTCCCCCGCCAGGTCTCGCCTTTGCACGATGGCGGAAGGCGCTGGGCTTTTCCGCCCTACGAAACTGCCGGCCGGCCAATACACCGTGATCTGGCACGTCACCTCGGTGGACACCCACAAGACGGAGGGACGCTTCACCTTCAGCGTCGCGCCCTGAGCCATGGACACGCAGGCCATTGTCTTGGCGTCGCTGCGCGGGTGCCACCTGCTGGCGTTGGCGTCGTTGTTCGGCACCCTGGTGTCGCTGGCACTGGTCGCCCCGGCCGGCCTGAACGAGGCGGGATGGAACGGCGCCGCCGCAACGACCCTGGCGCGGCAGCGTCTGGTCGGTCTCGCCAGGTGGTCCGACGCACTGGCGCTGCTGATCGGCGTCGGCTGGATCGTGGTGCAGTCCGCGACGATCGCCGGCACGACAAGCATCGGCGGAACCCTCGCCGCGCTGGTGACGGTGGCGCGCGGCACGCAGTTCGGCCATCTCGCATGGCTGCGCCTTCTGCTATTGCTCGTGGCATTCCCGCTGCTCGGCGGGCGGCGCTGGCGCCTGGTGGCGGCGCTCGTGCTGGCGGGGGCAGCGCTGGCGATGCAGGGCGGCATGGGCCATGCCGGTGCAACCGGAGGTTCCGTGGGGGCCGTTCTGCTGGTCTCGGAAGGACTGCACCTGCTGGCGGCCGGCGCCTGGCTCGGCGGCCTGCTGCCATTGTTTCTGCTCGTCGGAGCCCTGCCGCCGCGGGCCGCCGCCACCACCTGCCACAGTTTCACGCCCGTCGGGCTGTGCGCCGTGCTGCTGATCGCCTGCACCGCCGTGGTGCAGGCCTGGCAGTTGATCGGCGACATCGGCGCCCTGTTCGGCACCGCGTATGGCCGAACCGCGCTGCTGAAACTGGGGCTCTTCCTGCTGCTGCTGGTGCTCGCGGTCATCAACCGTTTCGTCCTGACCGAACGGCTGCATGGCGACGCGCAACCGGTCACCCTCCGGCCGCTGCGCGCCTCCCTCGCGGTCGAGACCGTGCTGGGCATCCTGGTCATCCTGGTCGCCGCGTTGCTGGCTTCGGGCACACCGGCGACGCACGAGACGCCGATCTGGCCGTTCGCGCGGCAACCCAGCCTGGAGCTGGTCTACGACTCATACGGCCGCATCCTGCTGCTGCACGCCGTGCTGCCCAGCCTCATCGCCGGCGCGCTCGTGGTGGCCGGCCGGTTCTGGCGCCCGATGTTCTGGCCGGCGCTGGCGGCGTTTGTCGTCACCCTGGTGTTCGTGGTGCCGAACCTCGGTGCGCTGCTGACGGTCGATGCCTATCCCACGACGTTCGTCGCCTCGCCGACCGAGTTCGCCGACAGTTCCATCACGCATGGCCAGGCGTTGTTTGCCGCCAACTGCACGGCGTGCCATGGCGCCGACGCGCGCGGCGACGGTCCGGCGGCGAAATCGCTGCCGGAGCCGCCGGCCGACCTCACCGCGCCGCATTTCTGGGGACACACCGAGGGCGACCTGTTCTGGTACATCGCGCACGGCATCGACGCGCCCTCCGGCGCACCGGCGATGCCGGCGTTCGGCACCGTGCTGTCCAGCGGCGACATCTGGGCGCTGATCGACTTCCTGAAGGCGCACAACGCGGGATACGGCATGCGCACGACCGGGCGCTGGAGCCAGCCAATCCCGCTGCCGCAGTTCGACGCGATCTGCGCGGACGGCTCCGCCATCGAACGCGACGATCTGCGCGGCCGCGTGGTGCACATCGTCGCCGCGTCCGGGGGCGTGGTGCCGCCGCCGGCGAACCCGGCGGGGATCGATGTCGCCACCATCGTGCTGGCGCGCGATCGCTCGGTGAAGCCGGAGGGCGGCGCGTGCGTCACGGTGGAGCAAACGACGTGGGATGCCTTCGCGGTGGTGCTGGGGGTGGCGCCGGACGCGCTGGCGGGCACGCAGGCGCTGGCCGACCAGAACGGCTGGCTGCGTGCCCGCTGGCGGCCAGGCGATCCCGGCGACTGGAGCGATCCGCGGGCACTGGCGGCGGTGATGCGCGATATCGCCACGCATCCGCTGGCGGTCGCGGCGGGGGGCGGGCATGCCCACCACCATTGAAACCATGTCATGGCGCGTTGACCACCGGCCGGCGGCGGCCGACCCCCCTGGATGAAACTGCGACGCTTACCGGGAGGGGGGAAGAGGCTCCCCCTCCCCTTGTGGGAGGGGGTTGGGGGGAGGGGTCCCGCGCCGCCTGGGTACGTCAACCGTTTTGCCGTGTGGTATGACTCGACTCGGACCGCTGGTTCTATATATGTTCCTGTTCCCCGCCGCCCTAGCCGGGTGAACAGATGGACCTGTCGATCCCCCGCCCGCCCGCCATTAGCCCGCCCGCCGGCAGCGCGATCGCGACCCTCCGGGCGCGCATTGCGCGCATGGAGCATGTCACCGCCCGCCCGCGCGGCCCCGCCCTGCCGTTGGGGCCGTCGATCGACGCGGTGCTGCCGGCGGGCGGCCTGCCGCCCGGCGCGCTGCACGAGGCGGCCGGCGCCGGCCCCGACACCGAGCATGGCGCCGCCGCGGCGCTGTTCGTCGCCGGCATCCTGGCCCGCCAGCGCGGCCCGGTGCTGTGGGTGGTGGAACATGCCGACCTGTTCGCCCCCGGCTTGGCCGCCGCCGGCCTGCACCCGGACCGGGTGATCTACGCCGAGGCCGGCAAGCCGGATGCTGTCCTGCAAGCCATGGAGGAAGGCCTGCGGCAGCCCGGTCTCGCCGGCGTGGTGGGGGAGATCGGCGGCCGCCTGACGCTGACCGCCTCGCGCCGCTTGCAACTTGCCGCGGAAACCGCCGGCGTCATCGCCTTCGCCCTGCGCCGCAGCCGCAAGCATGACGACCCCGCGCTGGCGGAGCCGTCCGCCGCCGTCACAAGCTGGCGGCTGACCGCCCTGCCGTCGCCGCCGCCCTTGCCGCAGGCGCCCGATACCCCCGGCCTGGGGCGGCAGCGCTGGCGGCTGGAACTGGTGCGCTGCCGCGGGGGGAAACCATCGTCCTGGATCGTGGAGGCATGCGATGCGACGGGTCGTCTCGGTCTGGTTGCCGACATTGGCGACGGATCGGCTGCGCCGGCACGGCAACGTTCCCGCAACGCAAGCGGGAGCTGACGGACCGCTGGTCACCACGGCGCATGACGGGCGCCGCATGGTGGTGGCGGCGGTTGACGCGGCGGCGGCGGCGCTGGGCCTGCATGCCGGCATGCCGCTCGCCCAGGCACAGGCGCTGGTGCCCGGGCTGGAGGCGGGGCTCCGTCCGGCCGAACCGGAGGCCGACGCCGCGGCGCTGGGACGCCTCGCCGCCTGGTGCCTGCGCTATGCGCCGCTGAGTGCGGCCGATGCGCCGGACGGCATCTGGCTCGACGTTACCGGCTGTGCGCATCTGCATGGCGGCGAGACGAAGCTGTTGCGTGACCTGGTCGGCCGGCTGGCCGCGCAGGGGATCGCCGCCCATGCCGCGGCCGCCGACACCCCCGGCGCCGCGCATGCGGTGGCACGGTTCTGAGTACCATCCTCCCCCTC
>JBEKNT010000080.1:0-24537 GCA_049522565.1 Acetobacteraceae bacterium
TGACGCTCGGCGGCACCATCGCGCTGGCACTGCGCCGCGACAGGCGGACGCCATGAAATTCAGTCTCGCCGAAGCCTCGGCCAACGCCGCCGAGACCGACTATCTCATCGCCGGCTTCGTCGCGGTGTCGGCCGCCGTGTTGGCCGTCGTATTCGGCCTGATGCTGTTCTACGTCGTCCGCTATCGCCACAACAGCCCGATCGACCGGGGCCAGATCGCCGAGCGCAGCTTCCGCTTCGAAGTGAGCTGGACGGCCGCAACGCTGCTGATCTTCTTCGGCTTGTTCATCTGGGGCTCCATCATGTACGTGCGACTCTACCTGCCGCCGTCCAATGCCCTGAAAATCTACGTCGTCGCCAAGCAGTGGATGTGGAAGGCGGAGCATGCGGGCGGCCAGCGGGAGATCGACACGCTGCACGTGCCGGTGAACAAGCCGGTGGAGCTGGTGATGACGTCGCAGGATGTCATTCACGATTTCTTCGTCCCCGCCTTTCGCGTGAAGCGCGACGTGCTGCCCGGCCAATACGAAACGCTGTGGTTCCGCGCCGATGAGGTTGGCACCTATCACCTGTTCTGTTCGCAGCTTTGCGGCACCGGCCACGCCGCGATGATCGGCAGCGTGGTGGTGCTGAGCGATCCGGACTATGCGAAATGGCTGGCGCAGAACGGCACCAGCGACACATTAGCGCAGGACGGCAAGCAGTTGTTCATTCGATACGGCTGCAGCGGCTGCCACAACGATCACGGCACCGTTCGCGCGCCCTCGCTGGTTGGGCTGTACGGCAGTCCGGTGCCGCTGTCGAACGGCACTACCGTCACGGCGGACGACCGCTACATCCGCGATTCCATCCTGCAGCCGCGCAGCCGGATTGTCGCCAGCTATGCGCCGGTGATGCCGTCCTTCCAGGGGGTCATCAGTGAGGGCGATCTGCTGAAACTGGTCGCGTATATCGAATCGCTCGGTTCGGAGAATCCCCCATGAGCCAGACCGCGGCACTGAACGAACGCATCGCTTCGCCGCTCGGCCGCCCGAGCTACCTGGCCGACGGCGTGACGCTCAAAAGCTGGCTGCTGACGACCGATCACAAGCGGATCGCGATCCTCTACATGATCTCGATCACGGTGTTCTTCTTCCTCGGCGGATCGGCGGCGGCGCTAATCCGCTATAACCTGATCGTGCCGGAGGGCATGCTTCGCTCCGCCGAAACCTACGATCGGCTGTTCACCATGCACGGCGTGATCATGGTGTGGTTCTTCCTGGTCCCCGCCGTACCCGTCACCATCGGCAACTTCGTGCTGCCACTGATGATCGGTGCCCACGACCTGGCATTCCCGAAAATCAACCTCTTGAGCTGGTACTTGTTCATCGCCGGTGGCGCCCTCGCACTGTACGCGCTGTTCGCCGGCGGTGTGGATACCGGCTGGACCTTCTATGCCCCTTTGTCCACCGATTATGCCGAAGGCAACGTGGTGCTGCTGGTCACCGGCATCTTCGTCTCCGGCTTTTCGTCCATCGCGACCGGACTGAACTTCATCGTCACCATTCATCGCCTGCGCGCCCCGGGCATGACCTGGTACCGCATGCCGATCTTCCTTTGGTCGCTTTACTCCACCAGCGTCATCATGGTTCTGGCGACGCCGGTGCTGGCGATCACCCTGCTGCTCTTGGCGTTCGAGCGGATCTTCCACGTCGGCGTGTTCGACCCGCGGATCGGCGGCGACCCGCTGCTGTTCCAACACATGTTCTGGTTCTACTCGCACCCCGCCGTCTATATCATGATCCTGCCCGGCCTGGGCGTGGTCAGCGAGATCATACCGGCGTTCTCAGGCAAGGAACTGTTCGGATACAAGTTTGTCGCCTGGTGCAGCATTGCCATCGCGGTGATCGGATTCTTCGTCTGGGGCCACCACATGTTTGTGGCCGGCCAGTCGCTGTATGCCAGCGTCGTCTTCTCGATGCTGAGCTACTTCGTCGCCGTGCCATCGGCCATCAAGGTGTTCAACTGGCTGGGCACGCTGCACAAGGGCTATATCCGGTTCGACGCCCCGATGCTCTACGCCCTGGGTTTCATCGGGCTGTTCACCATGGGCGGCCTCACCGGCCTGTTCCTTGCCGCGCTGGCCGCCGATGTGCATCTGCACGACACCTATTTTGTCGTCGCGCATTTTCACTACATCATGGTTGGCGGAATGGTCTCGGCCTATTTCGGCGCTCTGCACTATTGGTGGCCAAAGATCAGCGGCCGCATCTACCCGGATATGATTGCCCGCGCCGCCGCGCTGCTGATGTTCCTGGGGTTCAACCTCACCTTCTTCCCACAGTTCATCCTTGGTTATCTCGGCATGCCGCGGCGCTATCATTCCTATCCGCCGGAGTTCCAGGTGCTGCACGTGCTGTCCTCCGCGGGGGCGACCATCCTCGCGGCAGCGTATCTCATGCCGCTGTTCTATCTGACCTGGTCGCTGTTCCGGGGCGCGGGGGCGCCCGCCAACCCGTGGGATGCCAAGGGTCTGGAATGGCAGACACCGTCGCCCCCGTTCACCGCGAACTTCGCGGTCACGCCGGTGGTAACGGAAGGTCCCTACGCCTACCCGACGCCCGGGACTTCGCAGCCGCATGTCTGAAGAGATCGCGCCACACGTCCACTTCCAATACGCGAATGCCCGGCACCAGGCGGAGACCGCGATCTCCGGCATGTGGTTGTTCCTCGCGACCGAGGCTTTGCTGTTCGGCGGTCTGTTGCTGGCATGGGTGGTCAGCCGCCACTGGCAGCAGAGCAGCTTCGATGCCGGCGGCCGCGAGACGGTGCTGTGGATCGGCACCATCAACCTGGCGCTGCTGATCACCAGCAGCTTTGTTTACTCCACCGGCCTCGGCTCCATTGAAGGCGGCCAGCCACGCCGGCTGATTCAATGCTGCTGGATCACCGCCGGCATCGGCCTGCTGTTCCTGCTGCTGAAGTTCTACGAGTGGCATATCGATCTGTCCGAGCATCTGTTCCCCGCTGGCCCGTTCAAGCTGCACGGTGCCGAAGCCGGCGGCGCACGATTGTTCTGGACCTTCTATTTCGTCGCCACCGGATTGCACGCGGCCCACATGACCGCGGGAATAGGACTTGTCTTGTGGGTGGCACGCCAGGCGCGGAGGGGGGCCTATTCCGCCGCCTGGCACACGCCTGTCGAAGTGGTCGGCCTGTATTGGAGTTTCGTCGATATGGTCTGGATCGTGCTTTATCCGATGATCTACCTGGTAGGCCGTGGCGCATGAACAAGCTCGACCGCCGCCTGGTGTTCGGTTGGCTTGGTCTGCTCGCACTGGCGGCGATCGAATTCGGCGGCAGCTATCTTCCGCTCCCGCGGTCGTTGCGGCCGCTGCTGCTGCTGCCCGCACTTGCGATGGTGGCGACGGTCGCGCTGCTGTTCATGCGGGTAGCAACCGGGCCCGCCATTGTCCGCAGCTTCGCCATCGCCACCGTGTTCTGGCTCATCATCTTGCTCGGCCTCGGGACGCTGGATCCGATGACGCGTGCGGTCTACCAGGTGCAATCGACGGAATTGCCGTGACGAACGCACTGTCTCACGACCCGGGAGGGCGCATATTGCAGCCCGTTCAGGTCTTGCGTTGTACCATCACCGGTATCGACTTGGCGGCCGGCGTCTTGCTGCCTGCGGCGTGATGCCAGACCGGTAGCAGCGCGTTTGCCTCGGGGTAATAGGTGCCGATGCAGCCAGTGGGGATATCGTAGGGGGTGACCCGGAAGCCCGACATCTCCCGCCTGACATCGTCCTTGGACGCTGTCCGCAGCGTGACTTCGTCACCCTCCGCCAGCCCCAGCCGGCCGATGTCGTCGCGATTCATCAGCACCACCATGCGGGTGCAGTGAATACCGCGGAAGCGGTCGGTGTAGCCATAGATGGTGGTGTTGAACTGATCGTTGCTGCGCAACGTGATCATGCGTAGCACGTCATGCTCCGCATCCGGCATGTCGTTGTCCTCGTCCAGGCCGTGCGGCGTGATAAAGTTGGCTTTGCCGGTCTTTGTCTGCCACTCCCGTTGCCGTGCCGGCAATTTCCGATGGAAGCCGCCGGGTTCCCACATGCGCCGCTCGTAATCGAAGAACGTGTCGGGGTAGGTCTCGCGGATCGCCGCGCGGATGCGGCTGTAGTCGTCGACCCATGCGTCCCATGGGACCTTTGGGTTCGGCGCCAGAGTGGCCTTCGCGAGCTCGGCCACCAGCTTCACCTCGCTGATCAGATGAGATGAAGCCGGCGCCCGTACACCGCGCGAGCCATGGATGCAGGCCAGGCTGTCTTCCATCGACAGTGCCTGCGGTCCGCTCGCCTGACAGTCAACCTCGATGCGCCCGAGTACGGGCAGGATGAAGCTGACCTCGCCATGCACAAGCTGGCTTCGGTTCAGCTTGGTCGCGACGTTCACGGTCAGCCGTATCCGGCGCCAGGCGGGCTCCATGCGGTCGCGATCGGGGATCGCGCGCACGAAATTGCCGCCCAGCATCACGAAGGCGCGCACCTTGCCGACCAGTATCGCCTCGCATGCCTCGATGGTGTTGTAACCGGGCTGGCGCGGCGGTTCGAAGCCGTATTGTTCCGCTAGCCGGTCCAGCGGCACCAGCGACGGCTTCTCGGTGATGCCGACGGTGCGCTGGCCCTGCACGTTGCTATGCCCGCGCACCGGACAGATGCCGGCGCCCGAGCGGCCGATATTGCCTCGCAGCAGCAGCAGGTTGACGAGCATCTGCACCGTCTCGACACCGGCGCGATGCTGCGTCAGCCCCATGCCGTAGATGCCGATCGCCGAGCGGCCGGTGGCCTCCATCGCCGCGCGTTGCAGGCCGGAGCTGCGTTCCAGCTTGTCCCAATCCTGCCGGTGCAGCCAGTCGGCAAAGGCATCGAAGCCGTGCGCATGTGCTGCAATGAAGTCATGATCCAGCACCGCGGACCGGCCATGCGACCGGCCGGCGCGATCCGCCTCGATCAACGCTTTGCAGACGCCGGCAAGGGCGGCGAGGTCGCCGCCGGCCTTCACCTGATGGTATTGCGACGCGATGCGCGTTGACCGTCCGGTCAGCATCTCGATCGGCGATTGCGGATTGGTAAAGCGCTCCAGCCCCCGCTCGCGCAGTGGATTGTACGCGATGATCGGCACGCCCCGTTCACTGGCATGCTGAAGGACGTGCAGCATGCGCGGGCTGTTGCTGCCGGGATTTTGACCGAAGAACATGATGCAGTCGGTACTGCCGAAGTCGTCCAGCGTCACCGTTCCTACCGGCACACCGATGCTCTCCGGCAGCGCCACCGACGTCGTCTCGTGACACATGTTCGAACTGTCCGGCAGGTTGTTGTTGCCATACAGCCGGGCAAACAAGGCGTAGAGGTAGCTCGATTCGTTAGAGCATCGGCCGGAACTGTAGAACACGACGCTCTTGCGATCCTCCACCGTCCGCAGCTCCCGGCCGATCTCGGCGAAAGCGTCATTCCAGGAAACCGGCACATACCGGTCGCTCGCCGCATCGTAGCGCATCGGGTGCGTCAGCCGGCCGGCCTTTTCCAGGTCATGGTCGGCCCAGTCCAGCAGCTCCGTCACGCTATGCCGAGCGAAGAACTCGGGCGTGCACCGGTGGGCGGTGATTTCCCATGCCGTCGCCTTGGCGCCGTTCTCGCAGAATTCGAACGGCAGGGCATGTGCCGGCTTCGACCACGCGCAGCTCACGCATTGGAAACCGTCCACCTTGTTCTGTCGCGTCAGGACCAATGAGCCGCTGGCCAACACGCCCTCGCGAGCCAGGATATTGCCGAGTGAGCGGACGGAGCCCCAGCCGCCGGACGGACGATGGTAGGGCTTGAAGGACGGTATACGGCTCATGGTTCGGTTCCCGGCAGCGTGCAATCAACGAAACCCGCGGATCGGCTGTGCGGTTTCGTCCGCGGCAGGAACCTGAGAGACACGGTTATGTTGTTGTCTCGCCCATCACTTCGTGCGGGATCGAACACCATGATCGAAGACGGCTATCTCCGCGGCAAGTCGCACTCGCCATCCAGGCTGAAACAGTTGTTTGACGAGCAGATCGTTCCGGCTTCGATCGATGCGGCGGGGAGCGTGGAAGCAGTGCTGGAGCGCCTGGGGCAATCGACGCGCCGGCAACCGGCAGTTGCGCTGGGGCTGGCTGCCGGCGCTGGGTTCCTGCTGTCCATGCTTGGCGGCGCGGGACGCGCGCGCAACCGGCCTGGCATCACACGGCGGTCGCTTCGCGGATGAGCAGTAGCCGCCTCGTAGGTTCGAAGTTCAATAGCCGTTGCACGAGCCCGCCGGAAAACTCACCTCGGAATCCCCGGTGCTGCCGCAACCCCAAAGTCAAGACTGGAGCTTGCCATGTCAGTACGCAGGCCGCACTTTCCTTGGCGTCGGATCGGGCGAGGCGCTGAATGAACAGGTGGCTACCGGCGTGTGGCCGAAGTGGCAGGAACGCTGGGATCGGCTGATCGAGGCGATCAGGGTGATACGCCAGCTTTGGATCGGCCAGGCGATTTCCTGCAAGGGCAAATACTACAACGTCAAAGCGAAGCTGTACGATTCGCCGGCGTGGCCGATCCCGCTGCCGACCGCTGCCAACGGCCGGAAATCCACGCGGCTGGCGGGACAGCACGGCGACGGTCCGATCACCGATCCAGTGACCTGAAAGCGGCGGGTCCCGGGGGTGAGCGTGCCGGGTTTCGTGTTTCGTGACCTGTCTCCTTGCTCTGTGATCCAACGTTTGCAACGGCCGCCTCGCCGCCGACGTTGACAGTGCAGCGGGCCTCATCGGTGGAGGCGCTTGATCATCAGCAAAGTCAGGGCGGCGAACATGAGCCAAACAGTGGGCGATTTCTTTTGGCAGCGGCTTCATGAATGGGGCGTCCACACGGTCTTCGGCTACCCCGGCGACGGCATCAACGGACTGATCGGCGCGCTAGGCCGGACCAACGGCAAATTCAAGTTCGTCCAGGTGCGCCACGAGGAGATGGCGGCATTCATGGCCTCGGCCTATGCCAAGTTCACCGGCGAGGTCGGCGTCTGCATGGCGACATCGGGGCCTGGCGCATCGCATCTTATCACCGGCCTGTACGATGCTCGGATGGATCACATGCCGGTGCTTGCGATCGCCGGCCAGCAGGCCCGCACCGCGATCGGTGGGCATTATCAGCAGGAAGTCGACCTGCCCGCGATGTTCAAGGACGTGGCTGGAGATTTCGTGTGTCAGGCCAGCATGCCGGCGCAAGTGCGGCACATGGTAGACCGAGCCATGCGGATCGCCATAGGCAAGCATCGCGTCACCGCATTGGTTCTGCCCAACGACCTTCAGGAAGCCACCTATTCGGATCCGCCGCGCGCGCATGGCACGCTGCATTCCGGCGTGGGCTATAGCACGCCCAGCGTGATGCCGCGAGAGCCTGATCTGCGGCGCGCCGCCGAGGTGCTGAACGCCGGCAAAAAGGTCGCCATCCTGGTCGGCGCCGGCGCCCTGCATGCCACCGACGAAGTCATGGCGGTTGCCGAAAAATTGGGGGCCGGCGTGGCAAAGGCGCTGCTCGGCAAGGCGGTGTTGCCGGACGACCTGCCGTGGGTGACTGGTTCGATTGGCATGCTCGGCACCAAGCCAAGCTGGGAGCTGATGAGCAATTGCGACACGCTACTGATGATCGGCTCCGGCTTCCCCTATTCCGAGTTCCTGCCCAAGGAAGGCCAGGCTCGCGCCGTGCAGATCGACCTGGAGCCGGAGATGCTGAGCCTGCGCTACCCGATGGAGGTCAGCCTGGTCGGCGACTCGCGGGAAACCCTGCGGGCGTTGCTGCCGATGCTTGAGGAAAAGCAGGATCGTTCGTGGCGGCAGGAAATCGAGAAGAATGTCGCCGAATGGTGGAAGGTCCTGGAGAGCCGGGCCATGACCTCGGCGAACCCGGTCAATCCGCAGCGTGTGGTGTGGGAGCTGTCGCCGCGCTTGCCGGAGCGCGCCGTCATCACGAGCGATTCAGGCTCCTGTGCCAACTGGTACGCACGCGACCTGAAGATCCGTCGCGGCATGATGTGTTCGCTATCCGGCGGCCTGGCATCGATGGGCGCGGCGGTGCCGTACGCGATCGCTGCCAAGTTCGCGCATCCCGACCGACCCGTTGTCGCGCTGGTCGGTGATGGAGCCATGCAGATGAACAACATGGCGGAGCTGATCACCGTCGCAAAATACTGGCGCGAATGGGCCAGTCCGAAATGGGTGGTCTGCGTGTTCAACAACCAGGACCTGAACCAGGTCACCTGGGAGCAGCGAGTGATGGAGGGCGATCCGAAGTTCAATGTGTCGCAGCAAATTCCCGATGTACCCTACCATCGGTTCGGTGAGTTGCTCGGCTTGCGCGGGATCTACGTGGACAATCCGGATCGGCTGGCATCGGCATGGGATGAGGCGCTTGCTGCCGACCGGCCGGTGGTGCTGGAGGTCAAGACCGATCCGGAGGTGCCGCCGCTGCCCCCGCATATCACGCTGAAGCAGGCCAGGAACTTTGTCTCGGCGACGCTCACCGGAGACCCGAACGAAAGCAGCATGCTGGTAGGCACTGCGAAGGAGGTGTTGAGCAGCATTCTGCCGGGCGGACGGCGGTGATGCGCGATGAGTGCCGGGGCGCTCGAATCGAGACAGTGCGGGCCGGCGCCTACACGATTCCGACGGATAAGCCAGAGGCTGATGGGACGATGCGTTGGGACTCCACCACACTGGTTGTGGTGGAGGCGGACGGCGGCGGCCAGACCGGGTTGGGCTATACCTATACCAGCGGCAGTATCGTTAGCCTGATTGCGGGCAAACTGGCCGAGGTTGTTACACAACACGACGCGATGAATCCGCTGGCCGCGTGGCGGGCCATGCAACAAGCGGTGCGGAACATCGGCCGCGAGGGCCTGGTCGCAACGGCCATCTCCGCCATCGACACGGCACTGTGGGATCTGAAGGCAAAACTGCTCGGGTTGCCGCTGGCATCCTTGTTCGGCCAGTTCCGTGATGCGATCCCGATCTACGGCAGCGGCGGGTTCACCACTTACAGCGACGACGAGTTAGGTGCGCAATTGTCGGGCTGGATGGAGCGTGACGGCTGCCGCTGGGTCAAGATGAAGATCGGCTCGCAGCCAGAGCGCGATCGGCGCCGCGTGGCAGCAGCCAGGCATGCGATCGGTGACCGGACATTGTTCGTCGATGCGAACGGTGCCTTCGGCGTGAAGCAGGCGCTGTCGCTCGCAGCCGCATTTGCAGATCAGGGAGTTGCGTGGTTCGAGGAGCCGGTCTCCTCCGACGATCTTGCCGGCATGCGCATGGTGCGGCGGCGCGTTCCGGACGGCGTGGAGGTTGCGGCGGGCGAATACGGCTACACCACCGACTATTTTCGTCGCATGCTGAATGCTGGTGCCGTGGATGTGCTGCAGGCCGACGTGACGCGCTGTCAGGGGTACACCGGCTGGCTGGAGGCCGCGGCATTGTGCGAGGCACACCACATCGACCTGTCCGGTCATTGCGCGCCATCGCTGCACCTGCCCGTGGCGGGCGCCGCACCGCGCTTCCGTCACCTGGAATGGTTCCACGACCACGTGCGCATCGAGCACATGTTGTTCGACGGCGCCCCTGTGCCGCGGGACGGCATGATCAGGCCTGATCTCTCACGGCCGGGAAACGGCCTGACCTTCAAGCCGCAGGACGCAGAGCGGTTTCGCGAGCACTGATAGTATGCAACCGTAAGGATATGGCATGGCACGACTGAGCGACGTTGAGATCGGCGCGCTGGGTGCCGCAACGGTTGGGGTGCTCGGCGCCTTGCTGTGGCAGCGCGACGGCGCGGCCCGCCGGCACCTGTGGCGGCCAGAACACGCCCTTGTCACGGCGGGCATGCATCGATCCGGCGGTGTGGAGCCCGCCCATGTCAAGGCCGCTCGCCGCTTGAATCGCGCTGCGGGCATCCTGGCAACATCCGTTCTGGCAGACAGCGCCGTCGAGCATTACCGCGGTTCGTTCGAAAACAATGCCATGTTCATGCCGCTGGTGACCTCGGCACTGGCCCTGGCAGTCAGCGGTCACGGGGTCGGCGACAAGCGATCCGGTGCGCACGCGGTGCGCGATACCGTCTATGCGCTGGCCGGGCTGACCGGCCTCGCCGGCATGGGGTTTCACATCTACAACGTCAGCAAGCGTCCGGGCGGCTTCTCCTGGCTCAATCTGTTTTATAGTGCCCCGCTCGGCGGGCCCTTCGCGCTGGTGCTGTCCGGCCTGCTGGGCTTCACCGCGGAACGTGTGCGCGACAACCCGGCCCAGACGACGCCGACCATCTGTGGCCTGCCGGCAGGACGCGCGATGGCAGCGATCGCCGGCCTCGGCATGTTAGGCACGGTCGGAGAAGCGGCGCTTTTGCATTTCCGCGGTGCCTATCACGATCCGGCCATGTTCCTTCCGGTGACGGTGCCACCGGTCGCCGCCGTATTGCTGGGCGAGACCGCGCTGGGCAAGCGCGGGACCGAGCGCTGGTTCACGCGCTGGTGGTTGCGGCTGACCGCGGCACTTGGGTTTGCCGGTGCCGGATTTCATGTCTTCGGCGTGGCCCGGAACATGGGCGGGTGGCGCAACTGGACGCAGAACGTGCTGAACGGTCCGCCCATTCCCGCGCCGCCCAGCTTCACCGGTCTGGCACTTGCGGGCCTCGCCGCTCTCGGCCTGCTGGAGGACCATCCGGATGCCTGAGCGGTATCCCGGCTATGACGTCCTGGCGAAACGGCATACGCCGTCCTGGAACGAAGCGACGCGGCGCGTCATCGATCAGCGCCTGGCGATGCCGCGCGAGCCACGGTTCTTTTCGGCGGACGAATGGCTGACGCTGACCGCGGTCTGCGACCGCATCGTGCCGCAACCGACAGACCGCGCACCGGTTCCCGTGGCGGCAATGATCGACGACAAGATGGCCAGGAACGTAACCGACGGCTATCGCGACACGCGCCTTCCGAAGATGCAGCAAGCGTGGCGCCGGGGTTTGCTTGCGTTGGACACGGAAGCGCGTGCCCGGCATGGCGGGCGGTTCCATGCCATCAGTGTGGCAGAGCAGAATGTCCTGCTGACGCAGATGCAGCAGGGTGAATTGGATGATCCGGCATGGGGCGGCATGCCCTGCAAACTATGTTTCAGCCACCGCATGGTGCACGACATCGTCGCGGCCTATTACGCCCACCCGACAGCCTGGAACGAAATCGGCTTCGGCGGTCCGGCGAGTCCGCGCGGTTACGTGCGCATGGGATTCGACCGGCACGATCCATGGGAGGCCGTAGAAGCGCCTCCAGAGCGCCCTGACGCGGGGGGCCGGGACAAGATATGACGCTGGACGACGCCATGCACACGCCGCGCGGCAAACACGGCCGCGCACCGGATCCCCTGCGTGTCGGTGGCTGGATGCCCATGCAGGAGTATCCGGAGAACACGCCGGTAGATTTCGCGATCGTCGGCACCGGCGCAGGCGGTGGCACGCTCGCCTGCAAACTGGCGGAGTACGGCTTTTCGGTTGTGGCGTTCGATGCCGGTGCGTGGTGGCGGCCGCTGGAGGAATTTGCCTCCGACGAGGAGCACCAGCAAAAGCTGTATTGGACCGACGAGCGTCTCTGCGATGGCGACAACCCGTTGCAGTTAGGCTCCAACAACAGCGGCAAAGCGGTTGGCGGCAGCACGGTGCATTTCGCGATGGTGTCACTGCGGTTTCGCCCGGAGTGGTTCAAGGCGCGGAGCCAGCTTGGCTACGGCGCCGATTGGCCGATCGATTGGCGGGAGATGTGGGACTGCTACACCGAGGTCGAGCAGGCGCTGAAAATCTCCGGGCCGGTACACTACCCATGGGGCCCGAAGCGCCCGCGCTATCCGTATCGACCCCATGAAGTGAACGCCGCAGGCCTGGTGCTGGCGCGAGGCGCCGAGGCGCTTGGAATCGACTGGGCGCCGACGCCGCTTGCCACCGTCTCGGCGCCACGCGGCCTGTCGCCGCCCTGCGTCTACCGTGGATTTTGCACCGTTGGGTGTTCTACCAATGCAAAACAGAGCGCACTGACTACCTGGATTCCGCGCGCGGTGCGCGCCGGCGCGGAGATCCGCGACCTGGCGATGGTCGGGCGGATAGAGACCGACACTGCGGGATTGTGCACGGGCGTACATTATCTGCGGGAAAGGCAGTGGCGCTTCCAGTCGGCACGCAATGTCGTGGTCGCCGGCTACGCAATCGAGACGCCGCGCCTGCTACTGCTGTCCGCCAATAACCGGTTTCCGGATGGTCTGGCCAATGGCTCTGGGTTGGTCGGCCGGAACCTGATGGTGCAGACCAACCACGCAGTCTGGGGCACGTTTGAAGAGGAAATCCGTTGGTACAAAGGGCCGCCCTCCCTGGCGCTGACCGAGCATTGGAACTACCACGATGCGGGCAAGGATTTCTTCGGCGGCTACGCGTATATGAGCCAGGGTCCGCTGCCGCAGCAATGGGCCGCCACGCAGACGGGCAATCATCGGCTGTGGGGTGAGGCCCTCGTGCGCGACATGGAGAATTACAATCATCAGGCAGGGCTCAAGATTGTCGGCGAAACGATGCCACAGGAACGCAATCGGGTCACGCTGGCTGACGAGAAGGACCAGTATGGATTGCCAGTTGCGCGCGTAACATTCTCATTGTGCGACAATGACCAACGGCTGGTGCGGCATGCGGTCCGGCATATGACCGAAGCCATGCGTGCCGCCGGAGGACGGGAGATCTGGCACGAATCCGACAACACCGCGCACCTGAACGGCACCGCGCGGATGGGGGACGACCCGCGCAGCAGCGTGGTCGACGGCGATTGCCGAAGCTGGGACATTCGCAATCTCTGGATCTGTGACGGCTCGGTGTTTCCTACGGTGGGCGGGGTGAATCCATCGCTCACCATTCAGGCAATTGCCTGCCGCACGAGTGACCGGATCCGAGCCTTGGCGGCGCGTGGCGAATTGTAGTGCAACATCAGGGGGCGAGCAGGGCACCGGCGGCAATGGCGAGGGGCTGGCGTTCGTGGTGTCCCACCATTTGGCCGTGCGGTGGCCCACGCCCGGGCATTGCGCCGGCAATCGCCGAGTGTCAATTCGTTAACGTACCAGTCGGCGTGCGACTTCCGCCGAGCGCCGGCCTCGTCGACGGGTCCAGAAGACTACTCTGAAGCGAACCAGCTGAAGCCATTGGTTTGAACAAGGTCATATCGCCCAATCACCGTGGTCCGGAAATCTTTTGATTTCTGGAACCGACGACGACCAAGCTCCCGACCGGCGATGGAGGCGGGCATGACGAGCAAGCCAAAGCGGGCAGCACTGTATCTACGTGTCAGTACCGACGGGCAGCGCCTGGACAATCAGTGGCTGGCACTGGAAGCAGCGAGCCAACAGCGCGGCTGGCAGGTGGTACAGGTCTACGCCGACAACGGCGTCTCCGGCGCGAAGGGTCGCGCCCAGCGATCGGCGTCGGCAATGGCACAGCGTCGCGGGTCAAGCCCGGAATGGGAGCCTGTGCCCAACCCGTTGGGTTGCGGACCGAGAGATGATCCGAGACCGCTGGTGGCACCTCGGCTACTTGTGCGTAGCATCCGGCAGCCACATATCCAGTGTGCCTCCGCTGACACCCTCTGTCGCGACAGCGCCGCTGGCTGCGATGTGGAGATTTCCCCGAACCTGAAAGAATTGGTGATGACCCCTAAATTTCTTCGTGAGGAAGCGGCGCGTTTCCGAGGGATGGCCGAATCCGTTGACCGGGAAGCCTCGAAGCTGAGATTCCTCGCGATGGCGACCGATTTTGAGGCTCGAGCCAACATCGCCGACGCGCTGATCGGGTCGAACCCGGACGAGGCAAGCCACGCCAACGCCGGCAAGAGGACAGCCAAGGAACGCAAATCGGACGTCTGAGGCGCGGCAACTGCGCCGCCGCGCCCGGCACGAGCGTCCCATCCCCTCCGCCAGTTGCAAATTGCCCCTGGCGCTGATGTCGCATCATCGTATGCCGGGCGGCCGAAACACTGACCTACGTTGTCGGCCCGGATCGGACAGGAGCCCTGCCCCCGCCCGGTTTGCTATGCCTTCGCCCGCGCAATCGCGTCGGTGATGAACTGCCGCGCCTCGGCAGCGTCGCCCCAGCCGATGATCTTTGCCCACTTGCCGGGCTCGAGGTCTTTGTAATGTTCGAAAAAGTGCCGGATCTGATCCAGCGTGATCTCCGGCAGGTCGGTGTAGTTGTGCACGTTGATATAGCGTTTGGTGAGCCTGGGGGACGGCACCGCGATGATCTTCTCGTCACCGCCGCTATCGTCTTCCATCTTCAGCACCCCGATCGGGCGCACATTGATAACGGCGCCGGCGATGATCGGGCGGGTGTTGGCTACCAGCACGTCGATCGGGTCGCCGTCATCGGAAAGCGTGTGCGGCACGAAGCCATAATTGCCGGGGTAGCGCATCGGCGTGTAGAGGAACCGGTCCACGAACAGCGTGCCGGCTGCCTTGTGCATTTCGTACTTGATTGGCTCGCCGCCGACACCGACCTCGACAACCACGTTGATATCGTTCGGGGGCGCGTCGCCGATCGGGATGGCATCGAGGTTCATGCATTGATTGCTAGCACCGATCCCGGCCGGGAGCCAGTCACGCCGCCGACAGCGTCGCGCGGCATGCGTCGATCCGCCGCCTGAGCGTCGCCGATGCGCCGCTGCATTGCCCGGCCGCATGCAAGACACAGGTGCGGCAAGACTGAAGCAAACGGTCCCGCGGCTACGCAAAGCGGATCTGCCGTGCCAGCGGCGCATGCATTCGACGGGCACTCGCTTCGCCACGCGGCATGAGCAGCGGCATGACGGGATGCCGAACCCGGCTGTCCTGCCACCATGTCCGCCTTGTCTCGAGTGGCGCTTCTGCTACGGTGCGCCACCTGCCGATTGCAGGGCAGTACAGCAAAGGAACCGTCGCTTGAAGTACGTCGGTGAGCGGGAATTCTGCTTCGATCAATCCGAGCTTGGTTTCCCGAGCATCTCGGGCTGCCATGCCATCGTCTATGTCACGGCGAATGGATTGTTTGGCTATCATAATTATGGCGGACAGACGCCGGACAGATGGCCTGGCATGTCTGCCGCCTTTGGCAACTTCGTCCATGGCAATGTCAACGGCGGAGGCGCAGGCAAGCTCATCTATGGCGTGTGCTACGCGACGACGAACCGCAGCTATCCGGGGATCGCCAAGGCCACATGGCTCGCTGAACTTGCGGCCTTTGGCACTGCCGTTGGCTTCACGGGGCCGATCTGGGGTTACGATCTGGCGGTCAGTGGAATTCCCCCGAGCGCCTACGTGACCTTTTTCCACACCCAGGGAACCTGCGTGATCCAGGTGCGGAAATGGGTTGATCATGAAGATACGCTCGGCCCCAATGCCTCGCCGACGGATCACAAGACCACAGCCCCGGCAAGTCCGGTTTATAAGATCAACAACGTTGCGAACGTGGTCGTCTCGGTCGGGGCCACGGCGCTGAAAACCGTCTACCCCGACAAGCTGCGCTGAACGCCGCGCCATTCGATATTGGCCCGCTGCCCCGTCGCTTGCCATACAGCGGCACGCCAACAGCGCCACGGCCTAGCGCGGCCGGTTGCGCCACGCTCGGAGGCCGATAGCGTCCGTGGCTGGGCCGGGCGTCCGCCCGTCCCACGCGTCGGCTTCGCCGCCAACCCGGGTCGCCGGGCGGCAGCCGACGGGCCACCCAGCCATGCGCCACCCCACCTTGCCCCCCTCCCCCCGAACCGTGATATGCACCTCCCGGGAGATCGGCGGCGGACGGGCGCCTCGCCAACCCGGTCAGGTCCGGAAGGAAGCAGCCGCAACGAGTTTCCGCTCGGGTCGTTGTCCGGTCTCCCACTTCCCGCAGCAGCCCAGGCCTGCCCTGCGCCGGCGCAACCGCCCCCACGCCGCGTCCGGACTTGACGGAACCACCGTCGCGTCGCACGCCCACCCCATGAGCGCGACCGAGCTTGTCGTCAGCGCCGGAGCCGTCATCGCGCTGCGGCTGTTCGACGTGGCCTACGCGATCGACCTCGCCGGCGCGGAAGCCCTGTGGGCGGCGCAGGCGCGCGCGTCCAGCCGGCTCCGCCTCACCGCCACGCCCCCCAAGGCCATGGCGTTCGGCGTGCCGCCGCTCGCCCTCGCGCTGGACCCGGTCACGCTCGAACTCGGCGGGGAGACCGTGCAGGCCGGCGTGACTGCGCGGCTGTACGACTTCGGCGCCATCTCCATCGCCTTGCGCGTGCCGATCGCCGGCATGGACTGGTCCGATTTCGTCCACCGCCTGAACCAGGTGGACCGCACGCTCGGGGGAGGCACGGCCGCCGGGCCGTGGACCCAGTTGCTGGCGCAGGTGCGCGGCCCGCTCGCCGCGGCGCTGGAACGCCCGGAAAAATCCACCATCGAGGAAGACTATCTGGTCGGGCTGGTCCAGGCCTTCGATCAGCCCCTCTCCGCCGCTGCCCTCCAGCAGCATGTCGACCTGGTCCCCCTGCTCTCGGGTGAGCAACGCGCGCTGTCGGATGGGGCGAGGCAGGACCTGCTGCGTCAGCGGTTCTCCTATTACACCGACGACCTCGTCGTACTGACCTGGGACCGCGCCTTCATCTACGAGCCGCGAGGCGATTCCGACGTGCTGGACGTGCTGGAGGTCGCCAACGCCCAGTTGCTGGAAATGCGCTACTATGACGAGTTGCTGGATGATGAACTGCCGCGCATGTACGAGCTCGTCGCCAGCGCGCGCCGCGCCGCCAGTCTGCGCGGCTCCCGCCGTTTCGCTGAGCTGGCACGCGGGCTCTACACGCTGGTCGCCGAGGTGACCGAACTCACCGAGCGGGTCGACAACGCCTTGCAGGTCACCGAAGACGTCTACCTCGCCCGCATCTACAGCGCGGCGCTGGAGCTGTTCCGCGTCCGCTCCGTCAGCGCCGCGGTGGACCGCAAGCTGGCGATCATCCGCGATACCTATACCGCGCTGCATGACGAGGCTGCCGCCAGGCGGGCGGAATTGCTGGAATTGCTCATCGTGCTGCTGATCGTCATCGAGGTGGTACTCGCCCTGATCCCGCTGCTGCGGCACTGATACGCCCACGCGTCATTGCGAGGATACGCCCACCTGTCATTGCGAGGAGCGAGGCGACGCGGCAATCCCCAGCGTGATGGGCGGCGGCTCCTCAGGCCGGGGATTGCCGCGTCGCTTCGCTCCTCGCAATGACAGGTGGGGCCTGGCGCCACGCCGCATTGCGACGTTGGTGTTGCACGGTGGACCGGCGCGTCGCTGGCCCCTATGCAGCCGGCCTGCGCACGACCCGGAAGCATCAAGACATGACGTATTCCGCCGTTCACGCCCGCATCGACGGCCCCCTCGTGATGGTCGGCTTCGGCTCGATCGGCAAGGGCACCCTGCCGCTGATCCTGCGTCACATCGACGTGGCGCGCGACCGGATGGTGATCATCGACCCGGATGATTCGGCCCGCGCCATCGCCGAATTCGCCGGCATCCGGTTCGCGCAGGTCGCCTTGCAGCCGGAGACGTTGCGGGAAATCCTGTCGCCGCTGCTGGCGCCCGGCGGATTCCTGGTCAACCTGTCGGTCGGCGTATCGTCGGTGGCGCTGATCGAACTGTGCCGCGCGCTCGGCGCGCTCTACCTGGACACCTGCATCGAGCCGCCGCCGGGCGGCTACACCGACCCGTCCAAGTCCATCTCCGAGCGCTCCAACTACGCGATGCGGGAGGCCGCGCTGGCGCTACGCCGCCCCGGCCCCGATCCCACCGCGGTGGTCGCACACGGCGCCAACCCGGGCCTGGTCAGCCATCTGGTCAAGCGCGCCCTGCTGCACTTGGCGCGCGATCTTGGCCACACCGCCACGCCGCGGGCGCGCGAGGATTGGGCGCGGCTGGCGCGCGATCTCGGCGTGAAAGGCATCCATATCGCCGAGCGCGACACGCAACGCGCCGGCATCCCCAAGCAGCAGGACGAGTTCGTCAACACCTGGTCGATCGACGGTTTCCTGTCGGAGGGGCTGCAACCATCGGAGCTCGGCTGGGGTACCCACGAGAAGCAGTTGCCGCCGGATGGCGCGCGGCACGCTTTCGGCTGCGATGCGGCAATCTATCTGAGCCGCCCCGGCGCCGGCACGCGCGTGCGAAGCTGGACACCCTTGGCCGGCCCGATCCAGGGCTATCTCATCACCCACAACGAAGCGATCAGCATCGCCGACTATCTGACGCTACGCGACGGCGATCGTGTGACGTATCGGCCGACCTGCCACTATGCCTACCATCCGTGCGACGATGCGATCCTGTCGCTGCATGAGCTGCAAGGCAACGTGTACCGCCAGCAATCGCGCCGGCGCCTGATGAACGACGAGATCGTCGATGGCATCGACGAACTTGGCGTATTGCTGTTTGGCCATGCCAGAAACGCCTACTGGTATGGCTCGCAGTTGTCGATCGAGGAAACCCGCAGGCTGGCGCCGTACCAGAACGCGACCGGCCTGCAAGTGACTGCCGCGGTCCTGGCCGGCATGGTCTGGGCGCTGGAGAACCCCCGGCGGGGCGTGCTGGAAGCCGATGAGCTCGATCACGAGCGGGTCCTTGGCATCATGGAACCGTATCTCGGCCGCATGACCGGCGCGTACACCGACTGGACGCCGCTGGAGGGTCGCGGCGGATTGTTCCCCGAGGATGTCGATACCAGCGATCCATGGCAGTTCAAGAACGTTATTGTGCGATAAGCCTGCCCGCACAGCGGGGTTGCGCCGCGCGATGGGGGTTGGCCGCGAAGCGGGGTTGCGGCGCGAAGCCGGCCGATCTCCGGCCTGCCTTGTCCCCCTCCCCCCGAAGCGTGATATGCACCCCTGGGAGGTCGGCGGCGGACGGGCGCCGCGCCACCCCGGTGAGATCCGCAAGGAAGCCGCCGCAACGATCTTCCGCCCGGGTCGTCCGTCCGGCCTCCCGTCCGCAACCGCTTGCCACAGAGGATGGCCGCCGCGCCGGCCAGGTCAATCGCCCCGCATGTCCGGCCTGTTCCAGGACGATCCGCCGACCGAGGATCTGCCGCCGCCACCGCCGGACGGCCCCGGCCTGTTCGGCGACAGCCTGCCTGCGCCCCTACCGGCCGGCCCCGGACTGTTCGGTGACTCGGCCGCGGCGGCGGCCGCACCGACCCACGCGACCGCCTACCGAGTCCTGGCGCGCAAATACCGCCCCACCCGATTCGACGACCTGATCGGCCAGGAAGCGATGGTGCGCATCCTGCGCAATGCCTTCGCGCTGAACCGGGTGGCGCACGCCTTTATGCTGACCGGCGTCAGGGGGGTAGGAAAGACCACCACCGCCCGCATCATCGCCCGCGCGCTGAACTGCATCGGCCCCGACGGCAATGGCGGTCCCACCGCCGACCCCTGCGGCGTCTGCCCCAACTGCACCGCCATCCTCGCCGACCGCCACCCCGACGTGGTGGAGATGGACGCCGCCTCCCGCACCGGCGTGGACGACGTACGCGAGATCATCGAGGCGACCCGCTACCGCCCGATCCAGGCACGCACCAAGGTGTTCGTCATCGACGAAGTCCACATGCTGTCGCGCAACGCCTTCAATGCGCTGCTGAAGACGCTGGAAGAGCCGCCGCCTCATGTGAAGTTCGTGTTCGCCACCACCGAACTGCGCAAGGTGCCGATCACCGTGCTATCGCGCTGCCAGCGCTTCGACCTGCGCCGCGTGCGGGTGACCGAGCTGCACGCCCACTTCGCCCGCATCGCCACGCAGGAGGGCGTCGCGATCGAGCCCGCCGCGCTCGACCAGATCGCCCGTGCCGCCGACGGCTCCGTGCGCGACGGTCTCTCCCTGCTCGACCAGGCGATCGCCCAGGCGGACGGCGCGGTGACTGAGAGCATCGTCATCGACATGCTCGGCCTGGCGGACCGGGGGCTGGTGTTCGAGCTGTTCGAGATGGTGATGGCAGGCAACCCTCGGCCGGCCTTGCAGATCACCGACCGCATGTATGAGCGCGGCGCCGACCTGGGCGTGGTGCTGCAAGACCTGCTGGAACTGGTGCACACGCTGACCCGGCTGAAAGCCGTCCCGGCGCTGCGCGACAGCCCGGACCTGCCCGAAGCCGAGCGCACGCGCGGCGCCGCGCTCGCCGACCGGCTTTCGGTGCCCGCGCTGGCGCGCGCCTGGCAGATGCTGCTGAAGGGCGTCGGCGAGGTCGAAGCGGCGCCGGACCGGCGCGCCGCGGCCGAGATGGTGCTGATCCGCCTGTGCCACGTCGCCGACCTGCCGCCGCCGGGCGACCTAGTGCGCCGCCTGACCACCGCCGCGGGGAATGTCCAAGGGAACGCCGCCACGGGTGCTGGCCACGGCAGCCCCGCCACCGGCGCCAGCCAGGGGAACGCCGCGACCGGCTCAGCCCCGATGCCGTCCCCCGGCGGCGGAGGCCGGGCCATGGCCGGGGGCGCCTCGGTGGCGTTCGCCGCACCGGATGCCACCCTGGCCGCGGCGCCGCTGGTCAGCACCGCGCCGGACCCGGCCGCGCTCGGCAGGACGGACGCCGCCCCTGCCCCGCCGCATTTCACCAGTTTCCGCGAGGTGACCGCCTTCGTCGCCGAGCAACGCCAGGCGATGCTGCACGCGCACCTGTTGCACTCCGCCCACCTGGTGCGCTTCGCCCCACCGGTGATCGAGTTGCGGCCGCAACCCGAAGCACCCAGGGACCTCGCGCCGAAGCTCGCCACCCTGCTGACCGAGGCCACCGGCACACGCTGGACCATCGCACTGTCCACCGCCACGGGCGAGCCGACCCTGGCGGAGCAAGGCAACGCCGCCGATGCGGCCCGGCGGGCGACGGCCGCGGACCATCCGCTGGTGCGCGCCATTCTCGACGCGTTCCCCGGGGCACGCATCGACTCGGTGCATGACACGACGGCCGACGCCTATGGCCTGCCGGCAACGCCCGTCCCCGCGCTGAACGCGGACGACGCGGAGATGCCGGACTTCGCCCCGCCCGACGCTGACTTTTCCGAAGACATGGAGCCAGACGCATGAAGAACCTCGGCGGCCTGATGAAGCAGGCGCAGCAGATGCAGGCGAAGATGCAGGAGATGCAGGCGAAGCTGGAAACCCTGGAGATCACCGGCGAGTCCGGCGCCGGCCTGGTGCGCGTGACGCTGAACGGCAAGGGCGAGATGAAGGGCGTGAAGCTCGACCCGAAGCTGGCCGACCCGGCGGATATGGAGATGCTGGAGGACCTGATCATCGCCGCCCACCGCGACGCCAAGGACAAGATCGACACCCAGACCGCAGCCGAAATGCAGAAGGTCACCGGCGGCTTGCAGCTCCCGCCCGGGATGAAGCTGCCGTTCTGAATGGCCGCCGCAGCAGCGCAGGACCGGGTGGTGTTCGATACCAAGGTGGCGATCCTGGTGCTGGAAGACCTGCCGGTCTGGCAGAAGCTGAACGTGACCGCGTTCCTCGCCACCGGCATCGCCGGCGCGGCGCCCGAGGCGATGGGCGAGCCCTACGAAGACGCCACCGGTCGTCGCTACGCGCCCCTGCTGGGTCAGCCCATGCTGGTGTTCGCCGCGAAGCCGCATGCGTTGCTGCGCGCCCACCGCAGCGCGATCGAGCATGGCCTGACCTGCGCCGTCTATGTCCGCGCGATGTTCACGACCGGCCACGATGCGGCGAACCGTGCCGCGTTCAAGGCCGAACCGGCGGATACCCCCGATCTGGTGGGTATCGCATTACGCGGGCCGAAGAAAGACGTCGACCGGGCGACGAAGCACGCGTCGCTGCATGCCTAGGTCCGGCGTTCTTCCAGGATGGGCGGGCCGAGATGAGGGCCACAGACATACGTGGCACTGATGCTTCGCTCCGGGCGGGGCGCGGACATTTTAATCTCAGATGATCGCAAGCAGCCGCAATCCAAGTCCGAGGATGAGTGCCACGCCAAAAAGCAGGACCAGCCAGTCACCCGCTCGCATCCGTGGGTCGCCCCTTAACCACGTGCCCTAGACAAGCTGTCTTTCAGCGGCTTCCTTGTGGTCCGCCAGACGTTCCATCTCTGCCGCCGCCTGAGCAAGGCGTTCACCGGTGGCCGCGTCGTCGATTTCGATCATCCACTGCCTCACCGTATTAGCCCAAATCCGCAGTTCCTTGGCCGTGGCCATGTTGTTGTCCTCCTTTGTGGGCGAACATAATCAGGCAATGTGTGATGATCTGGCCTGTGTTGCTCATCGGTACGAACAACCAATGCATCGTGCGTCTGCCGCCTGGTGTGCGTACTCGTGCATTGCCATAAATTGGGGTTTCCTGCCGAATGAGGCGCGCGAGCGTTTCACCAAGTCGCAGGTTGTAGCGTGCAAGGTGCGCATCGCTTGCCTTTGCTCCGGTCAGATCCATGCCCATGCACGCAGCACATGCTGGTGCGAAGCGCTCGAAGATCCATTCATCCGTCGCCTGGGTCCGAACAAGGATATGAATGCTGTCGGCAAGGTCCCTGAACGCTGCCAGGTCCAGACATTTTGGTACGTAGATCTCCGCATCGAACAGCACACGGAACAGGGCGACGAACCGACCGATCGGGCCTGGCAGGGGTTGTGGGGCGTCTAATTGGCCGAGGCGAGGAATGTAAAACTCGCCTGGTTGCAGGGATCTGCCTTTGGGGACGAATGGCATCTCGCTTCAACTCCGTCATGCCATATTGGCGGCGTCGGGCGCAGCCGCCCCGTGCCGAGCGCCCTCGGCTCCCCTGCTATGCGCGGCGATGATTGCGTCGGCCGGCCCTCCCATCGGGATCCGGTGGCCGCCAAGGGTCGAGACCGGAAAGCTGTCGATGATAGCGGTGTAAAGGCTACGGGCTGGCGCCACACGAGCAGCGGCGGCGATGGACGGCGGCACGGCGACAATCGCCACTGTCAGGCCTGCAACAATATCCGATCGTAGGGCAGAAATGGCGTAGGACTCGCGCGAAGTCGTGACCAGACTCGGAGCGAACGGTTCAACGAACGCAGGTTCTGGCGGCGTCCCGACCATCGCAGTCAATTCTTTCTTGGCGCTTTAGCTGCGGGATCCTTGGCAGGTGAATACGGCAATCGCCTTCGCAAGAATTTCTGGCCGAAAATCGCCTCGTTCATCGGGACGGCCTGCTTGAACCGAACGCCCCGTCCATCACCGAGGCTTCTGACTTTTTCTCCAATGAGTTCTACGCCGGCGGCATCGAACGCTTCGACGATCTTGGTCAGCGTGTTTACGACGCCCCGCACGTTACCTTCGCTGCTCTCCATCCTCTGGATGGTCGGCAGCGATACACCCGAGAGTTCGGCGAGTTGGCGCTGGTCGATGCCAAGCAGCGCTCGCGCGGCCCGCATCTGGGCTCCGGTGATCATGGGCGCTCCATCCGATCTGCGGAAGGTGTAAAAACATGAATAAATAATGTCAATACCCTCATATATGATATATCAAACATCATATATGAAGGCCTGTGCTTGAATGAACGCATGGCAGCAGGCAATCTCGTGAATAAAGCAAGGCCTGGGCACCGTCGCGGTTTGCCTCGTCGTGTCAGCTGGCCTGGTCCTGCCAGCGTTCCGCGGTCCGTCGGCATCTGTCGCGGCACAGGGTCTTGCCGGCCGTGAGTTGATCCGATCCCCATCAAATGCAGCCGCGACTTGCGCGACGATCCGCGCGACCCGATGCCCCGCACCGGTTACTACCCGTAGGAGAAGCCACCGCCCGGCTACGTCCCGCCCTGGGTCGATAAATCTGGCGTGGCGCGGGACGAGCCGCTGGAGGCCACCACCACGCCCCAAGGCGGGGTTGGGCAGCAAAGTAAGCAAGTGTCAACACAGATTTTCACAGTGTCCCTATCCGGTTAGCGCAGGGAAGCCATCGGCTCCGCACGCATAGGTTGTAATCCCCTTCCGCAAAGTTCTCGCCCAGATTGGTAGACAGCCCATAGAACTGTGATAGTTTCCAGTCAATGGAGCTATCTACATGACCGGCTTTCTTGCCTTCTGCGACAAGTATAAAGACGAATCTACCTGTATCCAAGCCCTTGCTGACTTGAAATGGCCTGACGGCTTTACCTGCAACAAATGCCAAGGCCACAAGGCTTATCATCTGGCATCTCGCCCACGCCTCTATGAATGCTCGGCCTGCGGCCACCAGCACTCGGTCACGGCTGGCACCATCTTCCACAAAACCCGCACCAATCTCCGCATCTGGTTCATGGCCGCATACCTTATCGGCCACGACAAGCGTGGCGTTTCGGCCATGTTCATCAGCCGGGAGTTTGCCATCCGGTACGACACGGCTTGGCTCATGTGCCACAAGCTGCGCCACGCCCTCACCGATGACAGCCCCGACTTCAAGCTAGATGACTTCGTGGAGGTCGATGAGGCGTTCTATGGCGGCCGGAAGCAGAAAGGC
>JBEKNT010000081.1:0-19507 GCA_049522565.1 Acetobacteraceae bacterium
GGCGAGGGTGAGGGTGATCGGGTCGGCACGTAGCAGGTAGAGCGTGCCGACCCGATCACCCTCACCCGGCGTGCCGCGCCGACCTCTCCCGCGCGCAGCGCGGGAGAGGTTTTCTACCTCCCGAATCGCCGCTTCCGCTGCTGGAACGCCCGCACCGCGCGGAGAAAATCGATCTTGCGCAGCGCCGGCCACAGCACGTCGGTGAAGTAGAACTCGCTGTACGCGCTCTGCCACAGCAGGAACCCGGAAAGCCGCAGTTCGCCTGACGTGCGGATGATCAGGTCGGGTTCCGGCGCCGCAAGATAGAGGTGCCGGCTGATCGCCTCCGGCGTGACGCGTGCCGCCACATCATCCAGCGTCTCGCCGCGGGCCGCCGCTTCCTGCAACAAGGCGCGCACAGCATCGGCGATCTCCTCGCGGCCGCCATACGCGACGGCGATGGTCAGCACCATGGTGTCATAGCCGGCGGTCGCGTCCTGCGCGGCGCGGATGGCGGCGCGCAGCCCCGGCGGCAGGCAGGCGGTTTGGCCAATCGCCTGCACCCGCACGCGGCGGCTATGGATCTGCGGATCGACCGCGAGCTGGTGCAGCTTGGCCTCTACCGCCGCGAGGATGCCAGCCACCTCGGCCGGCGCGCGGTTCAGGTTGTCGGGCGAGCAAACCCAGAGTGTCACAGCGGGGATCGACAATTCGCCGCACCAGTCCAGCACGGCATCCAACTTGCGGGCGCCTAATTCATAAACCCGCGCCGGGTCGGCGACGCCCCAAAGCTGACCCCAGCGCCGGTTGCCATCGAGGATCAGCCCGACATGACGCGGCGGCTTGTCGGCAAGCACCTGGCGCAGCAGCCGGCGCCGGTAGATTGCGTAGAGCGGCCCGGACACCGCCGCCCGCGCGCCAACCCGCGCCCGGCGCAGCCACAACCGCCAGTCGTCGAGCGGACCCGGGGCCAGGCGCAGGGTCGATGGAGGTTGCACCGGTTGCGACATGAATTCAGCGTGCCGGCGGTTCGGGGGACGGCGAGAAGCCCATCGCCGCTTCGTAATCGCGCCGGATCGCGTCCGGCTGGCCACAGAGATATGGGAAATCTCGCCGCGGGATGTCGCCGCCGCGCGGCCCGCCCGCTTCAACCTCGGCGCGCGTCACGCCCTCGGTGAGCTGCCGGCGGCCGATGATGGGCAGGGGAACGCAACGATTCGCTGCCGGGTCGCGAATGGTTGCCTTCGGTTCCTCGCCGGCCGCCACCGCTTCGAGCTGCTGAAAGAAGCGTTGCCGCATCATGATGATGCCGCGATCGCTGCGGCCGAGATGTTCGCGCCCGCGATCGGTGACCGCGCCCTGGCCGACCCAGCCGACGAAGTCCTGGTTCATGATGTGGCTGGTGATCCAGCGGCCGGTGCGCGGATCGGTGATCGGTGCGTGCCAGTACGGGATGCGCGGCTGCACGAACGGCTCGCGATCCTGCGGCACGCGGGTGTAGAACCAGCCGACGCTCAGCGTATTGGTGTCGTCGATCGGCACACGCCATTCGAAATGGTTGCCGGTGAACAACGCATTCGGCCACAGGCAGACACGGCCGACCGTCCACAGCGTACTGCTCTCGTCGGAGCCTTCACGCACGCGGCGATATACCAGCCCGTACTCGAACTCGTCGAACCCCAGCTTCAGGTGCCGGGCCGCGTAGGCGCCGTTCTGGCCGGCCAGCCGGCTGCCCCAGTTGTCGTGCATCCACTCGAAATGCACCGGGTCGATCGAGTTCTCCTGGCACTGGAACCAATTGCACGGCACTTCAGAAAACACGATCTGCACAAAGCCGTTCTGCCAGGTGAACGGCTCCCAGTTCGGCAGCAGGGGTGCCGGTTCCGGGCCGAGCCAGGCCCACAGCAATCCCGCCAGCGCCTGCACCTTGTACGCCTTGATGCGGATCTGGTCGCGGAACCGCACCTCCGGCGCCGCGGTATCCTCGAACGGCTGCTCCTTGCATGCGCCGGTCGCATCGAACCGCCACCCGTGATAGTTGCAGCGCAGACCGCATGATTCGACGATGCCATAGGAGAGGTCGGCGCTGCGATGCGGGCAATGCCGGTCCAGCAGCCCATACTGTCCGGAAAGATCCTTGTACAACACGAGGTCTTCGCCAAGCAGCCGCACCGGCTTCGTGGCGGCGTCGTCGAGCTCGGCGACGGCGGCGATCGGCTGCCAATAGCGACGCAGCAGCGCGCCCATGGGCTTGCCCGGTCCCACCTCGGTCAGCAGTCGGTTGCGTGCCTCACCGAGCATCGTGTTCGCGTCGCCTCCGTATTCAGCCGGTGGAAAATCTATGCGGTTCGTCCGTTGCGCGCCAGGGTAGGATCACCGGAGGACCGGCGCTGCATCATTTCTCACCGGAAACGACAACCGGAACGTGGCTCAAGGTCGCAATTGCAGGGCCAGATCGGGACGGTCGGTGGTAAACCCGGCGACCTGCAAGTCGAACATGCGCCGGATCATCGCTGCGTCGTTGCATGCCCAGCCGCCGATCTCCAGCCCGGCGCCGCGCACCGCCGCGACCGCCGCCGCATCCAGCCGGTTGGATCGCAGCCCCAGCATCGGCACACCGCGCGCCAACGCCGCCGCACAGACCCCTGGCAGCCCGAGGTCGGTTTGCAGGTCCGGCGTGACCAGCCAGGCGTGGGTGCGCGGCGTGGCGAACGACACCGCCTCGCACACCGTACCAAGCTGAAACGACGTGATCACGCAGCGCTCCAGCATGCCGTGCTCGCACAACGCCGCCATGACGCGCTGCGGCAGCCCGGGATAGGGCACGCGGCCCGGGCCAGGCTTGATTTCGATCCGCAGCCCAATCGAGGTCGGGCGGAACAGCGCGATCACCTCCTCCAGCAACAGCATGCGCTGCCCGCCGGTGCCGCGCAGCACCAGCTTCGACAGGTCCGCCCAGGTCTGTGCCACCACCGGACCGGTGCCATCGGTGGTGCGGTCGAGCGTCGCATCATGGATCACCACCAGCCGCCGGTCGGCCGAAAAATGCACGTCGAACTCTACCTGCGCGACCGCCAGCTTCGCGGTGTTCTCGAAGGCGACGCGGCTGTTTTCCGGCCACAGCAGCGCGCCGCCGCGATGTGAGACGATATCGGTCATCGGTGTCCCGTCCTGCGTTACTGCGATGATAGCGTCATTTGACCTTGCCGGAAGCGGTTCCTAGCATCCCGCGCCACCGACCAGCCCGCCGCGTCGCCGCACGAGGAAACGCACCATGCCATCGATCGCCCGCCGCCGCTTGCTGGCCCTCGCCGGCGCGGCCTCCGCCCTGCCGCGGTTTGCCATTGCCCAGTCCGACACCCGTCCGCAGATTACCATCGCGGTGCAGGCGCTGGTGACCAGCAACACGCTGGACCCGGTCGCGGAACAATCCAATGTCGGCGAGCGCATCCTCAATTCCTACGTGGAGTTGCTGATCGGCCGCAACCTG
The DNA here is from genome assembly GCA_049522565.1 of Acetobacteraceae bacterium. Classification (GTDB taxonomy): domain Bacteria; phylum Pseudomonadota; class Alphaproteobacteria; order Acetobacterales; family Acetobacteraceae; genus JASHVB01. The sequence continues at coordinate 3,470 of JBEKNT010000081.1, forward strand.
CAAGGCGCGCTGCAACAGATGCCGCAGCTCGCCACAAATTGGCGGCGCATCGACGAGCGCACGCTGGAGGTGTCGCTGCGTCAGGGTGTCAAATTCCATAACGGCGACGAACTCACCGCCGAGGACGTGGTGTTCACCTTCGGTCCCGAACACATGTTCGGCACCACGCTGCCGAACGGCATGGACAAGACGCTGCGCATGGATACCGCGCGGCCGACCCAGCAATCCAAGACGTTGCCGCCGCAGGTGCCCGCGGTGGGCCGGCGGCTGTGGCCGTCGCTCGACAAGGCGGTGGCGATCGACAAATACACCGTGCGATTTGTCAATGTGACGCCCGACGTGACGATGGAAGGGCGGCTGAGCCAGATGGGCGCGCAGATCATCAACCGGCGCGCCTTCGAGGCGGCGGAATCCTGGCTCGCCTATGCGCGTCAGCCGATCGGCACCGGCCCCTACAAGATTCGCAGCTACACGCCGGATGTCGAACTGGTATTCGACGCGCATGACGACTACTGGGGCGGACGGCCGCCGATCCGCTCGCTGCGCTTCATACAGGTGCGGGAACTGGCGCAGCGGGTGAACGGCTTGCGCGCGGGGCAGTACCAGTTCGCCTGCGACCTGACGCCGGATCAGATCAAGGTGGTCGAGTCCGACTCGCGCCTCGCGGTAGCCGGCGGCCCGATCCCGAATATCCGCATAAGCGTGTTCGACAAGTTCGACACTGCGCTGCGCGATCCGCGCGTGCGCCAGGCGATGATCCATGCGATCGACCGCAAGCTGATCGTCGATCAGCTCTGGCTCGGCCGCACCTCCGTGCCACCCGGGCTGCAATTCGCTTTCTATGACGATATGTTCGTGCCGGGCTGGACGGCACCGGACTACGACCCCGCCAAGGCGCGCGCGCTGCTGAAGGAGGCGGGCTACAAGGGCGATGCGATTCCGTATCGGCTGTTGAACGACTACTACACCAACCAGACCGCGAACGCGCAGGTGCTGACCGAGATGTGGCAGCAGGTTGGGCTGAACGTGCAGATCGAGATGAAGGAGAACTGGGCGCAGATCTGGGAGGCGAACGGCAAACGCGGCCTGCACGACTGGTCGAACACCGCGCAGTTCAACGATCCGGTGTCGTCGATCGTGGCGCAGCACGGACCGCAGGGTCAGCAGCAACAGGTGGGCGAGTGGCATAACGACGAGATGAACAAATTATGCGGCGTGCTGTCCGCCAGCACCGACAAGGCCGAGCGGCATAAGGCCTTCGCGCGCATGTTGGAAATCTGCGAACGCGAGGACCCCGCCTATACCGTGCTGCATCAGAACGCGACGTTCACCGGGATGCTGAAGTCCATCCAGTGGAAAGCCGCACCCGACTTCGCCATGGATTTCCGCGCCACGAACTGGGGCGGTTAGCCGCACGAAGTACTCTCCCCCTCCCCTTGTGGGAGGGGGTTGGGAGGAGGGGTCGTGCGATGTCCCCGCGACCCCTCCCCCCAACCCCCTCCCTCAAGGGGAGGGAGAGCATTCTTTGCAACTGTCCCTATGCCGGTTTGATCCCGGCCCGGCGCAAGCTCCGCACCCAGTCCGCCGCAACGGCGTCCAGCGCCTGCTTCGCCGTCTGCTGGCCCAACAGCACCTGCGAAATCCCGCTGCGCAGTTGCAGATCCAGCGTCGGCCAGATCGCATCGCGCGGCTCCAGCGTCGCGGTCTGCATCGCCTCGGCCAGCACCGGCGCCCAACCGAAGCGTTCCCGCACGTCGGGCTGGTTCAGCACCGAGACGCGGGGCGGTGCGTTGCCACGCTCGATCGAACGGCGCATCCACTCCTTGCCGGTGGCGAGCTGGATAAACTCGAACGCCCACTCCTTGTGCTTGCTCGAACTCGGCACGCCGAACGTCCAACCGCCGACACTCACCCGACTTTCCGCGCGCGAGTGCGCACCGGGCGCGACGGCCCAGCCCCATCGCCCCGCCGTCTTCGACAGCTTCGGATCGTTGATCAACGTTCCGTACGGCGCGAGCGTGATCGTCATGGCGTAACGATCGGTCTGCCCGCCGGCGACGATCTCGTCGAACTCCCAGGTGATCGCGTCGGGGACGACGACCTTGTACTTGGTCATCAGGTCGCCATAGAATTGCAGCGCCTCGACCGCGCGGGCGTCGTTGATCAGGATCTCCCAGGTCTTCGGGTCGAAATACGCGCCGCCATTGCCGCGCAGGAACGGCGAAAACCCGCCGACCATCGCCGGCCCCTGACGCCCCCAGATGCCGAGGCCGTAACGGTTCGGCGCGCCCGCCCTGGTCGTGGCGATACAGGCCGCCTGGAACTCGGCCCAGTTCCCCGGCGGCTGGTTGAATCCGACATCGGCCAGCAATTGCTTCTGGTAGTTCAGGATGCTGGCGGTGACGCGGTACGGGATGCCGAGCAATTTGCCCTGATAGCTGGCCATGTCCTTGATCGCGGGCAGAAAATCGTCCCAGTCGTAGTCTGGATGCTTGCTGGCGGCGGCCGCCAGCAGCTTGTCGTGATCCTCCATGTGCGGCGCCAGCCAGCCGGCGAACGTCGCGGTCCACTGGATGATGTCGATGTCATTGCCGCCACCGTTCAGTTCCGCCTTCAGTCGCGCACTGAGCGCGTCGATCGGCAGCAGCGTGAAATCGACCTTGATGCCGGTGGCTTTCTCGAACGCCGGCGCGACCTCTTCGACCAGGCACCAATGCCAGGGGCCGTTGTCACCGACGAACACCAGCTTGTCGGGTTTTCCGTCCGCGCGCGCCACATAGGGCGCCGCGATGCCGGCCACCGCGCCTTGCAGCAGCCGACGCCGGCCGAGCGCCCCCGCCGTTCCCAACAGCGTCACCCCCGACCGATGCCGGCTCGGCGCAGGCTGCGCTGCCAGTCCGCCGCCACGCCATCCAGCGCCTCCTTGGCGGTCTTCTGTCCGAGCAGTGCTTGCGACAGGCCGGAGCGCAACTGGATTTCGCAGGTGTCCCACACCGGGTTGGCCGGCGTCGGAAAGCCGGTCTCGATCGCCTTCGCCGCGGTCGGCGGCCAGCCGATCTTCGCTACCATCTCCGGGTCGGTGAGGATGGAGTTGCGCGGCGGCGCGTTGCCGCGAATCATCGCCCGCTTCTGCCATTCCTTGCTGCACGCCATGGCGATGAATTCCGCTGCCCACTCCTTGTTCTTGGTGTATTTCGGCACCGCGAGCGAGTGGCCGTCGATCCAGGTGCGCCCCTGGTCCGGCGATTGGGGACCGGGCACCGTCGTCCATGCCCACTTCCCGCCGGTCTTCGACAGTTTCGGATCGTTGATCAGCGTGCCGTACGGCGCGAACATCTGCACCATGGCGTAGCGATCGGCCTGGCCGCCGGCGACGATCTCGTCGAACTCCCAGGTCATCGATTCGGGCGGCACGACTTTGTACTTGGTCGCCAGGTCGGCGTAGAACTGTAGCGACTCCACGCCCTTCGCGTTGTTGATGAAAATCTCGCCGGTCTTGAAATCCACCAGTTGGCCGCCGTTGGAATACAGCCACGGCACGAAGCCGACGAAGATCGCCGCGCCCTGCCGGCCGAAGATGCCGAAGCCATAGCGCTCCGGCGGCTTGTTCAGTGCGAGCGCTGCCTTCAGGAACTCCGGCCAGGTGCCCGGCGGATTGGCGAAGCCGGCGTCGTGCAGCAGCGCGGCCTGATAGTGCATGATGCCGGTGGTGATGCGGTAGGGGATGCCGACCAGCTTGCCATCGTACGAGGCGGCCTTCTTGGTGCCGGTCAGGAAGTCGCCCCAATCGAAGTCCGGATGGCGTTCGGTGATCTGCTGCACCACGAGTTCGTGGTCTTCCATATGCGGCGCGATCCAGCCGGCCATGCCGACCGACCACTGCACCACGTCGATGCCGCCGCTGCCGGCGCCCAGCTCGGCGCGCAGCCGGGCGCGCCAGGGATCGACCGGCAACAGGGTGAAATCGACCTTGATGCCGGTGGCCTTTTCGAAGGCCGGCGCGACCTCCTCCACCATGGTCCAGTGCCACGGGCCGTTGTCGCCGACATAGACCAGCTTTTCCGGCTTGCTCTGCGCCTTGATCTGCGGCGCGGCCAACATGCCGCCGGCGGCGATCGATGCTTGCAGCAGGCGCCGCCTGTTCAATCCGGCCATTGCGTTTCCCCCCTTTTCTTGTTCAGCCCTTCACCGCCCCGGACGACAACCCGGCAACCAGATGCCGCTGTGCGGCAAACGAGAAGATGACCACCGGCAGGATCACCAGCACGCCCGACGCGGTCATGCCGCCCCAGTCCACGCCGGTATCGCCGCCGGAGAACGCCGCCATCAAGACTGGCAGCGTGCGCGTCGCGTTGTTGGTCAGCACCGCCGCGAACAGGAAGTCGTTCCAGGCGAGCTGCAACGACAGGATGCAGACGGCGACCAGTCCCGGCCGGATCAGCGGCAGCACCACGTATGTGAAAGCTGCGGCACGGCTGGCGCCGTCCACCCAGGCGCTCTCTTCCAACTCACGCGGCAGGTCCTCGAAGAAGCCGCGCATGATCCACACCACCAGCGGCAGGCTGAACGTGGTATAGGCGAGCACCACGGACAACCGCGTCGTCGTCAGGCCGAGCTTGCTGAACAGGATGTACATCGGCACCAGCACGGCAATCGGCGGCAGCATGCGCATCGCCAGCAGCCCGAAGAACAGCAGCGAGCGCCCGCGGAACGGAAAGCGCGCGATCGCATAGGCCGCCGGCACGCCGACGCACATCGACAGCAGCACCGCGCCCGACGCCACCACCAGACTGTTCCAGAACGCCGCCAGGAAGTCTCCGCTGCTGAGCACGGCGGCGTAATTCTCGAACGTCGGCCACCACACCAGTACCGGCGGCATGGCGAAGATCTCCAGCCGCGTCTTCAGCGACAGCCCGATGATCCAGACCAGCGGAAACAGGAACACGACGGTCAGCGCGATCAGCGCGGCGTAGACCGAGCCGGCAAACACCAGCCGGCTGCGGCGCGATCCGACCCGGGAGGGGGCGGTCATGGGCGTTGACCCCGAGGGAGAGACTCCCCCTCCCCTTGTGGGAGGGGGAGCGCTTTCCTTGCATTCCTTGTTTCTGCTACGCCCATCACAGCGCCTCTCGCCGGCGGATGACCGCGATGAACAGCACGCACAGCGCCATCGACATCAGCAGCATCATCCACGATGCCGCGGCGCCGAGGCTGAGATCGAAGCGGACGAACGACGCCAGGTAGGTGAACATCGACAGCACCATCGTGGCGTCGGCCGGGCCGCCGCTGGTCATCACGTAGATGTTGTCGAAGGCGCGGAACTCGAAGATCGTGCGCAGCAGCAGCGCGACGACGATATACGGCCGCAGCAGCGGCAACGTGATGTGCCAGAACACCTGCAGCCGGCTGGCGCCGTCGATCGCGGCGGCCTCGACCGGCTCGCTGGGCAGGGAGCGCAGCCCGGCCAGCAGCAGCACCGCGACATAGGGCGCGTTCTGCCACAGGTTCACCACGGCGACCGACACCAACGCGGTGTCGGGCCGGCCGAGCCAGATGATATGGCTGCCAATCAGATAGTCGACGATGCCGTGGTCGGGATCGAGCAACAGCTTCCAGCAGAAGGCGGCGACCACGGGGGTGATCATCATCGGGATGATCAGCGCGGTGCGAAACAGGTTGATCCACGGCAGGTCGATATTGAGCAATAATGCAAGGCCCAGCCCGGCGGCCAGCTCGGTCGCGACGGTGACCGCGGTGTAGCCGAAGGTGATGCCGAGGCTGCCGACGAAGGCCGGATCGGTCAGCAGGTCCTGGTAGTTGTCGGTACCGGTGAAGCGTCCGCCGAACAGCGCCTGGTCCGGCGACCAGCCCTGAAAGCTCAGGTAGAGGGAGAACAGCAGCGGGAGGCCGAATACCAGCAGCATCAGCACGGTGGTCGGCAGCACAGCGAGACGCGCGAACTGGCGGTCCAGCCAAGCGGACATGCTCCGTCGCGCCGGGCGCGCGCGGACTACCCTTGATGCGGCGCCGAGGTGGGCTGCCGCGGAACCTCCTCCCATCGCGCCGTCCATGCCGTGTGGTCCGACCGGTGTGTTGTCTCCCGACGATAGCGCCAAGGCGGCACGGCGTCACGCAAAGCCCGCCGGTATATCCTCCCCGTCCCGTTGAGGGGTGAGGCCGCGACGCGGACGAAGCGTGGGGGGCACGTGCAGCCGCTGGCCGGCGCGTGGCTGTACGCCTCCTCCCGCCGCGGACCCTGGGTGGCTTCGCGACCCGGGCCCGTTAGGGGAGCGGGGAAGGTCGCCGGCCACCAACGAGCCGTCCGACAGCGGGACCGGGCTTTTCCGGACCCGGGCGACGAAAAAAATCGCGCTTGGTTACAGTGGCGTGGAAGGTGTGGCCCGGTTGCAAACCTTCTCTTAATTCGGCTGTGGTCCTCTGGCCCCTGGTTCACAGGAGGGGCTGCCGTGACGGTCAGTCGTCTGATCAACCGCAATGTGGTCGCCGGGCGGGGCCGCACCAGCATGCGGCTGGAGCCCGAACTGTGGGACGCCTTGCTGGAAATCTGCGAGCGCGAGAACCAGGACATGAGTACGCTGGTCCGCCAAGTGGAACAGGCCGGCCATCAGGGCGGCCGCACCAGCGCCGTGCGGGTGTTCGTGCTGGGATATTACCGCACCGCCGCCACCGAGCAGGGGCATGGCCTGGCGGGACACGGCGGATTGCCGCGATCCCGCCTGCCACGCGCGGCCCGGTCCGCGGCATGAGGCCCGGTTGCAGCATTTGCACGGCCTGGGGTGGCCCGCGGCTGCGCTTTTTCAGCACGGAGGCAGGGCGGAGAACACGGTGATCACGGAGAAAGAGCGGTCCGTGTCGGCGGGGGCTACACCACGTAGGGACGAAGACCGTCCACCAGACGTGGCACGTTGAAGTTCAGTAGCAGGCCAACATGGATGCCGCTCATGCGGGGGTGCGTGCGGCGTTGCACCGCGTGGATCGGGAGGATGGTGGTGACGGCTTCTATCTCCAGGATAAGCTCGTGGGCGACGACGATATCCGCCTTGAAGCCGTCACCGACTGGCGCGCCCTTATAAACGATGGGAATTGCGACCTGCCGCGCGACGGCAAAGCCCGCCTCGCCCAATTCGTGGCACAGGCCTTGCGCGTAGACGGATTCCAACCGGCCGGGGCCAGGGATGGCGGTGCACCTCGATCGCCAGCCCGATCACCCGATCGGTCAATGGTTCCGCCAGAAGCATGACGCTCGCTCCGTGAACACCGTGTTCTCCGACTTTCTCCGTGCTGAAAATCAATGAAACGCTAACGCACCGGCACTGCGGGTCTGGCCTTGGCAATACACCGCACCGGCAGCGGCCAGGGTTCGGCGGCCTCAATTCGGGTTGCATCCACAAAGTTCGCAATAAGAGCCTTCCGGAATGTTCAATTTGCATCGAAATTCCTGGAGTGTTGGATGGGAGGAGGCCGCGTCATAACCGGGAGCTACGGCAACGGGATAATCTGCCTGGCGATCTGACCAAGCTTGCAGCAGGCAGTGCGGGTCACCACGACTTCAAGGTCATCATGATCCTGGGCAAGACGGCAGGGTCCAGGATTGTCGAAGCGTCGCAATAACGGATTTACGCTATCGTCGATGACCAATGTCGCGTCAGGGCTAACCGACAGGACGCTCGTCCGCGATCACCTTGCCGTCGTTCGGCAGCGTCCCGGGCGCGACGACCTCTACCGCTCCGCGCAACTTCGTGATCGCCTGCAAGGTTTCGCCGACCGCCTCAGTCAGACCAGCCTCTGGCGCCGCACTTTCGACACGCAACGTCATGGCATCGTTCTCGTTGCGCCGCGTCACCACCAGGCGCAGCCGTCCCAAACCCGGGTGCCGGCGGGCAATCTCGGCGATCTGCTCCGGGCGGACGAACATGCCTTTGACCTTGGCCGTCTGGTCCGCGCGGCCCATCCAGCCCCGGATGCGCCGGTTGGTGCGCCCGCACGGGCTGATGCCGGGCAACGCCGCCGTCAGGTCGCCCAAAGCCAGCCGGATCATCGGATGCCGCGGATCGAGCGTCGTGACGACGACTTCCCCGACCTCGCCGTCGGGCACCGGATCGCCGGTGCCCGGCCGGACGATCTCCAGAATGATATCCTCATTCACCACCATCCCATCGCGGGCTTCGGTCTCGAAGGCGACAAAGCCGACATCCGCCGTGCCGTATGCCTGATAGGCGGTGATGCCACGGGCGGCGAAACTCTCCTGCAAGGATCGCGGAAAGGCGGCACCGGAGACCAGGGCCTTGCGAATGCATCCCGCATCGCGGCCCTTCGCCGCCGCGGCGTCCAGCAGGATGTTCAGAAAGTCGGGTACCCCGACATACCCGATCGGCCGGAACGCCTCGATGAGATCAAGCTGCTGCTCAGTGTTACCCGGCCCGGCCGGGATCACCGGGCAGCCCAGGGCACGGGCGCCGGAGTCCGCGATAAAGCCACCAGGCGTCAGGTGGTACGACAAGGTGTTCAGCACGACGTCGCCAGGCCGGAAGCCCGCGGCGAAGAAGGCGCGCACGGCATGCCACGGGTCATGTCCGGTTGCTTCAGGCTCGAAGATCGGACCCGGGGACGTGAACAGCCGTCCGAACGAGCCGATCGGCGCCGGAACGAAACCGCCGAACGGCGGCGCCAGCTTCTGCAACGTCGGCAGGTCGGACTTACGCAGCACCGGCAGTCGTGCCAGCGCGGCGCGGCTGTCGACGCTGGCGGGGTCGAGCGCGCCGAGATGCGCCTGCCAACCCGGTGCCTGAAGCGCCGCCCCGATCGCAGCCGGCAGGCGTGCGAACAACGCCGCATCGCGCGCGGCCGGGTCGCGTCGTTCCAACTCGTCGTAATGCTCGGACATGCCAGTCTCCTTCAGGTCAGCCAGCGCTTGCGTCGCTTGTAGTGCTTGACGTCCCGGTAGGATTTGCGCGCGCCGACGTCGTTGAGGCCGAGATAGAACTCCTTCACGTCCGGGTTCTCGCGCAATGCAGCGGCCGCGCCTTCCAGCACGATGCGGCCGTTCTCCATCACGTACCCATGCTCGGCGATGCCGAGCGTCGCTGCCGCGTTCTGCTCCACGAGCAACACCGTGAGCTTCTCGCGCGCGACCAGATCGGCAACGATGCCGAAGATCTCCTCGACCAGCATCGGCGCCAGGCCCAGCGACGGTTCGTCGAGCAGCATCATGCGCGGCTGGCTCATCAGTGCTCGCCCGATCGCCAGCATCTGCTGCTCACCGCCGGAAAGATAACCCGCAAGCTGCCGCCGCCGATCCTTCAGTCGCGGGAAGTGGGTATAGGCGCGTTCGATCCCGTCCCGGATCCGCGAAGCCTGGGGCACGATATGCCCCCCGGCGATCAGGTTATCCTCGCAGGTCAGGTGCTCGAACACCCGCCGCCCCTCGAACACCTGCGCGAGCCCGAGCCGCGTCACCTCGTAGGCCGGCATCCCTTCGATGCGCTGCCCATCGAACGTGATCGAACCTTTTGTCACCGCGCCCCGCTCGCTGCCGAGCAAACCGGAGATCGCCTTGAGCGTGGTGCTCTTGCCGGCCCCATTCGCCCCGAGCAGCGCGGTGATCGCGCCCGGCCGTACTTCGAGCGAGACGCCCTTCAGCACCAGGATCACCCGATCGTAGACGACCTCGATGTTGTTGAGCACGAGCATCTTCATTTACCCGGACGAGTCGTTGATGCCACGGTGTACGCGCAATTCGTCATGGCGGGCGAAGGCCCCATAGGTGTCAGGATAAGGCGGGATGCGGAGAAGAACACTCCCCCTCCCCTTGAGGGAGGGGGAGAAAATCCGCACGGCGATCGCTTATCCTGACGGCCATGGGGCGAAGGCCCGCCATCCACGACTTGCCGTGATGCGTGCGGCAAAATCGTGGATGCCGGCCGGCGCAGGCATGACGGATTGGCAAAGCGGCCGGGCTACTTGTTGGCCGCCGCCGCCGCAACGTGCTTCTGCACCACCTCGGGATAGGCGCGGAACCAATCGGTCTTGCGCACCAGCTTGCCGCCCTCGACCTGCCAGACCTGGACGAAACCGCCGCCTTCGTGGTCCGCCGCCGTAAGTTTCACCGGCGCGACGATGCCGCCCAGCGTGAAGTCGTGGATTTGCTCGAAGCCGTGCTTGACGTCCTCGCCGGTCGGCGCGGCGCCACCCTTGGCGACGATGGCGTTATGGATTGCCTGCACATGCAGCGCCGCCCAGGCAATGCCGCGGTTGTAATAGACGCTCGCCTGCATCTCCTTGGGCGGCGGCTTACCCTCCTTGGCGTACATCGCAATGATTTCCTTGCTCACCGGATAGTCGTTGCCGACCCCGGCGAACTGGATCGTGTTGTAGCCGTTCACCGCGGCATAGCCGCCCGCCGCTTCGATATCCGGCTCGGCCGATGCCCAGACGAAGCCGATCACCTTGCGCAGCGGATAGCCATTGCCCTTGAGTGCCTTCAGCGCGAGCGAGGGCGAACGGCCAAACAGGTGAATAAGCACGAAGTCAGGCCGGTTCCTCTGGGCGATGTCGAGCGCCTGCGAATTCACATCGAGGCCGGGCGGCGGCACGGCGAACTCGGTCAATTCGAAGCCCTCGATCGTCTGTAAATCATGCAACACCGGCAGCGGCTCCCGCCCGGCCGGATTGTCGTAAAACATATAGGCGATCTTCTTGCCTTTGAGCGATCCGCCGAGCTGCTTCTTGGCGTAGTCGATCGCCCCGGCCGCCTGCGACCAGTAGCCCGCGGCCAACGGGAACACGTACGGATACAGCTTGCCGTCAGCCGAGGCGGCGATGCCGAAGCCGGGCGAGGTGCAGGTGATCTTGCTGTCCTGGCATTGCTGCGCCACGGCCATGATCATCGGTGTCCCGTACACCGCCATGGTGATCGCGCCGGCCTGCTTCTCGCTCTGGAAGGCTTCGACCGCCGGCGGCACCTTGTACTGGTTGTCGATGTCGATCAGCTTGATGTGGTAGCCGTCGACGCCACCCTTGCTGTTGATCAGGTCGATATAGTCATGCACGCCGGGACACGCATTGGAGCCGACGATCTCGGTGGGGCCGGTGCGATCGCATTGCATACCGAAGACGATCTCCTTGGTCTGCGCCTGCGCCGGCGCGGCGGCAAACAGACCGGCGGCGAGCACCACCGACTGCCAGAGGATGTTTTTGTTCATGCTATTCCTCCCATGATTTGTTGCGTCAGTACGAGAACGGCCAGAAGCGGAAGTAATTGCGGAAATTCCGCCACAGCCGGTTGAGCCCCTCCGGCTCGACGATCAGGAACAGGATGATCGCCAGCCCGAACACGGTCAGCCGGAGGTTCGGGATCGTCGAGGCAAGCGTGTTCTCGCTCATCAGAAACCCGCCCACATCCTGCATCACCACGCGGATCAGGATGGGCAGCAGCGTGACGAACGCCGCGCCGAGGATCGACCCGAGCACCGAACCGAGCCCGCCGATGATGATCATCGCGAGATAGTCGATCGAGACGTCGATCTGGAATTGCTCATAATTCGCAATCCCAAGATAATAGGTGTACAGCACGCCGGTCACGCCCGCATAAAACGACGAGATCGCGAAGGCGAGCAGTTTGTAGCGGAAGATGTCGATGCCGGTGATCTCGGCGGCGATGTCCTGATCGCGGATGGCGACGAAGGCACGGCCGAACCGGCTGCGCACCAGGTTCAACGTGGCGACGGTCGCGACCGCCGCGGCGGCCAGCAGCGGGAAGTACAGCTCGCGCTGGGTCTCGAAGCGAAACCCGAACAGCGACGGCTTCGGCACCGGGATCGATGCCTGCGCGCCCCCCGAAACGAACGGCACGTGGTTGATCGTCCACTCGATGATAAGCTGAGCGGCAAGCGTGGTGATCGCCAGGTAGAGCCCCTTGATGCGCAGGCTCGGGATACCCACAGCGGCACCGATCAGCGCCGCCATCAGCCCGCCGGCCGGCAAGGTGATCCAGAACGGCAGCCCGAGCCGCACCGCGAGATTGGCGGCGGTATAGGCACCCACGGACATGAACGCGCCATGCCCGATCGAGATCTGGCCGGTATAGCCCACGAGAATATTCAGCCCGAGCGCCCCGACCACGGCGATGCAGATCAGGTTGAGCTGCGACAGCCCATACTCGCCCAGCAGCAGCGGCGCGGCGAGGAGCAAAACGATGATGCCGCCGATGGCCTTGCGGGCGATCGGCAGCGGAAACAGCGCCATGTCGGCGGCGTAGGTGGTCTTGAATACGCCGGCTTCGCGGTGGATCATGACGCTATACCCGCTCGATCCGGCGCGTGCCGAACATGCCGTACGGCCGGATCATCAGCGCGATCACCATCAGCACGTAAGGCGCGAAATCCTTGGTCCCGCCGCCGACCAGCGGGTCGAGGTAACCGGCGGCCAGGTTCTCCACCACCCCGACGATGAGGCCGCCCAGCACGGCCCCGCCGATCGAATCGAGGCCGCCCAGGATCACCACCGGGAATACCTTGAGCCCGACCAGCGCGAGTTGCACATCGACGCCCAGCATCGCGCCCCACATCACGCCGCCGAGTGCGGAGACGATGCCGGCCATGGCCCAGGCGAGGGCGAAATAGCGCGTCACGTTGACGCCCATCGCGGTTGCCACCTGCTGGTCGTCCGCCATCGCCCGCATCGCGACGCCGACGCGGCTGCTGCGGAAGAACCAGGTGAATACGACCAGGCACAAAACGGCGACCGCCGCGCCGGCGACCTGCACCGGCTGCAATGCCAGCGGACCGATCTCGATCGGATCGTCGCCGAGCGGCAGCTCGATCGTGCGGGTGTCGACGCCGAAAATCATCGGCACGATTCCGCGCAGTATGGCCGCGAGGCCGATTGTCGCCATGATGACGGCGACCACCGGCCGGCCCAGCAGTGGGCGCAGGACGACGCGTTCAAGCAGGAAGCTGAAGGCGACCATCGCGGCGAGCGCCGCCAGCACGCCAAGCCAGAAGCTCGCCGCGGCCGCCGCGACGACCGCTGCGATGACGGCCGGCGCCATGACGAACTCGCCCTGCGCGAAGTTGATCGCGTCGGTCGCCTTGTAGACGAGCACGAAACCGAGGGCAATCAGCGCGTACATCAGTCCGATGAGCACGCCGTTGGTAACCAGCAGGAAGGTGAAGTTCCAGTTCATCTCATGCTAACCGGGCCATTGGTGCGGTCGGCAGCATTGCTAAGCCGCCTCCCGCCGCGGCTCGCTCGCCCCGACGCCAAGGATCGCCACCGTGCCACGCACGATCGCCTTGCGGCCGTCCTCGTAGGTGATCTCCAGCGTGGTCTCCACGCTCTCGGCGCCGGAGTAGAGGGCCTCGATCACCGCGGCGTATTTCTCCGCCACGAAGCCGCGGCGCACCTTACGGGTGCGGGTCATCTCCGCATCGTCGGCTTCGAGCTCTTTCGCCAGCAGCAGGAAGCGGCGCACCCGCTGCCCTGCGGGCAACGACGCATTGCACTTTTCCAGTTCCGCGGCGATGAGCGCGGCAATCTCCGGCTTGCCCGCGAGATCCATGTAGCTGGTGTAAGCCAGGCCGCGCCGCTCGGCCCAGTTCCCCACAGTGCCCATGTCGATCGCAATCATCGCCGCGACGAACGGCCGAGCGTTGCCGAAGGCGACGACCTCGCGAATGAACGGGCTGAATTTCAGCTTGTTCTCGATGAATTGCGGCGCGAAGGCCTCGCCGGTCTGGAGTTTGCCCACGTCGCGCGCGCGGTCGATCACGACAAGATGGCCACGCGGATCGACGAAGCCTGCGTCACCCATGCGAAGCCAGCCATCCGGTGTGAACGCGGCTTGTGTCGCCGCTTCCTGCCGGTAGTAGCCCGCGAACACGCCAGGCGCCCGTGCCTGCACCTCGCCGTCGGGATCGATCCGCAACTCCACATCCGGCAACGGCCGGCCGACGCTGTTCGGATCGGCCTCGCCATTGGGCTGGCACGCGAGCAACGCGGACACCTCGGTCGCGCCGTAGATCTGCTTGAGGTTCACGCCGACGCCGCGGAAGAAGCGGAACGTGTCCGCGCCGAGCGGCGCGCCGCCGGTGTAGCAGGCACGCGTCCGTGCCAGCCCGAGCTGGTCGCGCAGCGGGCGATAGACAAAGAACTCGCCCAGTGCACAGCCAAGTCGCAGCGACACCGGTAGCGGCTTGCGCTCTGCTCTTAGCAACTCGCGCTGTTCGGCAAGCGCGCGGAACCGCTCGAAGGTCACGCGTTTCAGCGGCGAGGCATTGGCCGCGCGCACCGAGAGATCGCTCAGCATCGCTTCCCAAATGCGTGGCGGCGCGATCAGTCCGGTCGGGCCGAGCTCGCGCAGGTCGCGCCGCACCGTCTCCGGGCTCTCCGGGCAGCTCGTCGTCATACCGGTGACCAGGGTCAGTGCCAGGCTGAACGCGGTGTCGCCGACCCAGGCCATCGGCAGGTAGGAGAGCCACTCGTCGCCTGCGCGGATGCCTTCCGCCTTGGCGAAGTTCTCCGCCGCGGCAATCATGCTGCGGTGGCTTATCATCGCCCCCTTGGGCGCACCCGTGGTGCCCGAGGTATAGGCGATCAGCGCGATGTCGTTCTCCGTGCCGGCGTCGATCGCCCGATCGATCAGGCCGGGGTCGGCTGCGAGCAGCGCCTGCCCGGCCGCCTCGATCGCGGGAAACGCAGCGAGCAGCGCGTCGCGATAGTGACTCATCCCGCGCGGGTCGTCGTAGATCAAACGCCGCAACGCCGGCACCTTCTCGCGCAACGACAGGATCTTGTCCGCCTGCTCCTGATCCTCGGCAACCACGATCGATACGCCGGCGTGGTCGAGCACATACGCCAGTTCGCTCGCGATCGAATCCTGATAGACCGGCACCGCGATCCCGCCGAGCGCGTGCGCGGCAAGCTGCGCGGCATAGAGGCGCGGGCGGTTGTCGCCGATCACGGCGAGCCGGTCGCCGCGTCCGAACCCTTCGGCGGAAAGCCCGGCGGCGAAGTCGCGCACATGCGCGAAGTAGTCGCGCCAGCGCCAGGTCTGCCACACGCCGCGATCCTTCTCGCGGATGCCCGCGCGATCGCCCCAGTCGCGCGCGTTGCGCCGCAGCAGCGCGGGGAGGGTGGCACTCATGCCGCACCGCCCAGATAAGCGGCGATCACCGCCGGATTGGCCTGCACCTCATCCGGCCGGCCCGCCGCGATAAGTCGGCCGCCGTCGAGCACCACGACCTGGTCCGAAATGTCCATCACCACGCCCATGTCGTGCTCGATCAGCAGGAGAGTCACGCCACGCTCCTGGTTCACGTCCAGGATGAAGCGGGCCATATCCTCCTTCTCCTCCTGGTTCATTCCGCCCATCGGCTCGTCCAACAACAGCAGCCGAGGCTCGACGGCAAGCGCACGTCCCAGTTCGACGCGCTTGCGCAAGCCATAGGCGAGCGAGCCGCTGAGTTGTTTACGAATATCTTGCAGGCGGAGGAACTCGATGATCTCCTCGCACCGTTCGCGATGGGCGATCTCCTCGCGTTGCGCCAGCCCCCAGTAGATCATGCTGCGCAGCACGCCGGCGCGCATATGCACGTGCCGGCCGAGCATGATGTTGTCGAGCACCGACAGCCCGCCGAACAGCGCGATGTTCTGGAACGTCCGCGCGATGCCCAGCGCCGCGATCTCGCTCGGCCGCTTGCGCGTGATCTCACGCCCCTCGAAGGTGATGATGCCGGCACTCGGGCGGTAGAAGCCGGAGATCATGTTGAGCAGCGAGGTCTTGCCCGCGCCGTTCGGCCCGATGACGGACACGATTGAACCCTGCGGCACATCGAGTGACACGTCGCGCACCGCGACCACGCCGCCGAAGCGTTTGGCGACCGCCTTGACGTGCAGGATCGGCGCGAGATCGATGGGGCGCGGGGCAGGGAACCCCGCTGCGAGATCGCATATCGGCTCGGCTAGCTGGTCAGCCATCGGCGCCCTGAGCACAGCCAAGGAACCCGCCGTCTGGACGTC
>JBEKNT010000082.1:0-19500 GCA_049522565.1 Acetobacteraceae bacterium
GTTACCGTGAAGCCTACCTCGGCCAGGCGGTCGGCGAAGTCCAGGCCGTAGTAGCGCACATGGTCCTCCGCGCTGAAATGCGCGTGACGCTCGGCCGGCGCGGTGATCGCCGGATTTTCATAGGTCTGCCGCCGCGAGGCGTTCAGCGGCACGGTCAGCAGCGCCACCCCGCCCGGCCGCAGCAGCCGGAACAGCTCGCGCATCGCCTGGCGGTCGTCCGGGATATGCTCCAGCACGTGGTTGGCGATCACCACGTCGTAGCTGGCGTCGGGCAGCGCCACCCGGGTGATGTCCACCGTGTGGGTCACGCCGGGCTGATGCAGATCGGCGGTCTCGTACAGCGCGTTGCCGCGCATCTGCCGCATGACGATCTTTTCCGGCGCGAAATGCAGGATGCGCTTGCCGGCGAGCCGGTTGCCGCCGCCTTCGGTGATCCAGAGCCACAGCAGCCGATGCCGCTCGCGGCTGCCGCAGTTGAGGCAGCGGGCGTCCCAGCGCGGCGGATGGCCGACGCTGATGAACAGGCCGCTATAGCCGCAGATCGGACATTCGCGCGACAGGCGAGGCTCGGCGAACTGACGGCGGTCGTGCAGCCAGGCCGCGGCGAGGCGGCGGCGCTGCGTCCAGGTGCGGTTCGCGGCTTCGGTCATGGGATCAGCGGTTCACGGTGTTATGCTGCACTGCGGCATAAGGGTCCGATATCAGCCTCCCGGCGCGGCCGCAATCGGCGCCGGATGGGTGGCAGCCCAGTGCCGCGCGATGTCGAGCCGGCGCGTGGTCCAAACGCCAGCGAAGCGGCCGACATGGTCCAGCAGGCGCTCCAGCCCGGCGGCACGGGCCGGATGCCCGATCAGCCGCTGGTGCAGGCCGATCGATAGCATGCGCGGCTGAGTGCGGCCCTCGCGATACAGGAAGTCGAAGGCATCGCGGCAATAGGTGAAGAAGTCGTCGCCGGTGGCAAAGGTGCCGCGGCCGAACTTCGAATCGTTGGTGGAGAGCGAGTAGGGCACCACCAGATGCGGCTGGCCGGACACTGTCGTCCAATACGGCAGTTCGTCGTCATAGGCGTCGGAGTCGTAGAGGAAGCCGCCATGCTCGACCAGCAGGCGGCGGGTGTTCACGCTCGGCCCGTGGCGGCAGTACCAGCCGAGCGGCCGCTCGCCCATCGTCTGTTGCAGCGAGGCCACCGCGCGCGCGATGCGCTCGCGTTCCTCTGCCTCGGTCAGTTCGTAGTGCTTCTCCCAGCGCCAACCGTGGCAGCACACGTCGTGCCCGGCGGCACGGATCGCGGCGGCGGCGGGCGGATGGCGTTCCAGCGCGAGGGCGCAGCCGAACACCGTCAACGGCAGGCCACGTTCCGCGAACAGGCGCATGATCCGCCAGAAGCCGACGCGGCTGCCATAGGCGAACATGCCCTCGGCGGAGAGGTCGCGGCCGGGCACGTTCGGGTCGACCCCGCCGTTCTCGGTGAGACCCCACTCCGATGCGGGATCGCCGTCGGGGATCGAGGGTTCCGAGCCCTCCTCGACGTTCAGCACGAAGTTCAGCGCGAGGCGGGCAGCGCCGGGCCATTTCGGGTCGGGAGGGTTGGCGCCGTAGCCGATCAGGTCGCGGTCCATGGGTGGTCCCTTGGGTGGTGGGGGAAGGATAGGCCGGCAACGGGGTGGGTTGCGACGGGTGAAGGGCGGCAGACGCTGGTGTCGTGCTCTCACGTTCGACCCCATGCTGCCAGACCCGCGAGGCCGCTGCGGTATGCAGCAGGCGAGCAGGGGTCACCGCAAGGTCAGCCGGCGGGCTCGGCCGCACCCGCATGGCTGAGAATGCCGGCCGTCGCACGGTCCGGGCCGGCGTCGCCGGCTATTTTCATGGCAGATACCAAGGCACGAAGAAACGACTCTTCGTGGCTTGGTGTCTTCGTGGTGAATCCTGCTCGCTTTCGTTCAGCGCCCGGGACCGAGGCGTTATTGTCACCAGACAAGTGTGATGCGCCTGACGGTTCGGTGCCACGGCCGACGTCGTCATGACGTGCGACGCCAAGCAATCTCCCCGAGACATGGCACCACCCGTCGCAATGACAGGCGCTTCAAGCCGCGCCATGACATGCGGCCAACGCGTGGGTCTCAATGCGTATGCAGCACGGCCTCGACGAAGCGCGCGCACAGCGTCGCCAGGTGCGGCGGTTCCAGCATGGTCGTGTGTCCGCCGGTCACCGGGACGATGCGGATGTCCGGGTAGGCGGCGCACCAGCCGACCTCATCCGGAGCGAAGGGCTCGGTCTCCGCCGCGCGGAACAGCACGAGCGAGGTGACGGACAACGGCGGTGGCGGATCCCGCCGCAGCCGCCAAGCCTCCAGCAGGTCGCGCCGCAGCCGCAGACCCATGCGACGGTTCAGGTGGAAGCCGAAACCGAACGGCAGCCACGCGTGGCGCAACCGCGCCGCCAGCCGCAGCAGGCGCGGCCGCGCGACCATCCGCGTAACGATGAAATCCGCCAGTCGGTTGGTGGCTTCGCCGGCGCGGATCCAGGCCGGGACCTGGCGCAGGTTCTCCATGCGCGTCGGGCGTCGCTGCGGCGCCAGGTCGGCAAAGGTCAGCGGCGAGGTGGTGGTGTCGAGGATGCCCAGGAACGCCACGTTGCAGCCGGCCTGGCACAGCGCCGAAGCGACCGCCACGGCAAGGTGGCCGCCATACGACCAGCCGGCCAGCCGCAGCGGACCGCAGGGCGCGCGGTCCATGATCTGCTGGGCCAGGCTGCCGGCCAGGGCCGCCAAGTCGAACCCCGGCGTGATCAGCGCCGGCCAGTCGCCCAGTTCGACCAGTTCGACCCGCAGGGCGGAGCGGCAGACGGCGCGAAAATTCACCAGGCGCGGATCGTCGCCGCCAATGGCCGGCAGCAGGAACACGTCGGGCGCCGCTTCGGGGCCTGCATCGTCGTCGGCCGGTTTGCGCAGGCAGCGATCCAGCGCGCGCGCCATGTCGCTCGGCCGCAGGTCGCCCGAGAACGGCGCCAGCTCCAGGCTGATCCCGCACTGCGACTCAAGTTCGAAAATCAACCGGATCAGCCGCAGCGAGTCGCCGCCGGCCTCGTCGAAGGGCAGATCGGCGCGCAGGGAACGCCGGTCGAGCACCCGTACCCAGGCGCGCGCGACCGCCTTGCGGGAGCGGCGGGTTGCCGGCGCGGCCGACACGGCGCGCGGTAGCGGCAGCGATGTCACGTGCGCCGGTGCCAGCCATGCCGCCGACGGTGGTTCCGGTTCAAAAGTGGTCTCGTCGCCCGCAACGTTTGTCAGCGACACGTTCGGCTCTCTCCCCCGGGGTCGATTATCGGCGTTGCCGCAGTGGCAATTTCGGTGCGCAATCGATTCGCTCGCGTCGACTTTCGCTGTGACAGCAGGATCACCATGCCCGGCGCTGTAGCGGAATGTCATCCTGCGCTGCAAACGTTCAGGACACAATCATGTGAACCCATAAGGCCGCATCAACCAGCAGGAATGTGTAACGCATCGTAACACATTCCTGCCGCGGCCGGTGCCGCCGCCACCGGTCGACACGATCGTCCTGACACCGCAACACTCCCTGCGCTGGCAAGCATTATTCATCCGGGGTGTGGTTTCGCCGCGATCCAGAATCGACAGCGCCGCACTGGTTATGGTGATGGCGCGGTTGATACATCGGCGCGCCGTCCCGCGCCGCGCAGCCAGGTCCGGACGAGGGTAAACACCCCGGGCGCGTCTTCCGCCGCCAGCGCACGCAGCACGGCGAGGTCCGGCTTCAGGCTGGGCAGCAGCGGGATCGCCGGAACCACATGGATGCGCGCCGGCACTTGCTGCGGCGGCAGCAGCGCGGCCAAGGCCGAGCGCCAGCCGCGCGCGAGCTGCGCCGCGTTCCGGGCGGCGGGCGCCGCTGAAGCGTCCCGCGCGAAGGGCACGACGAAGGCGAGCAAGACCGGCGCGTCGGCATCGCCGTGTACGAGGACCACGACGTCCGCCACGCCTGGTAGACTGCGCAGCGCCGCCTCGGTGTCGCCGGGCTCGACGCGCATGCCGTTGATCTTCGTCTGGCGGTCCGCCCGACCGATCGGGACGAGCATGCCGTCAGGGCGCAGCAGGACCATGTCGCCGGAGCGATAGCGACGGCTGTCGGGATCGGACGGATCGGCGGGGAAGGCCGTCGCATCGAGCCGGCCGGCGACCCAGTGCCCCAGCGCGACGTAGCGTCCGCGGACCACCAGCTCCCCCTGCTTGCCAGGCGCGACAGGGTTGCCGTCCGCATCCTCCACGCTGACCCTCTGGCCGGGCAGCGGCGCACCCACGGCAAGACGCCCGGCTTCCACCGGCGCGTGTGGATCGATCAGCCGCTGTGCGAGTGTCGTGCCGGATTCAGTCATGCCGAACCGCAGTAAAATCCGCGCCGTGGGCGCCAGAAGGGGCGCCAGGGCGGCGATATCGCTGCCGGTGACGGTGTCGCCGTTGAGGCGCAGGATACGCAGGTGGCTGAGTGCCCGGGCAGCGCCGTCGGTTGCCAGGATGGCACGTTCCACGGCCGGGACAGCCGCACACACCGTCATGCCGCCATCGCGCAGCAAGGTCAGCACGCGTCCGAGCCCATCACGCTTCAGGTCCGCCGGAAACAGGCTGGCACCGGAAACCAGCGCGGCGAAAGTGTCACTGGCACCTGCGGCGGTGGACGGGGGATTGAGCGATAGCAGCCGGTCGTCTGGGCCAAGCTTGCAGAACGCGCGGAAGCTCATCGCCTTGCGCAGGTGTGAACGCTCGTGCAGGGCGACGCCCTTCGGCCGCCCGGTGGAGCCCGAAGTGAGCAGCACCAGCCCCACCGAAGCTGGCGGGAGTCCGCTGGGCAGCGGCGCCGGCTCGGGACCGGGCTCCGCTGTCATGGGGACGCGCGGCAGGCCAGCGGGAAGCCATGCCGCGAAATCCGCCGTCGCAGACGGGACGATCGCCGCGGCGAGCCCGGCCTCGGCGACGATCGCCTGGTTGCGCATCGGCGGCGCCGATGGATCGAGCGGCAGGAAGGCCCGGCGCGCAGCGAGACAGGCAAGCCAGGCAACCGGATAGAGCGCGCCGGTCGGCACGAGGACCCCGACGAGGCCGTCCGCCGGGACCAGGGCGGCGAGCCTTGCACCCAGCGCCAGCGCGCGATCGCGCAGCCCGGCATAGGTCAGGCGGGCGGCGCCGTCGTCCACCGCGAGGTGGTCCGGCTGGCGCGCCGCGACTTCGGCGAACACGTCGAACAGCGGACGCTCGAACGCAGCGTCGTGCTCGGCCAGGGCGAGGTCAGCGGACGGATACGGGAACTGCGACAAGGTGTGATTTACCTATCCTGCCTGCCGTTTTGCGCTGCGTCCTTCTCGAGGAAGAAAGTTCGGCCAACCAGCTCGCGGCATCGCGCGGCGAGTGCGGCAAGCGGCGGCCGGAGCAACGACGCTCGACGCGGAGTCCCGGCCAGCAAGGCCTGCCGGTCGACCTTGCCGCTCGGCAAACGCGGGAGACGTGCAAGCATGACAATCCGCGCCGGCCGCATGATCCTGGGCAGGCGCTGTCGCAGCGCCTGCCGCACCGCAGTGTGCAAAGACTGCGGTTCGGTTCCGGGCGTCGGCACGATGAAGCCCAGCACGATGGGCGAAACCCCGGTTCCACCGGTGACGATGACGGCTTCCGCAACGCCGGGGATATGCCGCATGACTTCCTCTATCTCGGCCGGCTCGACCCGCTGTCCGTTGAGCTTGATCTGCCGATCGCCGCGCGCGACGAATTGCAGCATGCCGTCCGGGCGCATACGGACCAGATCCCCGGTGGCAAAGATGCGGCAGGCGGGATCGGTCGGGTCAGGTGAAAAGCGCCCCGGCACGCAGCGCCCGTGGCTGAACTCACCGAGCGCAACGACGCGGCTGCGCACGACGATCTCCCCGACCGCGCCATCCGCGACCGGCTCGCCGTGTTCTCCCAGAATGGCAAAATCCACGCCGTCGCATGGATAGCCGGCGGGGATCAGCGCCTCGCTGCCGCTATAACCCTGCGGCACCCACCAATGCGTCACGCTGGACTCGGTCATCCCGTAAGTGATGTTGATGTGGCAATGGGGCGGCAGCGCGACTCGCAACGCGTCGAGTTCGCTTCGCCGCATCCCCTCGCCGGTGGAACGCACCATGCGCAGGCTGGCCAGAGCGGCATGACTATCCGCCTCGGCCAGCATATCCAGAATGCGCGGCAGCCCGATCAGGACGGTGATCCGCTCCCGTCGCAGCACTGCCCGCAGATCCCGGAGCGAGGTCAGGGCGAACTGCAGCAGCGTGCCGCCGGCCAACAGGATGGCAATGATATAGCTGCAGCCGTTGACCGTGCCGAGCGCACTCAGCGGCAGCAGCCGGTCCGCACGATTCAGATGCGAACCGGCGATGTTTCGCTGCACGCGGTACAGCATGCAGAACTGCGACAGCACGACGCCCTTCGGCCGGCCGGCACTGCCGGAGGTGTACAGCACGATCGCAGGCGCATCCGGCGCGGCCGGCTGCGGCGGTTGCCAGGCAGCTTGCGTCTCCGGGATATCGGCACCCGTCGGCGCGATGCGCACGACATCGGCCGGTAAGCCACCTGGCAGCGGCGCCGACTCTGCGACAACGATCGCTGCCGGAGCGGCGTCCCGCAAAATTGCGGCGTTGCGCTCTGGCGGATGCTCGGCATGCAGAATGAGTGCGACGCGACGCGCGGCAAGGCAGGCCAACAGAGCCACCACCGCATCGGCCGACTGTCCGAGCAGGATCGCCACGGCCGCATCGGCCGGCGTAACCGCATCGATCCGCTGCGCCAGAGCAAGGGCACGCCGGCGCAGCATGTCGTAGCTGACCCGCGCATCGCCGGTCACCACCGCACACGCCGCAGGATCGCGCGCAGCGGCAGAAGCGAACAAGACAAAGATCGGCGTCTCGGTAAAATCCGGCGGCAGCGGATCGAAAGCCACGTCCACCGGCCCGTTCAGATCAGGCGGCCGGTACGGTGACGTTCGCCAGGACGGACTGGAGGATGGTCGCTGAACCAAGCCAATTGTCTCCATGTCATCGGCCTTCTAGGGGATGCGCCGGAGTCCCGCGGGACAAACGCATTGGCCGGGCACGTCGGTTTGCCTGCACGCTACGGAGGAACGTCAGGCGATGACTGTAACGCACGGCGGCGAATCAAGCTTTTAACACGGCGCAGGCTGAGAACCACCGAGAGCCACGCAGGACGCACCTGTTGCGGCTCGCCCGCCGGCGGTTGGCCAGCGGCCCGGATGCAGCAGCCTGCTGCGTGGCGCGGCGTGGCTCTCGGCCTGCGCCGTGCCACAAGCGTGCCCGCTGCCAGGCCGGACGATCACGAACTTGCCGGCTGTCAGGCCGGACGACCACGAACTTGACCGCTGTCAGGCCGCACGATCACGAGCTTGCCCGCTGTCATGCGGGACGATCACGAACTTGCCCGCTGTCAGGCCAGACGACCGCGCAGAGGCGCGGGGGCGGTGGCGCGGTCATGATGCGGCATCGTCCCTGCGGGGCGGCCGTCGTTGCAAAGCCGGCGGGGTTCGCAGCGCGCGGCGCCGCAGCTTGGTCCAGGCGCCTGCCAGCATCCCGGCCGGGTCGCCTGGTGCGTCCGCGGCCAACGACGCCCGCAGTGCGGCCAGGTCCGGCTTCAGGCTCGGCAGCAACGGGATGCCGGGCACCACGCGGATGCGCGCCGGCACAAGTTGCGGCGGCAGCAGCGCCGCCAACGCCTTGCGCCAGAGCCGTGCGCGTTGCGCCTCGGTCCGCGCCGCATGCGCGGTCCCCGGGGCCGGCACGACAAAGGCGACCAGCACCGGCGCGTCGGCATCGCCGTGCACCACCACGGCGGCATCTGCCACGCCTGGCAAATTGCGCAGCGCCGCCTCGGTGTCTCCCGGCTCGACCCGGATGCCGTTGATCTTGACCTGACGGTCGGCCCGCCCGAGTGGGACCAGCATGCCGTCGGGCCGCAACAGCATCACATCGGCGGAGCGGAAGCAGCGGCTGTCCGGCGCGGACGGATCGGCGGGGAAAGCGGTCGAATCCAGTTTGCCGGCGACCCAGTGCCCCAGCGCCACATAGCGTCCGCGGATCACCAGTTCCCCGGTCTCGCCGGGACGAACGAGCCTGCCGTTCGCATCCTCCACGCTGACCGTCTGGCCGGCCACCGGCCTGCCCATGGCGATGCGTCCGGCCTCCACCGGCGCGGCCGGGTCGATCACCCGCTGGATCAGCGCGCCGCCTGCCTCCGTCATGCCGAAACTGACCAGGATCCGGGCGGTCGGCGGCAGCCGGAGCGCCAGGGCGGCGATATCGGTGTCCATGATCACATCGCCGCCCAGCCGCATGACGCGCAGGCCGCCGAACGCCTCCGCGGTGCCATCCATCGCCATCAGGGCACGCGCCACCGCCGGCACGGAGGCGCACACCGTGATGCTGCCGCCGCGCAGCAGGGCCAGCGCCCGCGCCAGCCCCTCGCGCTTCGGGTCGACCAGATGCAGGCTGGCGCCGCACAGCAACGCTCCGATGGTGTCGCGCGCGCCAGCGCTGGTGGTCGGCGGATGCAGCGACAGCAGCCGGTCGTCCGGGCCAAGGCCGACGGTGCGGTAGTTCAGCGCCTTGCGCTGGGTCGAGCGTTCATGCAGGGCGATCCCCTTGGCGCGCCCGGTGGAGCCCGAGGTGAACACCACCATCCCCACCGGCGACGGCGGCCGACCCGCCGGCAGCGGTCGTTGCGCCTGGCCGGGCTCCGATGCCATGCAGATGCGCGGCAGGCCGGCGGGCAGCCCGACCGCCTGGTTCGC
This sequence comes from Acetobacteraceae bacterium, assembly GCA_049522565.1. Lineage (GTDB taxonomy): Bacteria > Pseudomonadota > Alphaproteobacteria > Acetobacterales > Acetobacteraceae > JASHVB01. Next base: position 8,839 of record JBEKNT010000082.1, read on the forward strand.
CATTGCCGGCGGGAAAATCGCGGCGGCGAGGCCGGCCTCGGCGACGATCGCCTGATTGCGCGCCGGCGGCAGGTAGGGATCGAGCGGCAGGAACGGGCGGCGCGCCGCAAAACAGGCCAGCCAGGCCAGCGGATAGAACATGGTGGTCGGCAGGGCGACGCCGACCAGGCCGTTCGCCGGCACCAGCGCGGCGATGCGCGCGCCGAGCGCCAGCGCTCGATCGCACAGCTCACCATAGGTCAGGCGGCTCGTGCCGTCGTCCACCGCCACGTGATTGGGCTGGCGCGCGGCGATGTCGGCGAAGATGTCGAATAGCGGACGCTCGAACGCGCATTGGTCGATGGCGGCCGCCCCGTCGTCCAGCCTCGGCAAGGGTGCGGCCTGTGCGATCGGACTCTCCCAAGCGATGGGCACGGACGGCATGGCAAGACCCGTGCGACAACCGGTCGTTCCGGCATAACCACGGCACCGCCGGCTGTCCACTGTGCCGCCGCGGCGGTCCCGCGGATCGCATTTATACCAATCGCGCATGAGACTGTCACACCGGGGGCGCACCGACCGCCCCCGTGCCATGGCCGGCGCCGGCCGGCCATGCATGACCTGCCTCGTGCGACGCGACGTTGCCGCGCGGGCAGCGGACGCCTATGTGCGACGCATGAGCGAGCATGAGGACAAGCCGGCGCATCAGCCGCAGGTGACGGAGAAGCCGCCGGCCTCCCCGCCGCCACCGAAGGAGATTGGCGGTCCCAAGGGGCCGGAGCCGACTCGCTATGGCGACTGGGAAGTGAACGGACGCTGCACCGACTTCTGACCGTCAGCCACGCCGGCGCAGTGCCGCGGTCACGGTGTTCTCCAGCAGGCAGGCGATCGTCATCGGCCCGACCCCGCCCGGCACCGGCGTGATCGCGCCTGCCACGGCGGCGCACTCCGCGAAGGCCACGTCGCCGACCAGGCTCCCGTCGGCCTGGCGGTTGATGCCGACATCGATGACGGTCGCCCCCTGCCCGACCCAGTCGCCGCGCACCAGCTCCGGCCGGCCGACCGCGGCGATCAGCAGCTCCGCCCGGCGGCACTCGGCGGCGAGGTCGCGGGTGCGGGAATGCGCGATCGTCACGGTGGCGTTCGCCCCCAGCAACAGGGAGACAAGCGGCCGGCCGACGATCGCCGAACGGCCGATCACCAGCGCGCGGACGCCGGCGAGCGCAACCTCGGCCGCGCCGAGCAGTCGCATGATGCCGAGCGGGGTGCAGGGGACGAGGGCGGGGTTGCCGGCGGCGAGACGCCCGATATTCATCGGATGGAAGCCGTCCACGTCCTTGGCTGGATCGACCGCCTCCAGTACGGCCTGGGTGGAGATCTGTGGCGGCAGCGGAAGTTGCACCAGGATGCCGTCCACCGCGGGGTCGGCATTCAGTCGAGCGACCTCCGCCAGCAGCGCCGCCTCGGCGATGTCCGCTGGCAGATGGATCGTGCGGACCGCAATCCCGGCCTCGTGGGCGGCACGGTCCTTGTTGCGGACGTAGACGGCGCTGGCCGGATCGTCGCCGACCAGGACCACGACCAGCTCCGGACGAAACGCCAGCGCCGCGATCTGCTGTGCCAGCCGCGCCCGCATGGTGGCGGCGATCGCCTTGCCATCGATGACCCGCGCGCTCACGGCACGATCGTCCGTGCGGTCACGGCACGACGATCCGGGCGATCAAAGCGCCGCCAGGCGGGGACCGAGCACCGCCGGATCGCCGCTGACAAACAGCAGCTTCTCCCGCGCGGCGGCGCCGGCGGTGACACGCACAGCGGACGTACCGACGTGCAGCGCGTCGGCCAGCGCGGCGCAGGCCGCACGGTTGGCGCGGCCGTCCTCGGGCGGTTCGCTGACCGCGATGCGCAGCCGTAGCCCGTCCGCGGTGGGCGCGGCGCCTTGCAGGCCCGGCCGACGCGCCTTCGGCTGCACCTTTACCGCCACGGTCACCCCATCCGGCGTCGCGCGCCAGAACGCCGTCACAGCAGGACCGAGCTCCACAGCCCGGTCACCAGGCCGGCGTAGATCCGGGCGAGCAACATGCGGGCCGCCATGATGATCAGGATCAGGACGAGCGGGCTGATGTCGATGCCGCCAAAATTGGGCAAAATGTTGCGAATCGGGCGCAGCGCCGGCTCGGTGAGGCGGTACAGGAAATCGCCGATCGTCCAGACGATTCGGTTGCGCGTGTCCAGCACACCGAAACTCGCCAGGGTGCTGACCACAGCAGCGAGGATCACGGCCCAGAGATAAAGCCGGAGGACAATGTCGAGCAATTCGAAGAGGATCGTCAGCAAGGGATAGGCCCTCCGTTGAGTCGGCGGAAGCTAGCGGCGGCCGGAACGGTGGGCAACCTGTCGCAGGTGGTCGCGTGAACCGAAGCAAGGTCAGGGGCTTTGCCCCTGGCGGGTTTCAGGGCAGCGCCCTGATCTTCCGTCGATTCACCCGCCTGCCGCCGCTTGACTTCACCGGGGCCGCTGCGCATGTTCCGCGCCCTGCGACGGCCCGAGGCCTCGTAGAGCGGGACGGGGCTGTAGCTCAGTTGGGAGAGCGCCTCGTTCGCAATGAGGAGGCCAGGGGTTCGAATCCCCTCAGCTCCACCACCGTCCCGCCTGAGTTGTTGAAACACACATCGCATTTTTCTGATGGTTGAATAGCCCACAGTTCGGCGCTCCGTGGATGGTCGGCGGCTGCGATCGAGGCGCGTCTTGAACCGCGGCGCCAACGATGGTGCGAATGGTTCTTTGGGTTGGCGGGGAGGTTGGCATGCCGGAGGGTGGGGCACGAACGATCGGGGATCTGGCGACGCTCGACTACGTGGAACGCCACATCGGCGCGCGCTACGCAGTCTTGCACCGCACGGATGAAATGCAGGCCGGTGTGTACGTGCTTGCTCCGGGCGGCCGCATTCCGGCCCACCGTCACAGCACGAGCTGGGATTTCGCGCTGGTGCTGGAGGGGGAGATCGAAGCGCAGGTGGGCGAGGGTGGCGCTGCGCGCGTGATGCGCTGCGGGCCGCATGCGGTGAACCTGGTGCCGCCCGGCACCGTGCATGCGATACGTAACCCGAGCAGCGACGCTGCGGCGCGGTTCCTGCTGGTACAGAGCCCGTCGAAGGGATTCGACTTCCTGCGCGCCGCGGCGTGAGACCCGGGGCCCAGCCCTGGGACACGCGAGGAGGCCGCCCCAAACGGCGATAGGGCGACCGCGGCGACTACCGCCGGATTCGGCCCCAGTGCGACCATTCAAGTCGAGGCAACCGCGCTGTCCAGGTAGCGGTTGATCCGAGTCTGCAAATCCTCCTGCCGGCCCGAACGCGGCCGCTGCTCCGGACCGTCTCGCTCCACCCGCGCAGAGGACGAGTTCGACCCACAGACGCCTCACGCGACGGTTCGAGGCGCGGAATACGGGTCAGGCATTTGCTGGAAACCTTCCGTTCCACCACCCGGACAGGACGTGAACGCCCCTATCACGGTGTGCACCGACCGTTGCACAATTTCGCAGCCAGAAGCGTTGGGCCCGAACCACGGATCACGCACGGCGTTCTCCCGGGCGACCCGCCGGCGCAGACACCCTGACCGCTCCGTCGGTCAATGCAGCGCCGCAACGCCCGTGACGGGAACGCCGGAAGCACCAGGCCGCCGCGCGCTGAGCAAGCGCCGTGCCTCCTCCAGCCGGCCGGCGTCGAGATAGGCCTTCAACAACGTAAACTCGATCAGGTCGTGCTGCGCGCGGCTGCCGCCAATGCGTTCGCTCTCCCCGGCGAGCGGGGCGAGCGCCTCGATCGCCGCGGAAAAATCCCCGCGTTCGAACGCTGCGAAGCCGCGTGACAGCGCCGGGAGGTAAGCGCCGGACGGGTACCGCCCCGCACGCGCCAACTCCTCCATCTGATGGGCACGTTCATCGAGCGCCGCGGCATCGCCGATCACGGCCTGGGCCAGAATGACGTGCAGGTCGGCGAGCCCGGCGCCCGGCCGCGGCAGCGCGCTCTTGGCATAGTCGTACAGCGCGCGCCACGCGGCCGTGTCGCGCGCCTGGCCGGCGAGTTCGGAGCGCCACAAAAACGCTGTTGCATCCGACATCTGCTGTTGCGGTCCGCCACTGTGCCGGTCGAGCGCCACGGCGTCCCGATACAGCCGCAACGCCGCGGCCGAATTGCCGGCCTGGAGTTCGCATAGCGAGAGATGCCAGCTCAGATGGCCATGGAAGAATCCATTGCGCGGATAGGTGGTGAGCCAGGAGGACAGATAGGCGCGGGCGGTGTCCGGTTCGCCACTCTCGTAGCAAACATGCGCGAAGGCGTGCGCACCATGCGCGTTGTTCGGGTTCGCCGCCACGGATCGCTCGATCATCGGCCGGGCGGCAGCGATCCGCCCATCCTCGGACAGCGCCATGGCATGATGCGCCAGGAACCACCAATCGTCGCCGTAATGCGGGGCGAGACTGTCCATCAGCGCCGCGATCTGGTGCTTCTGGCCGATGCGGCCGGAGGCGCCAATCAGGCCGTTCGGGTTCGCGGCACTGGCGAGCACCAGCGCGTCGCGCGGCCACGCCGTCAGGTGCGCGTGCAAGACGGCGATCGCGTCGTCGGTCCGGCCCGCGAACACCAGGTCGAAAAACGCGATATGACTGGCCTCGCGCGCGGGCAGGCCGGCGGCCACGTCCTTGGCCGCCGCCAGAGCTGCCCGCGCCGCCGTCACGTTGCCTTCCCGCATCAGTACCTGGGCCTTGCCGGAATGCGCCAGGGCAAAACCGGGGTCGGCGGCGATGGCGCGATCGAAGGCCTCGACCGCGCCGGGATAGAGGGTCAGCGCCAGATCGCAGCCTTGAACGTAGGCGTCCCGCGCGGCGGCGACGGCCGTGGACAAAGACAGCTCGTATCGGTCCGCGTGCATGGTGGATCCTCCTGGCCGATCTTGTTGCAAATCTACCGCGCTCTTCGGCCATCACAAAAAGCCGCCTGTCGGCCGCGCGACCGGGGCGGCGATGAGGTAGCCATCATTCCGCCGACTTGCAAAACATCTCACGGTAGTCGATCAGGCGCGCCGATCGTCGGGTAGCCCTGAATTGCTCGGTTCGACGTCACGGTGCCGCCCGCCATTGCGCCGCCGCGCGGGCCATTCCCGGGCGGCCATCCGTAGTCCTTGCTCTGCTCCGCGACTCCCGATAGCCATGCCCTATGCCCGACTCGTCCAACTTGCACCCGGCATCCCGGGACGCACTGCCGCATGCATTATCGTTTCCCCTCCGCTTCGATGGCCGGGGGCGGATGCACGACGCGGACGACACAACCCCATGCACCGCCGCGGGCATCATCGGCTCGGCGTCCGCACCGCTGGTCTCGCTATGCGTGAGCGCCCACAACTATGGCCGGTTTCTCCCCGCCTGCATCGAGTCCATCCTCGGCCAGTCCTATCCCAACATCGAATGCATCGTGGTGGACGATGGCTCGACGGACGACACGGCCGAGGTGCTCGCCCGCTATGCCGATCGCATCAGGATCGTGCGTCACGCCGTCGCGCAGGGCCAGCTCGGTGCGATGGTGGCCGGATTTCGCCTCACGCAGGGCCAATTCGTCAGTTTCGTTGATGCCGACGACTATCTCTATCGGGACTTTGTACTCATGCATGTGACGGTTCTCATCTCGTCCGAGACGTTCGCCGCGATGTCGTCCTCGATGCAGCACAATGTCGATGGCGCGGGCCGGACCCTCGGCATTCATCCGGTTGGAGCGCATTGGCCGCAGCAACGTCTGCCGCGCGGCACTTGGCGGCGCAGACGCGTCGCCAGCGCGGCACAGGGCAGGATTCCGATCGCGATATACGATCCACAATGCAATTTCGCGCATCAGTGGCTATGGGGGACGACCTCTTCGATGATGTTCCGCAGCCATGCTGTGGCGCTGATCTTCGATCCGCCGCCGCGTGGCGGCCGCGGGTTCGGCGACGCCTATGTCGCGCGGTTCTGCCATGCCATCGGCGGAACGGTCATCATCGAGACGCCGCTGAGTGCCTATCGCCGCCATGACGGCAACATGTTCGCGAACAACGCCCTGGTGGGCGGCCTGGCGCCGCTGTCGACGCACACGCACGCCGATCTGGATGCCGCGCCGATGATTGCCCGCCAGCTCGCGATGCACGGGCACAAATTCCGCCGCGCGCTCGGCGCGCGCCGCTTCGTCGTGACGCTGGAAAAATTCTGCACCCTCCGGATCATGCTGCGGTCGATGTCCGACCGATCGATGGAGCTCGGCAGCAAGTCCCTGCTGCTGTTTCTGCTCATGCGTGCGTCGCGCTGGAGTCGCATCCGCGCCGGCCGCCTCTCGCTGCTATGGGCGATCGCGCGGCTGCGGGAATTCGCCTGATCCGCGCGTCCTGTCACGGCTGGTGAACCTGGTTTGGTTGCGGCCAACGGTTGCGCCGAGACACCCCGTTGCTGGCACGGCCGCATCCGCCTGGCAGCGACGGGGATGACCGGGATGATCCGAGCTTGCACCATGGCGCAGTCCCACGCTCCAGCAGGCGGATTCCGCGGGCTGCAACGAGGCCGGCATCCTGCCGGCAGGATCGACGCACCAGGCGCGTGCATCACCCTCGCCTTGTGTCGCAGCGGATCGACTGTCTAGAACCACGTCATGCTTCCCGACTCCGCCCCCCGCCTCACCATCGCCCCCAGTCTGCTGGCCGCGGATTTCGCGCGCCTGCGGGAAGAGGTGGCGGCGGTCGAGGCCGCCGGCGCCGACTGGCTGCATCTCGACGTGATGGACGGGCATTTCGTGCCGAATATCAGCTTCGGCCCGGCCATCCTGAAATCGTTACGGCCACACACCAGGCTGCCGTTCGACGTGCACCTGATGATCGCGCCGGTCGATCCGTTCGTCGCCGCCTTCGCCGAAGCCGGCGCCGACCACATCCTGCTGCATCCCGAGGCCGGGCCGCATCTGCACCGCTCGTTGCAGCTCATCCGGTCGCACGGCCTGAAAGCCGGCGTGGTGCTGAATCCCGCCACGCCGCTGGAGACCGTTGCATGGGCGCTCGATCTGGTTGACATCATCCTGGTGATGTCGGTGAACCCCGGATTCGGCGGCCAGGCCTTCCTGCCGTCGCAACTGCCGAAAATCGCCGCGCTGCGCCGGATCATCGACGCCGCGGACCATCCGATTGCGCTGTCGGTCGATGGCGGCATCACGCCGGCCACCGCGCCGCAGGCGATCGCCGCAGGCGCGGACACGCTGGTGGCCGGCACCGCGGTGTTCGGCGCGCCCGAGTACGCCGCCGCGATCGCCGCGTTGCGCGCCAAGCCCGGCCGCACCCCCCTTGCCGGCGCCACGCCTGAGCGCGCCCAACCGGCGGGCGCGACCGCGCAGCACGCCAGGCCGGAACATGCCACAGCGGAACGCGCCAAGCCCGGGCGCTCCGGGCCGGGCGGCGGATGAGCGGGACGTCGCCGCCGCGCCGCTGGCTGCGTGACGCGCGACGCGCGCTGGCTCGGCTGCCCACCCTGCGCATCAGCCGCATCCCCGACGCCCCTGCCCTGCCGGTCCGCGATCCCTGGCCCGGCGACCCCGCCCGCGGCGCCCGGCTGCTGAAGGGCGAGCTGGAGCTCGGCGGCGCCATGCGCATCCTGAAGCCGGGCGCCTGGAACGACAGCTCCGGCTCGGCCGTGCTGCGCACCGCGGCGCACAACTTCTCGTGGCTGCGCGACCTGCGCGCCCTGGGCACCGATGCGGCACGGCTGCGCGCCCGCGCCCTGGTCTCCGAGTGGATCAACGCGCCGCCGCCCGATCCGGTGGCCTACCGGCCGGACGTGGTGGGCGCGCGCGTCGCCGCCTGGCTCGGCCACTACGACTTCTTCGCCGCCACCGCCGACGACGTGTTCCGCCAGCGGCTGATGGCCCGGCTGGTGTCCGACGCGCGCGGCCTGTCCGCGGCGCTGCCGGCGGAGGAACTCGACGCCCGGGCGCTGACCGCGCTGAAGGGGCTGATCGCCGCCGCAGTGGCGCTGCCGGAGCATGCCGGCTTCCTGACCCGCGCGCTGCGCTTCCTGCCGCAGGAGATCGGCCGCCAGGTGTTGTCCGACGGCTGCCACGTCGAACGCAGCCCCGCCGCGCAGCTCGCCGCCTTGCAGGACCTGACGGAAATCCGCGCGCTGCTGCAAGCCGGGCAGACGCAGCCTCCCCCGGCGCTGACCAACGCCATCGAGCGCATGGCTCCGGCGCTGCGGGTGCTGCGCCACGGCGATGGCGGGCTGGCGCTGTTCAACGGCAGCAAGGAGGAGACGCCGCCGCTGATCGACCTGGTGCTGACCCAGGCCGGGCGCGGCGGACGCGGGCCATCCTCCTTGACCGAGGGCGGGTTCCAGCGGTTGCAGGCCGGACGCAGCGTGCTGCTGGTGGATTGCGGTGCGCCGCCGCCGCCGGGGGTGGATCGCTACGCCCATGCCGGCACCCTGTCGATGGAGCTGTCGATCGGCCGCGACCGGCTGATCGTCAATTGCGGCGCGTTTCCCGCCGGCCCGCCGGAGTGGCGCGATGCGGCGCGTGCCACCGCGGCGCACTCGACCCTGGTGATCGCCGACCTGTCGAGCAGTGAGCTGAAGCCGGACGGGCTTGGACGGCGGCCGGTGGTGGTGGAGGCGCAGCGCCAGGAGGCGAACGGCGCGCACTGGCTGGAGGCCAGCCATGACGGCTGGAAGCAGGTGTTCGGCGCGGTGCACCGTCGCCGGCTGTACATGGCCGAGAGCGGTGACGACATCCGCGGCGAGGACGCCGTGGAAGCCGCGACGCCACAGCCCTTCACGGTGCGGTTCCACCTGCATCCCGACGTGAACGCCTCGGTGCAGCAGGACGGCGAGGCGGTGCTGTTGCGGCTGCGCACCGGCGGCTGGCGGCTGCGCGCCGACGGCGCGCGCATCACGCTGGAGGAGAGCATCTATCTCGGCGGCCTGGAGCCTCGCCGCAGCGAACAGGTGGTGCTGACCGGGTATGCGGATGGGCCGCAGCAGGTGAAATGGGCCATCAGCAAGGTGGGCTGACCCCGCAATTCTCCCCCTCCCCTTGTGGGAGGGGGAGTATTCGACCCTCCCGCCAGGCGCCGCCCGACGCTGCCCCGACTGTCCTCGGTGGCGCTGTCCGCCGCGTGAAAATCCTCGAGATCACCAACGTGGACTTCTCGCTGCGGCATTTCCTGCTGCCGCTGATGCGTGCCCTCCGCTCCCGCGGCCACGACGTCGTCGGCGTCTGCGCCGAGGGTCCCCTGCTCGACGGCGTGCGCGCCGAGGGCTTCCGCGTGGTCGCCGCGCCGTTCGCCCGCCGCGTCTCGCCGCTGGCGCATTGGCGCGCCTTCCGCGCACTGGTTGCGCTGCTGCGGGCGGAGCGCCCCGACCTGGTGCACGCGCACATGCCGATCAGCGGCTTCCTCGCCCGGCTGGCGGCGTGGCGCGCCGGGGTGCCGCGCATCGCCTTCACCTGCCACGGCTTCCTGTTCAACAACCGCGAGGGTGCCTGGCCGCAGCGCGCCGCCAGCTTCGCCATGGAGTGGCTGGGCGGCCGGGTGACCGACGTGTTCCTGACCGTCTCGACGGAGGAAGCGGCGGACGCCCGCCGCCTCGGCATCGCGCGGCACGCCGTGGCGGTGGGCAACGGGCGCAACCCGACAGTGTTTCGCCCGGACCCCGGTGCGCGCACGCGGCTGCGGGCGGCGCTCGGCACGCCGGCAGATCGCGTGGTGATCGTCGCGGTGTCGCGGCTGGTGGCGCGCAAGGGCTACCGCGAGCTGGCCGCCGCCATGCGCGCGGTGCCCGAAGCCGAGCTGTGGGTCGCCGGCGAGCGGCTGGACTCCGACCGCGGCGAGGACATGGTGGCGACGCTGCGCGCCGCGGGCCTGGGCGACCGGCTGCGCCTGCTGGGCTATCGGGACGACGTGGCGGCGGTGCTGGCAGCGGCCGACGTGTTCGTGCTGCCGAGCTATTTCGAGGGCCTGCCGATGTCGGTGATCGAGGCGATGCTGACCGGCCTGCCGGTGGTCGCCACCGCGATCCGCGGACCGCGCGAGCAGGTGGTGCCGGAGGTGACGGGGTTGCTGGTGCCGGCGCGCGCGGTGGCTCCCCTGGCCGCGGCGCTGCGCCGGCTGGCGGGCGATCCGGCGCTGCGTGCGGCGATGGGCGAGGCCGGCCGGGCGCGGGCGCTGGACCTGTATGACGAGGCGAAGGTGCTGGCGCGCACGGTGGCGCTGCTGGGGGCGTAGGACTTATCTTGCGCCGGAGCCGTGCATGTCGGGACCTGCGGCGGACCGATTTTGGCACGGGCCGTTGCGCCGGCGCCTGCCTTGGGGAGCCAACGCTGTCTCATGACCGTCTCATTTCATTTGATTCGAGACGGTGACGCCTGGGGTGAGAGCAGAGTACTGGGCGGCGGCCTGTCTCCCAGCCCGCATCGGCACGCCGACGGCGTCTCACCGGTGTCTCGTTTCGCTGTGCGGGAGACGGCGCCGGGCGGGGTGAGCGACGGCGGGAGCAACACCCGGATTTGGTAATGGCCCACCTGCCCTGCGCAGGAGCGGCTTGCGGTGGCTTGGCGTCTGCGCCCGGGGGTGCGTGCCGTGGCAAAGCAAGCAAGAAACAGAGAGACTCCCCCTCCCCTTGAG